>CALGAM010000164.1 GCA_937951935.1 uncultured Micromonospora sp. | reverse complement strand
TCCACCTGGCCGCGCTGTAACGCGGTCACCACCGCGTCCAGTCCCCGGCCGACGTGCTGTTGCATGCCGAACCTGTCCAGTGCGACGTCGGTGTGCGCGGCGGCGACCTCGGCGATGGCCTGCACGGTGACGTCGTCCAGCGCCTCCAGGTCGGCACCGGGGGCCCGGAAGCCGGCGTCGGTCTGTACCACCCGGTCCCGCCAGAACTCCGGAAGCTGCTCCGCGAGCAGCTGACGGGCCCGGGTCTCGCCGGCGATCACGATCACCTCGGCGCCGACCCGCTCGGCGAGTTGGGCGGTCGCCGCCGCGGCGTCGCCGGCGTTGCGCTGCCAGGTGAGCTGGGCGCCCTGCTGGAAGTGCCGCTGCGACCAGCCGCCCGGGTCGACCTTGCGGATCGGCCACCGCTGACCGCCGGTGACCCGCGCGCGTCGGGGTACGCCGCCCGCGCTGACCGCAATCAGGTCCGCCCCGGTGCGGTCGGTCAGTACCCGGACCCACGGAATCTGTTCGCCCCGCTGCGCCACCAGGGGCATGGTGTGGGCGATCGGCCCGAACGCGGCGATGTCCCTGCGGGGCGGCGCGGAGAGGTACTCGGTGAGCATCACCCGGCCGTCGGCCGCGAACGCGGCGAGCCCGTAGTCACCGGGCATCGGGTCGTGGCCGCGGACCACCTCGTCGAGCGCGCCGACGGTCCGCGCGTCGGTTCCCTGCTCCCGGAGGCGTTCCTGGAGGTTCCGCCAGCGCACGTCGAGGGCGGGGTGCGCGTCGTGGGTGTCCCGGGAGGCGTCCAGGTAGACCGACGCCCAGGGGCCGGGATGGGCACAGATCGGGCGCAGGAAGGACAGCTGCATGGGTCGTCCCCTCTCCACAGTCGCCCCGGGGATACCCGTCGCCCTGGGCTTGTCACCTCGGCTCCCGGCAGCGCACCCGGGCGGCGGGCGGCCGAGCCGACGCCGGCGACACGCGACAACGATGTGAAGCAGTTCACTCACTCTGGATTCACCACTCGCGATCTATACAATTCGTCACGGAAAGTGAACTCTCGGTGGTGACGGCATGGACAGTGAACTGTTTCCCGAACGGGTCGCCTGGCGCAGCGGACCGATCATCACCGGGCACGTCGTCCGGCTCCTCGAGGGCTACTCGCGGGAGATCCGGGTCCGGCAGCCGATCCTCATCGCCGTACTCGTCACCGCCGGCCTGTTCCGCCTGATGCTCCGGCCCCTCGCCGCGGCGCTGCGCCCCGGCAACCAGCCGCGGTGGAAGGACCTCCGCAAGGGGCCGGAGTTCCTGGTCACCCCGCTGCGGCTGCGCGACGACACGGGAGTGCTCTGCGAGGTGGAGATCCACGGCCACCTGCCGCAGAGCGCCCTGGAACCCCGCGACCACATCCAGGTCACCGTTCGGCCCCAGAAGGACGCCGGGCTCGCCCCCCGGGTGGAGCGGATCGTCAACCTCACCACCGGACAGCTGCTCACCCCGCGCACCCCGACCCTCTGGTCGCACCTCGGACCGGCCCTGCTGCTCCAGGCGGTGATCGGACTGCTGCTGCTCGGCGGCCTCACCGTCTGGATCATCCTCGCGACCTGAGCACGGGAGCGCGCCACGGCCGACGACGGCCGACGCCCGCGTGTCCCCGGGCACGGCCGGGCCACGCCCGGGGACGCACCCGCGCCGCCCCGGAACCCGCGGGTCCCCGACTCACCCGCGTGGCACGCCGGCCCCGGACCCGGTCGGCACCCGCCACCCGTGCGCCGCCCCCGCCGGCCCACGGCGGCCGGACTGCCACAGCAGGAGCAACCAGACCACCCCGACCGCGGCGACGAGCGCCAGCCCCAGCCCCTCCAGGGCCGGCATCAGCGCCGCCTGGGCCGGAGTCGGCCGCACCAGGGAACCGGTACCGCTGACCGGCGCGCCGAGATCGCCGGTCAGCAGCAGGGTCAGAGACAACGCGATCACGTGCATCGCGTCCCAGAGCGCGTGCAGCACCGCGACTCCGAGGTAGGAGACGAGGAGCCGAAGGTTGATCACGAAATGCTCCCGGGTGCTGGCGGAGAACAGCACCCCGCCGAGGATCGCGGTCCAGAGCCCGTGCCCGACCGGCGCCACCACACCCCGGAGAATCTCCGTGAGCACCACCTGCACCACCGACAGTCCCTGCACGGTGAACAGGGCTATGAAGGCGTACCCGGCCGACTCCAGGGCGGAGAAGCCGAAGCCGACGGCCGCGCCGAGGATCATCCCGTCCCGCAGCGTCCGCACCACCATGTGCCGGGTCAGCAGGGCCAGCGCCGCCAGCTTCGCGGCCTCCTCGATCAGACCGACACCGAGGAACAGCGCCGCCGACGGCCGCAGGAGGTACGACTCCAACACCGCCGACCCGAGCACACCGAGCACCCCGCCGGTGAGAAAGGTCGCGAAGACCAGCGGTACGGTCACCGCACCGGTGTCCCGGCGTTCGAAGGCCCAGGCCACGAACGTCACCGGAACCAGGAAACTGCCGAGCAGCACCAGGGTCGGCAGCAGGGTGGGGTTGCCGGTGAGAAAGACGACCGCGACCGTGGCGAGCCAGAGCGCCAGGCCGACCAGGAAGACGCGTCGCCAGAGACGCCGAGGAGGGGCGGGAACGATTGCCGTCCCCCGCGGGTCGACGCCGTCCATCCGACTCCTCTGCCCGGGTTGTGGGTCCGTTCCCCGGTGTACCCGTCCCCGGCGGGAGACGAACGCGCCGGCCGGGGGCGACGGCGCGGCGGGCCGGCCGGAGCTCAGGGCCGAAGCAGCACCTTGGTGCACTCGTCCTGCTTCTGCCGGAACATCTCGAAGCCAACCGGCGCGTCCTCAAGGCGCAGCCGGTGCGAGATGACGAAGCTCGGGTCGAGCTCGCCCCGGCGTATCCGGTCCAACAGCAGCCGCGTGTAGCGCTGGACGTGGCACTGGCCGGAGCGCAGTGTGATCGAGCGGTTCATCAGCGAGCCGATCGGGAACTTGTCCATGAACCCGCCGTACGCCCCGACCACCGAGACCGTCCCCCCGTTACGGCAGCTCAGGATCGCCTCCCGCAGGGCGTGCGGCCGCTCGGTCTCCAGCCGGACCGACTGTTTCGTCCGGTCGTACGCGTCGATCAGCGCCGACGGGTGGTGCCCCTCCATTCCGACCGCGTCGATGCACGCGTCCGGTCCCCGCCCGCCGGTCAGCTCCCGCAGTGCCTCGACGACGTCGGTCTCCTCGTAGTTCAGCGGCTCCGCACCGACCCGCTCACGCGCCAGCCGCAGCCGGTACGGGAACCGGTCGATCGCGATCACCCGCTCGGCACCGAGCATGTAGGCGCTGCGCATCGCCAGCAGCCCGACCGCCCCGGCGCCCCAGACCGCGACGACCTCGCCCCCGGTGATGCCGCACATCTCCGCGCCCATGTAACCGGTGGGCAGGACGTCGGACAGCAGCAGCACCTTCTCGTCGGGCAGGTCGTCGGGAACCTTGACCGGCCCGACGTCGGCGAAGGGCACCCGGACGTACTCGGCCTGGCCGCCGGCGTACCCGCCGAGCATGTGCGAGTAGCCGAAGATCCCGCCCGGCGAGTGCCCCAGCAGCTTCTCCGCGAGGCCGGCGTTGGGGTTGGAGTTCTCGCAGAGCGAGTAGAGGCCGGACTGGCACGCGGCGCAGCCGCCGCAGGCGATCGGGAAGGGCACCACCACCCGGTCGCCGACCCGCAGGTTGCGCACCTCCGGGCCCACCTCCACGACCTCGCCCATGAACTCGTGACCGAGGATGTCGCCCTTCTTCATGGTCGGGATGTAGCCGTGGAAGAGGTGCAGGTCGGAGCCGCAGATGGCGGTGCTGGTGACCCGGACGATCGCGTCGCGGGCATTCATGATCCGCGGTTCGGGCACCTCCTCGATCCCGACGGAGTCGCGGCCCTGCCAGCAGTTCGCCTTCATCTGTCCCTCCGGATCCGCCCGCCCTCACCGGGATGCCCGGCCCGCCGCGGGACGCGCCGGCCGCTGCCGCAGCTGCGGCAAGGTGGCCAGTCCCTCCGGGCTCCCGTCGGAGCGGACGACCTCGCCTGTCTCGATCACCTGCTTGAACCGGCGTAGGTCGTCCCGGATCTGCTGCCCGGGTTCCTCACCGAGGAGCTTCGCCACGGCCCGGCCGAGGGCACCGCCCGGCGGGGCGTACACGAGGTCGACCCGGACCTCCGTCCCCCGCCCCCCGGCGGCGCGGGCGAACCGGACCCGGCCCGCGTTGGGTACCCGGGCGCCCTTCACCGACCGCCAGGAGATCACCTCGCTGAGGTTGTCGTCCACGATCTCGGCGTCCCACTCGATCCGGCGGCCTCCCGGGGCGCGGGCCGTCCAGTGCGACCGGCCGTCGCCGTCGGCCCGAACCGACTCCAGGTGGTACATGAACCGGGGCAGGTTCTCGAGATCGCGCCAGAACCGGTACACCTCGTCGGCGGGGCGGTTGATCGTCACGGTCGCGCTCGCCCGCAGCGTCCGTCGGCCCGCGGGGGCACGGCTGGCCAGCACCGCCGCCACCAGGTCGAGGGCGGTGAGGCCGGCGACGGCCGCCAGGGCCCTGCCCACCCGTCGACGCCGCCGCCCGCCCCGGTCACGCAGCGCCACGGCGAGCGCCGCGAGGTCGACGGCGTCACCGACCACCCTCGCCCACACCCAGCCGGCCGGTGCCCGGCCGACCAGCAGCCCGGCCGCCGGAACCAGTTCGCGGACACCGACCGCGCGTACCAGGACCGTCCGGGCGAGCGCGGAGTCGTCGACCCCGACCAGCCGGCTGACCCGATCCGGCGCGCCGAGCGCCGCGGCGCCGAGGCCGAGGCTCAGCACGCCGAGCACTCTCGGCAGGAAACCTCCCCGGCCGTCCCCGGCCAGGCCGTCCAGCGGTGCATCATCCGTCGCCGTCACGTCCGCTCCCACCTGGCCCGTCCTCCCCGGCCACCGGCGGCGCCCCCGCGCCGACGTCCCGCCTCCCGGCGCCGACGTGTCGACGTCCGGGCCGGTCGGGCCGCCGTACCGACGCTATCCCACCAAACACGAGCGAAAGAGGAAAACGCGAAACACCGGCGGCCGGCGTCGCCACCGCGCCGCCTCCGCCGGCGCGGCCGGCGCTCACTGGCCGACCTTGACCCCCGGCTCTCCGGCCAGGAACTGGATGACCTGCCGCGGCTCGCGTCCCGGAACGTTCGGGCCGCTCATCTTGCCGATCGGCAGGATGACCCGGCGGAACGTGCCCTCCAGCATCATCGCCGTCGCGGTGTACCAGGCGATCACCGCGGAGGCGATGAACAGGTACGCACCCGCGGTCCGCCAGGCGGAGACGTCGGCGATCTGACCGACCGCCTGACATGTGGAGCCGGCGGCCAGGGTCGCCAGCACCAGGGTGATCCCGAGGTTCTCGGCCAGCGCGGCGAACGCTCCCGACCAGGTGATCGCGGCGAGCACGGCGAACCAGAAACCGAGAGCGACGAAGGGCGTCGGCTGCACCAGCACCCCGGTCGTGATCAGCAGAAACAGCACGCCGTAGGAGAGCCAGTACCCGCCCCAGACCCCGTGCATGGCGGTGGCGAGCCCGTCCCGTGCCCGGTAGGCCCACATCGCGGCCAGGACCTGGGCGAGTCCTCCCAGCAACGCCGCGAACGGGAACAGGTACTGCGGGGTGGTGGTGGCGTCGCCGTACCAGCCGGCGAGGTTCGTGGCGACGACGAATGTGGCCGCCGCGAAGCCGAAGAGTCCCAGGATCGAGGGGGCCGCCACGGGCTGCAGCGAGATCTGGGCGTGGTTGCGCCAGAACTCGTACTCGCCGTCGTGGCTCGGTTGCGCCGACGCCGAACGGGGCACGTGGCTCATCACAGGCTCCTTCCTCGTGGGCGGTGCGGCGCACCGCCGTGACGCGCGGTCGACCACAGGGCCACCGCGGACTACCCGGGCGCGGAGCCGTTACACGGGGGCGACGACCGGACCGGAGGGCACCGGGGTGGCCGTCGACGCACCGGGGGTGAAACGGGAACCGGCCGCCGACGCGTCGCGTCGGCGGCCGGTGGAACGATTCCGCCAGTGGTCCCGGCGGGTTCAGCGCTTCTCGATCGGCACGTACTCGCGCAGCCCGTACCCCGTGTAGAGCTGCCGCGGCCGGCCGATCTTGGTCTCCGGGTCCGAGATCATCTCCCGCCACTGGGCGATCCAGCCCGGCAGCCGCCCCAGCGCGAACAGGACCGTGAACATCTTGGCGGGGAAGCCCATGGCCTTGTAGATCAGGCCCGTGTAGAAGTCCACGTTGGGGTACAGCTTGCGCGAGATGAAGTACTCGTCCGCGAGCGCGATCTCCTCCAGCTGCATCGCCAGGTCCAACAGTGGATCCGGCTTGTTCAGCCGGGTGAGGACGTCCTGCGCGGCCTTCTTGACGATCGCCGCCCGCGGGTCGTAGTTCTTGTAGACCCGGTGGCCGAAGCCCATCAGCCTGACGCCCGGTTCCTTGTTCTTGACCCGCCGGACGAAGGCCGGCACGTCACCGCCGTCGGCCCGGATCCGCTCCAGCATCTCCAGCACCGCCTGGTTGGCGCCGCCGTGCAGCGGTCCGAACAGCGCGTTCACCCCGGCGGAGATCGAGGCGAAGAGGTTGGCGTTGCTGGAGCCGACCAGCCGGACGGTGGAGGTCGAGCAGTTCTGCTCGTGGTCGGCGTGCAGGATGAAGAGCATGTCCAGCACCCGGGCCACCACCGGGTCGACCTCGTACGGCTCGGCCGGGACCCCGAAGGTCAGCCGGAGGAAGTTCTCCACGTACCCGAGCGAGTTGTCCGGGTACAGCATCGCCTGCCCGATGGACTTCTTGTAGGCGTACGAGGCGATGGTGGGGACCTTGGCCATCAACCGGATCGTGGAGATTTCCACGTGCTCCCGGTCGAAGGGGTCCAGACTGTCCTGGTAGAATGTCGAGATTGCACTGACCGCGGACGAGAGCACCGCCATCGGGTGGGCGTCGCGGGGGAAGCCGTCGAAGAACCGACGCATCTCCTCGTGCAGGAGGGAATGCCGGCGAATCCGGTCCTCAAACTCGGCAAGCTGCTGCGCGGTCGGCAACTCACCGTAGATCAGCAGGTAGGAGACCTCGAGGAACGACGAGTTCTCGGCCAGCTGCTCGATGGGGTAGCCACGGTAGCGGAGGATCCCCGCGTCCCCGTCGATGTAGGTGATCGCGGAGGAGCAGGCGGCAGTGTTGACGAATCCGGGGTCGTAGGTGACGTACCCCGTCTCCTTCAACAGATTGCTGACCGCCAACCCGGACGGGCCGTCGACCGCGGGCTTGACCGGTATCGACAGCTGTCCGCCGGGGTGGTCGAGTTTGGCGTCTGTCATGCGTCCCTCGCTTCGCCGGCAGAATCTACGTTGAATCGCCTTCACTTTTACGGTAGTCGCGCAGCATAGCGAAGTCCCTGACGTGGCTGACGGGTGAGTGAAGGATCACGCCCGCAACAGGTTCGACATCGCCCGCACATCTGCTATGGGGAGCCGGCCGTCGCCCACCCGACCGTGACGCCCGCGGCACCCCGCCGAGCCGCGACGGCGCACGTGAAAGCCCGGGTACGCTGCCACTGTCCGGTTCCGTGGCCTCCGGGCGGTCCGCCGCCGGCGGCGGGACCCGCCCCCGGCGGCACCGATCTGGAAGGGTACGCCCTCCGTCAGCCGGGCGGGTGCGCGGTCAGCCGCGGAGCGGACGCAACACCGGACCGTCGTCGACCTGGAAGATCTCCAACCGGTTGTGGCCCGGCTGGAACAACGACTCGTCCGGCACCAGGGCGGCGAACCGGCGTCCCCGCGCATCCGGCCGGAGCACCGGGGCCACCGCGCCGATCCGACCGTTGACCGCCACCGCCAGTGGCGTCCCGTCCGGTACGGTCGCCGGCACGCTGCCGTACACCAGCACCGGCAGCCGCCCGCCGTCCTCGTCCAGCTGTGCGAACTCGGCGCGGTTGCCCACCGTCACCGGCCCCGCGGGCGGCCCGACAGGCAGCTCGGCGACCGACCGGCCGACCAGGTCCGCCCCCGGCGGCGCCGGCAGGTCCGGCCGCGCCCGGCCGCCGACGACGTCGGCGAACGGCGCGTCGGAGACCAGGAGCCGCTGCCCCGAGCGGTCGTGGTACCGCCGTGCGCCGTCCGGCCGGGTGGTCCGCAGCGCCGAGACGCCGTCGACCGACCACGACACCTCGATGCCCGCCAGGTCGGCGACGGTCGGCAGCAGGTCGACGTGTTCCCAGGCGCGGTCGTCGACGACGCCGGTCCGCTGTCCCGGGCGTTTGACGAACAGCGGCACCCAGAGCACCTCGCCCGGGGCCCGCCGGACCGCCTCGACCCCCCGTCCCTGCGCGCCCAGGGTGAAACTCACCCCGTGGTCGGCGGTGACCACGACCAGTGCCCGGTCGTACAGGCCGGTCGCCTCCAGCCGGCGCAGCGTCTCGCCGAGCAGCCGGTCGGTGTACTCCACCTGGAGCAGGTGGCGCCGGTGGGCGAGCTCGACCCAGCCCACGCCGTCGTTCGGCATCCCCGGCGGTGCCTCGTACCGGATGCCCGAGGGCAGGTAGTTCCACGGCGAGTGGGGCAGCAGCAGGTGCAGGAAGTGCAGTGTCGGCTGCGTGGTCGGGCGCAGCGTGGCGAGGAAGTCGGCGAACCGGGCCGGCTGGTTCGCGTCCAGGGCGCCCCACCGGAACCGGGGGTCGGTGGGCGCCTCCGACCCGGTCCTCTCCCCGGCCTGCCGGCGGGTGGGCTCCCGGTACGACTCCTCCGGGTTCCGCCGCCCGGTCTCCGTCGGGGAGAGCAGCTGTCCCAGCAGTGTGGCGCTCTCCCGAAGCAGGGCCGGCAGCCCACCCCGCCCGTCCGTGTGCTCCGGGCAGTGGTTCGGCGGACAGAGCCGGCTGATGCTCTCCCGTGCCTCGATCCGGTACGTGCCGCCGAACGCGGTGAAGAGGTTGTCGGGATACCGGGCGTAGTGCGGCGCCTGGGCCCCCGTCGGATACCGGCCGGTCAGCATCGCCGGCAGCGCGTACGGGGTGAAGTCGCTGACCCCGGTCGCGTTCCGGTACCAGGTCGACTCGCCGGCCAGGCGGGCGAAGTTCGGGAACCGCCCGGCGTCGATCGCGCCGTCCGCGTCGAGCAGGGAGACCAGCGGAAACTCGTCCAGGACCAGCATGACCACCGGTGGGTGGTGCGCACCGCCGGGCCGGCCCGCGCCGGTGGCGCCCCGGTCGCCGGGTAGCACGATGGCCGAGGCGGGTGAGGCGAAGACGAACAGCAGCGCGAGGACCACCGGTCCGGCGGCGGCGACCCGCAGCAGCTGACCGACCGCCCGCCACCGCCGGTACGCCCACGCGCCGCCGACGCCGACCACCCCCGCCGCCGCCAGCAGCGGCCAGCCGCGCGGCCCCGGGAGGTGTTTGCCCACCTGGATTGCGAGGAGGACCAGCAGCAGGCCCACGGTCGCGGTCTGCACGGCCGCCCGGGCGCGCCACCGCCAGACGGCACCGGCGAACCGGCCGGCAGGCAGGCCGACCAGCAGACCGACCAGAGCGCCACCGCCCCAGACGAGCAGCGGCGGCCCGAGCGTGACGATCGCGACCAGCAGCAGGACGTCCGCGGTGCCGGCGTCGTGGAACAGGAAGAAGTCGGGACTGCGGCCGGTGACGTCGAGCAGCGGCTGGGCGATCGCCAGCCCGCAGAGCGCCAGGATCTCGGCGAACGCCCACAGCTCCGCCCGGACCCGGCCCGCCGGCCGGGCCGTCGGGGTCGGCGCCCGGGTACCCTGCCGGTCAGCCACGGGGCACCCCGACGTAGAGCGTCCGGGTCGCCGACGGCAGCTCCAACCGCCGGACGATGCGGCACCGCCGGCCGAGGAGGCGCTCGAACTCGTCGCGCCGGTAGTCGGGGAACAGACCCGCGGGCTTGTTGGCGAGCAGCCGAACCGCCATCGGGTCGTCGGGGTGGACGAACTCGACCACCAGGCGCCCAGCCGGTCCGGCCGTGGCGAGGAACCCCAGCAGCCAGTCGAGGATCTCCGGCAACGGCACGTTCCGGTCGATCGCGAGGTGGTGGAGCACCGCGAGGGCGAGCACCGCGTCGGCCTGGACCCGGGCGGCGAAGGGGGCCCGCTCGACGCCGCGCCAGCCGCCCCCGGGCGAGGGGTCGGCGAGGTCCATCACCAGCGGCAGGATCCGCCGCTCCCGGTCGGCGTGGAGCCGGCGGTAGAGCTGGTCGGCGACGACCGGGTCCCCCTCGACCGCCACGACGTACCCGGCGTGTGCGGCCGCGATCCGCGCGTACGCCCCGTCGTTGGCACCGATGTCCAGCACCAGGCCCGGCCGCCCCGCCTCGGCGAGCGCCGCGCCGACGAACCGTTCCTTGGCCTCCCGGTCGGCGGCGGTGTAGCCGCACGTCTCCCGGTACCGCGCCCAGTGGCTCGGCGGCGGCCGCCAGTCGAGCCGGCGGACCAGCCGGTCGAGGGAGCGCAGCATGGCCCGCACCAGGTTCCGGGAGTAGCCGGCGGCCCGCAGCTCGGCGCGGACCGCGCCGCTGCCGGTGCCGGCGTACCGGGCCTGGAGCGCGTCGTGCAGGTGGACGTGGGTGAGCACCCCGGCGCGGAACCGCCGGATGCCGCCGAAGAGGCGACGTAGCTGCCCCGTCTCCAGACCGTCGATCCGGGACCGCAGCCACGGCTGGAAGTCCAGCCCGAGATGGGCCTGCAGCAGCAACGGGTAGAGCATGGTCTGGCAGAACTGCCGGTACCCCGCCCACGGCTCGCCCTCGCGCGCCGGCTCGAACGAGCCGACGTCGATGAAGACCGGCTCACTCCCCCGCCACTGCAGGTTGTACGCCGAGCCGTCCTTGGTGGTGAAGCCGGCCGACAGCGCCGCCTGCAGGATCTCCAGGTGCAGCAGGGCGGCGTCGCGCAGCATCGTGAAGGACCACTCGTACGGGTACGACACGACGGGGATGCGCTCGTGTCGCAGGAGGGCGGCCCACCGGCCGGCGGCCGCCGGCGCCGATCCCGGGGCGAGCAGTTCGGTGCCGCAGATCTTGCCCTCGGCCGACAGCGACCGGAAGAACTCGGTCCCGGCGAGCGCCTGCCAGTGGGCGGCGGCCCGGGAGTCGAGTCCGCGCAGGATCTGCCCGTCGGCGTGAAGGACCCGGTTGGCGGGGTCGCGGAAGGAGCCGGGATCGGGTGTCGGGTCACCTTCGGGGACGGTGGTCGAGAGGGAGGGCGGAAGCATCGTGGCCCGACCGCCCTCAGTCCCGGTCGCCCGGAGGCCGCCTGCGGAACCGGCCGGTCAACCGGCGCCAGTAGAGCCTGGCCGCGACCACCACGCCGGCGGCACCGCCGATCACCGCCTGCACGATCAGGCTGCCGGAACCGGCGTCCAGGTAGGCCATGACGTCCATCTCCGGCCACCTCCCTTCTCTGCCCCCGTGTCGGGAAGGTTCCCTCCGGTCGCCCCCGCGAGACGGCACGTGCCGGACCGCCGTGCGCCGCTCGGCCGGCGGTCGCCGGACGGGCACGTCGCCCGTGACGTCACGCCGCGGGGCGTCCGATTCGTTCAAGACGACGATCCGCGCCGCCTCCTACGCTGGGCCGATGACACCGAGATTAGACGTGTTTGGCCTTGTTGTGGCTGACATGGCCCGTTCCCTGGCGTTCTATCGCCTTCTGGGACTCGACATCCCCGCCGGGGCCGAGACCGAACCACACGTGGAGGTGACACTGCCGGGCGGGATCCGCCTGACCTGGGACACCGTCGAGGTGATCCGCTCGTTCGATCCCGGATACCGCCACCCGACCGGCCCCGGCCGCACCAGCCTCGCCCTGCGCTGCGCCGACCCGGCCGAGGTGGACGCCACGTACGAGGCGGTGGTCGCCGCCGGCCATCCCGGGCATCTTGCGCCCTGGGACGCGGTGTGGGGTCAGCGGTACGCGTCGCTGCTCGATCCGGACGGCAACAGCGTCGACCTCTACGCCCCGCTGCCGGCGGCGGGTGGCTAGGCAGGGAGGTTCCGGGCGGCGGTCCGGCGCGGAACGGTCGGCCGGGCCGCCGCCCCCGGCAGCCCGCGTCGCCCGCCGAGCAGGTCGCGCAGCGGCACCCCGGCCAGGTCGCGTACCTCTCGGGACAGGTGGGCCTGGTCCGCGTAACCGGTCCGGACGGCGGTCTCGGCAGCCGGCGTGCCGGCCCGCAGCAGCACCAGCGCCCGACGCAGTCGCAGGATCCGGGCCAGCGTCTTGGGACCGTACCCGAAGAGTGCCAGGCTGCGCCGGTGCAGTTGCCGGGTGCTGACGTCGAGCATCCGGGCGGTGGCGGCGACGTCCTGACCGGCGGCGAGGCCGGCGACCACGACGGCCGCGGACGGATCGGGGCCGCCGGCGTCCGCCAGCCGGGCCGCCGCCACCGACTCCAGGATCCGGCCCGGCGCCGCCGCCCCGGCCAGCCGCTCGGTCAGTTCGGCGACCCGGGCGGCGGGCCACAGGTGGTCGAGTGGAACCCGCTGGTCGCGCAGCTCGTTCGCGGGTGGCCCGAAGACCGCCGGTCCGGTCCCCGGCGGCAGTCGCAGCCCGACGTACCGCTCGGTGACCCGCCCGGTGACCAGATGCGCGACCGTGTCCGGCCCGGCCACCAGCAGCCCGTCCCGGCTCGACCAGATCAGGTCCATGCAGCCGTCCGGCAGGATCCGGCTCGTTCCGGTGTCCGGACCGCGGACCGCCGTCCAGACCGTGGCGCCGGGTAGCCGGGATCTCCGCTCCCGATACATGGCCGCCAGCCTGCCAGCCGCGTCGGTGGGTGGCGAGGCGGCCCACGGGTGTGACTCCCGGTGGGCGGGGCCGCCGCCCGGGGAGCGTGCCGTCCCGCCGGCGGTGTTTCGTCGCCCACCTGACGGGTAGCAGCCCGGGGAGCCAGACGGGGAGGGGCGCACGATGTCGGAATCCGAGTCCTGGGTGCACGAGGCGGCGGCCACCGCGGAGGGGGGCCGGGTCCGTACCGACGACGGTCTGCTGTCCACCACCCTGGCGTCGCCCCTCGCGCCGCACTGCACCGGTCTGGCTCCCGAACAGCTGCTCGCGGCCGCGTTCGCCTCCTGCCTGCACCACGCGGCGGTCGAGGCGGCGACCGAAATCACCGACGAGGCGCACACCGTCCAGGTCCGGGCGCAGGCGAGGCTGGCCCGGGACGCCGACGGCCGCTACCACGCCGACGTCCGGGCGAGCATCGCCTCGGCCGGGCTGAACCGGGACCAGTTGACGGAGCTGGCTCGGTACGCCGACCGGCTGTGGCCGTTCTCCAGCGAGGGGGGCCGGCACACCCTGACCGTCGCGCCGGTGGAACCGCAGCGGCGGTGAGGGTCGCCCGGCCCGGACAGCGGCCGGCCCCGGCGCGACGACCAGGTCGACGACTCAGCGGAACCCGGCGGTGACCGCCCGGTGGTCGCTGGCCGGGGTCCGCACCACCTCGGCGGACACCGCGGTGAGGCCCCGGTAGAGGACGTGGTCGGGGCGGATGACGGGAAGCGGGGCGGGCCAGGTGAAGCCCGGCCCGCGGCCGGCGTCGGCCTGGGCGTCGCGCAGCAGCTCGGTCAGGGGCTCGATCACCCGGTCGGTGGTGGCGGTGTTGAGGTCACCGAGTACGAGGAGGCGTTCCGCGGGGTCGGACCGCAGCCGGGTGGCGAGAGCGTCGACCGTCCGGTCCCGGACGCTGGTGTGCCCGGCGCGCGCGGAGCCGAGGTGCACCACGTAGACCACGACGTCGCCGTCGGGTGCGGCCACCACCGTCCGCAGGGCGCGGGTCCAGGCCAGACCGGTGTCGACGCCGGCCTCGTCACGAATGGGGAACCTGCTCCACAGCCCGACGGTGGAGACCACGGCCTGGTACGGATACTCGTGTCGCAGCGTCTCGGTCAGCACCGTACGGGCCCCGCCGGTCACCTCCTGCAGGGCGATCAGGTCGACGCCGCTGGCGACGAGCGGGGCGACCGTGCCGGCCGGGTCGGGGTTGTCCGCCCGCAGGTTCTGGCTCGCCACCCGTAACCGCGCCGGTCCGCCACCACCGCTCGGCCACCACGACACGCCGAACAGCACCACCCAGACGACGGTCGGGACGGCGACCGCGGCGAGCGCGATCCGGGACCGGCGCAGCGCGGCGAGCACCGCGAGCAGCGGCACCCCGAGGCCGAGAAACGGCGCGCCGGTGTCGATCAGGCTGCCCAGACCACGGACGTTGGGGATGAACCGGTGACCGAGCAACAGCGCGGTGACGATCACGGTCGCGACCAGGATCAGCCCACCGCGACGACGCCGGCCCGGCCCGGTCGCCCCGCCCCCGAACGGCGTGATCCTGCTCTCGGCCACCGGGAGCATCGTACCGAGACGGGTTCACGGGCCGCCGGCGACCGACGGGTCCGCCATCGTCCGACGCGCCGGCCCGGGACTCCGCGCGAAGCCGGGATCACGGCGGTCGACGCCGTCTCGTCCGACCGTTCGCCCCACCGCCACCTTCCACCGTTCGTCCGGTCATGTGATGGGTTGGACGACGGAATCGGATGATCTCGCCACCCACACCGCCCGGCCGGGACGTTCCGTACCACTCCACCGCTATTCAGCGGGATTATTCGGATATAATCGTCTTTATCGGATCTCTTGCTATCAGGCGATGATTTTTGGCGTTCACCCAGTTATCTGGGGAAGAATGTGGTATACGCCACTCGCTCGACAGGTCACATCCGCCCGGACGTTTCCTAACCTCGGCGGATGCCTCACCAGGAACACGCTGGTCGCGAACTGCCTCACCACGCCGAGGATGGCCGTTCGGAGGAGGCCACCTCGGAAGTCCGGAGGGTGGGTCGACACCGGCGGGAGACGCCCCGCCGCACGGGTCGGATCCGGAGCCGGATCCGGGCGCTGTTCTCCTCCGGCCCGGTACGGTTCGGGTCGATCGCCGCGCTCACCTGCTGCCTCGGCGGCGTCGTTCTCGTACAGTCCCGGACCGGGACCGAACCCACCCGCCCCGCCCCGGCCGGCAACGTCCACGCCGAGCGGGAACTCCGGACGGACAACGACCGGGCCTCGCGTGGCGAGCGCACACCGGCCACGCCCCCACCGCCACCGGCGACGACGCCGACGGTCACCGCCGCCCCGACGACCAGCCCGCCCACCACCCGCGTCTCCACGGCACGTACCGCGGTCACCCGGGCGAGCCGGTCGATCCGCCCGAGTCCGGTCGCCGGGCTCACCCAGGCCCAGATGGACAACGCGCACACCATCGTCCAGGTCGGGGTGAGGCTCAAGGTCCCCCACCGAGGACTCGTCGTGGCCATCGCCACCGCGATGCAGGAGAGCAACCTCTACAACCTGGCCAACGCCGGGGTTCCCGAGTCGCTCACCTATCCGAACCAGGGTGTCGGCTACGACCACGACTCGGTCGGGTTGTTCCAGCAGCGCCCGAGCTCCGGCTGGGGCACCGTGGCGGACCTGATGCGTCCCGCGTACGCCGCCGAGCAGTTCTTCACCGCGCTCCTGGCGATCCCCGGCTGGGAGGCCATGAGTGTGGCCGCCGCGGCCCAGGCCGTGCAGGTCTCCGCCTTCCCCGACGCCTACGCCCAGCACGAGGCGCGCGCGGCCGCCGTCGTCGACGCGCTCGTCTGACGGGTCGTCGCGACGGCACCGGCGACCCGGCCCCGCCACGGCGCCGGAAGCCGCGGGGCGACGGGCGGGTCGACGCCGGCGGGGCACGGTTTGCCGGGGAAGGACCGCGGGAAGGCCAGCGGCGAGACGGCGGCCAGGAAGAGGACAGCCATGGCGTTGCGAAACATCCCCACGGTCACCCTTCCGTCCGGCGAGGAGATTCCGGCGCTGGGTCAGGGCACCTGGGGCGTGGCGGAGGATCCACGGCGGCGGGACGACGAGATCGCGGCCCTGCGGGCCGGCGTCGACGTCGGTCTCACCCTGATCGACACCGCCGAGGCGTACGCCGACGGCGGGGCCGAGGAGCTGGTGCGGGAGGCACTCGCCGATCGCCGCGAGGAGATCTTCCTGGTCAGCAAGGTCTCCGCGGAGCACGCGACCGTCAGCGGGGTGCTCGCCGCCTGCGAACGCAGCCTGGAACGCCTCGGCACCGACCGCATCGACCTCTACCTGCTGCACCAACGGGCCGACGCGCCGCTGTCGGAGGTCGTCGAGGCGTTCACCACCCTGATGACGCAGGGACTGATCCGGCACTGGGGGGTGAGCAACTTCGACGTTCCGGACGTGGTGGAGCTGGCCGCCATCCCCGGTGGTACGGCGATGGAGGCCGACCAGATCCCGTACAACCTGACCCGACGCGGTGTCGAGTGGGATCTCCTCCCCCGCTGCCGGGCGGCCGGGCTGCCGGTCATGGCGTACTCACCACTGGAACGCGGCCGGTTGCTCGACCATCCGACGCTGGCCAGCGTGGCGCGGCGACACGGCGCCACCCCCGGCCAGGTCGGTCTGGCCTGGCTGGTGCGCCAGGCCGGGGTCTGTGCCGTGACCAGGGCGCGCACCCCGGATCGGGTGCGGGAGAACCGGGCGGCGGTCGAGCTGGAGCTGACCGAGGACGATCTCGCCGAACTCGACGCCGCCTTCCCGCCGCCGAGTGGGCCACGCCCGCTGGAGCTGCTCTGAAGGCCCGCCGGGGCTGCTCCGAAGAGGGGCGGGAGCTGCGCCGAGGAAGAGGGCCGAGAGGGAAGGCCGGAGCCGTGCCGAAGGCTGCGGCGCCCGGACCGGACCAGGCCGAGCGCACGCTCGCCCGCCAGGGCCGTGCCGACGGGCCCGAAAGGGCTCTGGTGGCGGGGCGGGCCCGCGGACCGCGTCAGGTCCCGGGCGTCGGCCCGAGCCGCGCCGGCCGCCTCGTCGCCTCCCCACCGATGTCCTCGGGGCGGACGGCGTCCTCCGGCTCCCCGCTCTCCGGCGGCTGGAACAGGTACCGCACGAAGTCCCCGCCCGACTCGTTCTCGTCCGCGCCCGGCCACTGACCGACGAGGTCGACCCCGACGACCTCCCGACTGCCCTGGTTGGTCTCCTCGATGAGCGCCCAGACCGAGACCGGGTACGAGCGGGTCGTCTCCGGGCCGAGGCGCCAGCGGGCGTACCAGCCGGGGCGGGCGGGGACGATCTCGACGATCCTCTTCATGACAGCCTTCTCCTCGCTCTTTCCCTCGATGCGTGCGCGGTCCTCGCCCACGTGGTCCTCGCCCACGTGGTCCTCCGGTCCCTGGGATGGTGGACGCGAGGCGGGTGAGCGCTCCTCACCCCGCCGAGATGAGCGCCGGTGTGCGCACCGCTCCACGGCGGCGTAGGGCCGCCGGAACCCGTTTCGCCGCCGTCGCCGCCGGGAAGCCACCGGTGGCGGGCTAGAGCCGGCCGGCGGCGGTGGCGAACCGGAAGGCGCCGACACGGATTGCCGACCGACACGGGAGCGAGGCGAGGTCATGGGAAGGCAGATGGAGGGCGACAACCAGCGACGTCGTGCACTGGCCCGCCAGGCCCGCCGGCGGGGCCGGCGGCCGAGTGAGGTGGGCGCCACCCTCGGTGCGGACAAGCAGATCGAGAGCCTGGACAAGGGCAGACGCGACGGTCCACAGCCGATCGGCAGCCGCAAGCCGAACACCGAGCGGGGTGGTCCCGGCACCCCGCCACCGGCGACGGCCGAACGTCCGATGCCGCTGCCCGACGGGTCGGCACCGGGCGCGACCGGCGTCATCACGTACCGGGAGCTGGTGTCCGACGTCGGACGCCGCGCCGGCGTCGACTTCGCGCGGGCCCGGGCGGCGGCCGAGGCGACGGTCACCGTGCTCGCCCGGGCGCTGGACGTCGCCGACCGCCAGCGGCTGCTCGACGCGGTGCCGGGGCAGCTGTGCGACGGGGAGGCGCTCGAGACGGGCGCCCGGCGTCGGGACCTGGCCGGCTTCCTCAGCGAGGTCGCCCGGCTCACCCACGGGACCCCGGAGCAGGCACGCTACCAGGCCCAGGCCACCCTGGGTGCCCTGGCCGCGCGGGACCGTGGGCTCATCGAGTCGCTGGACCTGCCGGAGGACCTCCGTGACCTGCTGGGCCCGCCGTCCACCGGCGGCGGCCTGGTCGATCCGAGCGGTGCCACGGCGGCGCTGACCGAGGACGAGCTGCGGGAGGCGTTGGCCGGTCTGCCGTACTGGTCCGGGGATGGTGACCGGCTGACCCGGACCATCGAACTGCCGGCCGAGAACCTTGACCGGGTGCTGGGCCGGCTGGCCCGGCTGCGGCCGGAGACCGGCCGGGGGCCCAGTGTCGGCCGGCCGTCGCCGACGACCGCCGTGATCACGGTCCGGACCCGTGGGCTGGGCGGGGTGAGCGCGCTCGACGTCGAACTGGCCCACGACATCGACGACGCGATCGAGGAGGCCGCCGCGGGCCTGGCTGGCCCCTGAGCGGGGCGGCCCTCCGCGTCGCGAGGGCGACGGGGTCAGTCGGTGGAGTCGCCCAGCGACTCCAGCAGCACCCGCAGTGTCCGGGCGAGGGCATCCCGCTCGGCCGGGGCGAGTGCGGCGAGCAGACGCTCCTCGGTGGCGACGTGGTCGGGCAGAACCCGGTCGATGAGGGCGAGCCCGTCCTCGGTGAGGGCGACGACGACGACCCGCCGGTCGGCCTCGCTCGGCGTACGGGTGATCAGCCGCCGGGCCTCGAGCCGGTCGAGGCGCTGGGTGATCGCGCCCGAGGTGACCATCGCGGAGCGCATCAGCATGGTCGGGGTCAGCCGGTACGGTGGTCCGCTGCGCCGCAGCGTCGCCAGCACGTCGAACGACGCCCTGTCGAGTCCGTGCGCGGCGAACGTGCGGTGCAGTTCGGTATCGATCAGGCGGGACAGGCGGGACAGCCGGCCGATCACCGCCATCGGGGAGACGTCGAGGTCGGGACGATTCCTGGCCCACTGTTCCAGTACGAGGTCGACGTGGTCTCCCACGCCGTCAGGGTAACGAACGACCGGGCGGTGAGGGATCTCATGACGGTCGACGCGCCCATTTGTCTTAGCACTGAGATATTTTGCCTTAGTGCTAAGTAATCGAACGTCGACCGTGCTGGTCACCGCGGTCGCTCCCATCGTCTGGGGAACGACCTACCTGGTCACCACCGAACTCCTGCCACCGGGGCGTCCCCTGCTGGCCGCCACCGTGCGGGCTCTGCCCGCCGGTCTCGCACTCGTCGCGTGCACCCGGCGACTGCCCCGAGGGGACTGGTGGTGGCGGGCCACCCTGCTCGGCGCCCTCAACATCGGCGCGTTCCTCGCGCTGCTCTTCGTCGCCGCGTACCGGCTGCCCGGCGGGGTGGCGGCGACCATCGGTGCGATCCAGCCGCTGGTCGTCCTCGGCCTGGCCGGCATCCTGCTCGGCGAGCGCGTCCGCGCCCGTGTGGTGCTCGCCGGAACCGCCGGCGTGGCCGGGGTCGGTCTGCTCGTGCTGCGCGCCGAGGCGCGCATGGACCCGGTGGGAGTCGCCGCGGCGGCCGGAGGCGCGGCCTGCATGGCGCTCGGGGTCGTGCTGAGCAAGCGCTGGCCCGCACCCGCGCCCGTCCTCGCCTCCACCGGATGGCAGCTCGTCGCTGGTGGCCTGCTGCTGCTGCCGGTGACGCTGCTGGTCGAGGGGCCGCCACCCACGTCGCTGACCGTGCCGAACCTGGTCGGATACGGCTACCTCACCGTCGTCGGCTCGGCCCTTGCCTACGTCCTCTGGTTCCGGGGCATCCGGGCCCTCACGCCGACCAGCGTGACGTTCCTCGGCCTGCTCAGCCCCGTGGTCGCCACCGCGCTCGGATGGCTCGTCCTCGGTCAGACCCTCACCCCGGCCCAGGCACTGGGCGGACTGGTCGTCCTCGCCTCCGTCGTCGTGCCGCACCTGCCCGAGACCCCGCCCGACGACGGCGGCACCCCCCACCCACCCGACGCACCGCGGCACCGCCCCGGCGTCGCCCGGTCGACCCACGGCGGTCGCGGCGGGGCCCGCCGGACCAGCGGCTAGCGGTGAGCCGGCAGTTCGGGGGCGGCGCTCTCCAGCGGTACGGCGTGCGCCGGAACCAGCCCGAGCTGGACGGCCTGTCGGGTCAGTGTCGCGTCGAGCAGCCAGTCCGCGCTCACCCGGGCACGGTTGCCGGGCATCGCGAGCAGGTGGTAACCGCGGGTGACCGCCTTGGCCGGCAGCCCGGAGAGCGGCACGTGCAGCGGGTTCGCGGCGGCGTCGGTACCGCCCAGGTCGACGACGAAACCGAGGTCGTGGTGACGGTACGGCCGACGCCTGCCCCGGCCGTACGAGGCGGCGACGTTGCGCGCGGCGAGCCTGCCCTGCCGCTCGGCGTGCTGCGCCGTCATCGCGGTCAGCTGACCGGGGCGGGTCAGGTCGGGTACGGCGGCGGCGTCCCCGCAGGCGAAGATCTCCGGAAAGCCGGGCACGTTCAGGAACTCGTCGACGACCAGCCGCCCCCTCTCCGTGGGCAGTCCGAGGTCGGCCACCAGCGGGTCGGGCCGGACGCCGACACACCAGATCAGCGAACGGGTGGGGACGTACGAGCCGTCGCTGAGCCGCACCCCCTCGGCCGTCGCCTCGGTGACCGTGCAGCCCATCCGCACGTCGACGCCCCGCCTGCCCAGCACCCGCTGGGCGGTGTCCGACATCCGCTGGTCCAGCTCCGGCAGGACCCGGCTCGCCACGTCGAGAAGCAGCCAACGCGGCCGCAGGTCCAGCCGGGGATGCTGGGCGGCAAGCGCGTCGGTGAACAGCTGGCCGTGCGCGGCGACCTCGGTGCCGGTGTAGCCCGCGCCGACCACCACGAAGGTGGTACGCGCCTCTCGCTCCGCGCGGTCCTCGGCGGCCTCGGCCAGCTCGATCTGGCTGACGATGTGGTCGTGCAGGTACAACGCCTCGGGCAGACCGCGGAAACCGTGTGCGTGCTCGGTGACCCCGGGGATCGGCAGCAGCTTGTTGACACTGCCCACGGCGAGGATCAGCCGGTCGTAGCGCAGCTCGCCGGGGTCGCCCTCGGCCCCGGTGTACTCGACCCGCCGCCCCCGCAGGTCGACGTGGTTCGCCTCGCCGATGACGACCCGGACCCCGGGCAGGGTGCCGGCGAGCGAGATCGAGACCCGACTGGGTTCCAGGATGCCGGCCGCGACCTCGGGCAACAGCGGCAGGTAGAGGAAGAAGTCGGTCGGGTTCAGCAGGATGACCTCGGCCTGGTTGCGGGCGATCCGGGACAGGCTCTTCGCCGCGTGGTAGCCGGCGAATCCGGCCCCGACGATGACGACGCGCGGTTTCGACATGTCTCCGCCGTTCCCGGCGCCAAGCCGGGCAAACCTCGGTTTACCGCCGCCACCATCGCCCGCCGAGGGTCTCGCCGGGTCCGGAACGCCGTCGACACCGCCGGGTGTGGGGCGTCGCGGGCACGCCGCCGGGCGGCGGGGCCCGCGGTCACTCGGGCGGCGGGGCGGTGCTCTCCCGGACCACCAGTTCGGTCACCAGGTCGACACGGCTCGCCGGCAGGTCCACGCCGCGGGACAGGTCCAGCAGCATCTGGGTGGCGGTACTGGCCATGTCGCACAACGGCTGGTTGACCGTGGTCAGGGCGGGACCGAGCCAGGCGGCGACCGGGATGTTGTCGTACCCGACCACGGACAGGTCCCGGGGGATGTCGAGCCCGAGCTGCCGGGCCGCCCGGTACACGCCCATGGCCTGGGTGTCGGAGCCGGCGAAGATCGCGGTGGGACGGTCGGGGAGGGTCAGCAGCTCCAGCCCGTGCCGGTAGCCGGAGGCGAGCTGGAAGCTGCCGTACCGCACCAGGTCGGGATCGACGGTGTGCCCGGCCTCGTCGTGGGCGGAGCGGTAGCCGGCGACGCGGGCCCGGCTGCAGAGCACGTCCTGCGGGCCGGAGATGACCGCGATCCGTCGATGGCCGAGTTCCAACAGGTGCCGGGTGGCCAGCAGCCCGCCGTTCCAGTTGTTCGAACCGACGGTGGGCACCGAGGCCGAGGTCGCGCTGTCGGTGTCGATGACGACGAACGGGATCGACTGCCGGGCGAGCTGCTCCCGCTGGGACTCGGACAGGTGGCACAGCACGAGGAGCACGCCCAGCGGCCGGCGGGCCAGCACCCCGTCGACCCAGGTCGCCGGCGGGCGGTGCCGCCCTCCGAGCTGGGAGAGGACGACGCCGACCTGTGCCGCGGCGGCCACCGCCTCCACCCCGCGGATGATCTCCATCGCCCAGGCCGAGTCGAACGCGTGGAACACCAGGTCGATCTGCGCGGTGCTGGCCGGCTGCCGCCGGCTCCGGCGCCGGTACCGGTGCCGCTCCAGGCTCGCCTCGATCCGGGCCCGGGTGTCGGGCGCGACGTCGGACCGCCCGTTGAGGACCTTCGACACGGTCGCGGTGGAGACACCGACCTCATTGGCGATCGTCGCTATCGTCGCGCCACCCGATCCGGCGCCCGGGCGGGAATTCGTCATAGAAGCCTCACACATCGTGTCCGAAAATTTCGGCAACAGACGTTGCCGAGGTCCCCACCTCGATCAGCCACCGAGTGCGGGCACCACGCCCACCACCGGCTGACGTGTCTCGGGGAAGATACTCCATGCAACCAACGTGGGCAGCAGTTCGGGATCCTTGACACACCCCGACGTGGCGCTTAAGTTGCCCGGCACAGGTAACGCACTTTTTACCGAAACTTTCGAGGACCATGCCGGCGATGGTCGCCCCGCGATCCGTACGGGACCGCCACACGTGTCGAGCTGGAAGGGTGGCATGACAAGCCAGTTGTCCGTCGGCGACGGAGCCCCGTCCGAGGCGACCCCGGTCTGGCGCGACCCGCGCCGGTCCCCCGCGGAGCGAGCCGCGGCGCTCATTCCGTTGATGTCGCTGGAGGAGAAGATCGCCCAGCTCGTCGGTCTCTGGGTCGGCGCCGACGCCTCCGGGGGAGGCGTCGCGCCGTACCAGTCCGACATGACCGACCGGGTACCGGAGTGGGACGAGGCCATCCGGCACGGGCTGGGACAGCTGACCCGGCCCTTCGGCACCGCCCCGGTCGACCCGGTCCTCGGCGCGCGGTCGCTGGCCGCCTCCCAGGAACAGATCGTGGCGGCGAGCCGGTTCGGGATCCCGGCCCAGGTGCACGAGGAGTGCCTCACCGGGTTCGCCGCCTGGCGGGCGACCGTCTACCCGGCCCCACTGAGCTGGGGCGCCTCCTTCGACCCGGAGCTGGTCGAGGCGATGGCGGGCCGGATCGGCCAGAGCATGCGGGCCGCCGGCGTCCACCAGGGCCTGGCACCGGTACTGGACGTGACGCGCGACTACCGGTGGGGGCGGACCGAGGAGACGATCAGCGAGGACCCGTACCTGGTCGGGACGATCGGCGCGGCGTACGTGCGGGGCCTGGAGAAGGCCGGCATCGTCGCCACCCTCAAGCACTTCGCGGGCTACTCCGCCTCCCGGGGCGGTCGCAACCTCGCGCCCGTGCCGATGGGCCGGCGCGAGCTGGCCGACGTCATCCTGCCGCCGTTCGAGATGGCACTGCGCCTCGGCGGGGCGCGGGCGGTGATGCACTCGTACGCCGAGATCGACGGCGTTCCGGTGGCGGCCGACCCGGGTATGCTGACCGACCTGCTGCGCGACGAGTGGGGTTTCACCGGCGTCGTGGTCGCGGACTACTTCGCGGTCCGTTTCCTGCAGACCCTGCACCGGGTCGCCGCCGACGCCGCCGGGGCGGCCGGACTCGCGCTGCGGGCCGGCATCGACGTCGAACTGCCGACCGTCGACGCGTACGGCGCGCCGCTGGTGGAGGCGGTCCGGGCCGGCGTCGTCGACGAGGCGCTCGTCGACCGCGCCCTGCACCGGGTGCTGCGTCAGAAGGCCGAGCTCGGGCTGCTCGACGACGGGTGGCGGCCGCTGCCCGACGGTGCCGACGAGTTGCGCCTCGACGACGAGGTCAGCCAGGACCTCGCCCTGCGGCTGGCCCGGGAGTCCGTCGTCCTGCTCCGTAACACCGACGGGCTGCTGCCGCTGCCCACCGGCCGGCGGATCGCGCTGGTCGGCCCGGCCGCCGACGACCCCATGGCGATGCTCGGCTGCTACTCCTTCCCGCTGCACGTGGGGGTCCGCTACCCCGAGCACGGGATCGGGGTGGAGATTCCCTCGCTACGCGAGGCGCTGAGCGCCCTGGTCCCCGACCTGACCTACGCGCCGGGCTGCGCCATCACCGGTGAGGACACCTCGGGCATCGCGGCGGCGGTGGCGGCGGCCGCGGAGAGCGACGTCTGCGTCGTCGCGGTGGGTGACCGGGCGGGGCTCTTCGGCCGCGGCACCTCGGGTGAGGGCTGCGACGCGGCCGACCTGCGGCTGCCCGGGGTGCAGGCCGAGCTGGTCCGGGCCGTGCTGGCCACCGGCACCCCCGTGGTCCTGGTGCTGCTGGCCGGGCGCCCGTACGCGCTCGGGCCGGAGTTCGACTCCGCCGCCGCCGTCGTCCAGGCGTTCTTTCCCGGTCAGCGCGGCGGGCAGGCCCTGGCCGAGGTCCTCACCGGCGCGGTCGACCCGTCCGGTCGGCTGCCGGTCAGCGTTCCCCGGGACGCGGGCGGACTGCCGGCCACCTACCTCGCCCCGCCGCTGGGTCACCGGACCGAGGTGTCGTCGGTCGATCCCACACCCGCGTTCCCGTTCGGCCACGGACTCAGCTACACGACCTTCGAGTGGAGCGACGCGGCGGTGCTCGACCCGGACGGCCAGCCGCACACGGGGGGCGGTGAGCCGGTCGCCTGGCCCGTGGACGGTGAGGTGACCGTGCGGATCACGGTCCGCAACACCGGGACCCGGGCCGGAACGGAGGTCGTCCAGCTGTACCTGCACGACCCGGTCGCGCAGACGACCCAGCCGGTGGTCCGGCTGGTCGGCTACACCCGGGTTCCGCTGGAGCCGGGCGAGGCCGCGGCGGTGAGCTTCGCGGTCCCCGCCGACGTCACGTCCTTCACGGGCGTCCACGGCCGGCGCATCGTGGAGCCCGGCGACGTGGAGCTGCGGTTCGGACGGTCGAGCGGGGAGGTGGCGGCCACCGTGCCGCTGCGCCTGGTCGGCGCCGAACGCGAGGTCGGTCATCAGCGACGTCTGCTGTCGCTCGCCCGCGTCGAGCGCAACGTCGCGCTCCCGCACACCCCGGAGGCCCGAGAATGACCACACCACGAACACTGGATCCGCCCCCGAAGGCGCCGGGCGTCGAGGTGACGCCCGACACCGCCGTCCGGCCACGACGTCGTCGGCGACCGGGCTGGCGGCGGGCGCTGCGCCGGGACTGGCAGCTCTACTCGCTGGCGGTCCTGCCGCTGCTGTTCTTCCTGATCTTCCGGTACCTGCCGATGCTCGGCAACGTCATCGCGTTTCGGCGGTTCCAGCCCGGCGGCAGCATCTTCGGCGAGTACTGGGTCGGCCTGCGGTACGTCCGGATGTTCCTGACCGACCCGACGTTCTGGAACGTCTTCACGAACACCGTCATCCTGGGCGCGCTGACCCTGGTGGTCTGCTTCCCGCTGCCGATCGTCCTCGCCCTGCTGCTCAACGAGCTGCGGTCCCGGCGGATCAAGCGCTTCGTCCAGTCGGTGTCGTACCTGCCCCACTTCCTGTCCATCGTGATCGTCGCCGCGATGGTGATGCAGATGCTCTCCGTCGACGGCACGGTCAACCAGCTGGTCCGGGCCTTCGGCGGCGACCCCATCCCGTTCCTGCAGCGCCCTGAGTGGTTCCGGACCATCTACGTGTCGTCCGAGGTGTGGCAGACCGTCGGCTGGGGCACCATCCTCTACCTCGCCGCGCTCACCACCATCGACGACAACCTGTACGAGGCGGCCCGGATCGACGGCGCCAACCGGTGGCGGCAGATCTGGCACGTCACGCTTCCCGGCATCCGACCGACGATGGTGACGCTGCTGATCCTCAACATCGGCACCTTCATGGCGGTCGGGTTCGAGAAGATCCTCCTGCTGTACAACCCGTTGACGTACCCGACGGCGGACGTGATCTCGACGTACCTGTACCGGATGGGCTTCCAGTCCAGCAACTTCAGCTACGCCGCCGCGATCGGACTCTTCGAGGCCGTGATCGGGTTGACCCTGGTCCTGTCGGCGAACGCGATCTCGCGGCGTGCGGTGGGGGCGAGCCTGTGGTGACCGTCGACACCGCCGCCAACACCACCCCGAGGAAGCGCCCGCGCGGCCAACGCGTCTCCCGGGGCTACCGGGTCTTCCAGGTGGTCAACGCCATCATCCTGACCGGCGTCGTGGTCGTGACGCTGTATCCCTTCCTCAACATCGTCGCCCGGTCGCTCAGCGACGAGGCGTACATCATCGCGGGCAAGGTGAACATCATCCCGCGCGGGTTCAACGTGGACACCTACAAGCTGGTGATCCGCGACTCCCTGTTCTGGACGAACTACCGCAACACCGTGGTCTACACCGTCGTCGCCACGCTCATCGCCATGGTGTTGACCACCTCCTACGCGTACGTGCTGTCCAAGAAACACCTCAGGGGACGTCGGGCGCTGATCGGGATCGCCGTCTTCACGATGTTCTTCACCGGCGGGCTGATCCCCAACTACGTGCTCATCACCAGCCTGGGCATGAAGAACACCATCTGGGCGGTGGTCCTGCCCAACGCCATCAGTGTCTTCAACCT
>CALGAM010000163.1 GCA_937951935.1 uncultured Micromonospora sp. | reverse complement strand
ACCTCCCGGACCTCGCCAAGTCACTCCACAACCTGTCACTGGCCCTGCGTGAGGTCGGCCGACACACCGAAGCCCTGGCCGCCATCCGAGAATCCGCCGCGATCCTCCGCCCCCTGGCCAGGGAAGACCCCGACACCCATTTACCCGAGTTCGCCAAGTCACTCCACAACCTGTCACTGGCCTTGGATGAGGTGGGCCGACACGCAGAAGCCCTGAGCACCATCCAAGAAGCCACCGGAATCTTCCGCCGCCTGGCCAGGGAAGACCCCGACACTTACCTCCCCGACCTCGCCAAGTCACTCCACAACCTGTCACTGGCCCTGCGTAGGGTGGGCCGACACGCAAAAGCCCTGGCCGCCATCCGAGAATCCGCCGCGATCCTCCGCCGCCTGGCCAGGGAAGACCCCGACACCCACCTACCCGACCTCGCCGCATCACTCCACAACCTGGAACAGCTGCTACGCAGACTAGGCCGCGGCGAAGAAGCGAAATCGATTGCTCAAGAGGCACGCCGGCTCAGTTGAGACCCGGCAACCCATCAACCGCCCACACGTCCGAGCGGCGCTGCGGATCCGCTCGACGAAGGCGGAGAACGAAGCCAGTGCCTGAGCGTGGAACCGGCAGCAGTCCGGACCCGTCACCTCGGCGGAGACAGAGATCAGCCTGACGTGGTCATACCGCCCGGCGCAGACCCTGACGGATGATCGCCCGAGTCCGCCTGTTCCTCGTGGTTGCCAACAGACCGGAGCGGGGGTCGTTCTCCGTGGCTTTCCGCATCACGCCGTGCCTCACGCGGCGTCTCGATGCCCTGGTCGGCGCTGAGCTACCTGCGCAAGACGGCCGGACGGGACAGGAAGACCGCTGACGCGCTGAGCAAGCTCGTCGAAGACGCGCGCAAGCCCACCGACCCTGGCGACCAGGGCGGAGCGGCCACCGACCCGGCCGGGGACACGGCGGGGCGTACCGCACCGAGGGGGCACGACGACCGCGCTGTGATCGACAAAGGCGAAGGCCCAGGATCAGCGACCACGTCCTGACCTGGGCCTTCGCGCTGGAGCGGGTGACGGGAATCGAACCCGCATTGTCAGCTTGGGAAGCTGATGTTCTGCCATTGAACTACACCCGCGGGCGGCCACTACTGTACCTGGTTGGCGCCGTTCATGCACTCACCGGGCCTCCCCCTGACGTGGCATCGGACACCCTGTCCGTCGGGCGCCAGATCAGGCGAAACCACGCCGAACGTCGCCTTTGCAACCCACGTCGCCCCCGGTAACGTCCGCCCCACGCACCACGGTGGCGCGCGGTAGTCAAACCGCCACTGTGTGGAGGCAAAGAGTTGAGGTAATGGCGTTGCACACACATCGACGATCGACACGTCTGCTCGGCGTGGCCGCCGCCCTGGTCCTGTTGCCCGGCCCGGCGGCGGTGCCGGCACCGGCGGCGGCGACCGGGGCCTCGGCCGTCGGCCTCTCGGGCGACGGTACGGCGGACTGCGCCGAGCCGGCCGACGCGGCCCCGACGGCCCGGGCGCGGCCCGGCAGCCCGTACGCGGCCGAGCCGAACGCGGTCACCCCGGCCGAGGCCGCACGGCGGGAGCACGAGATGAACGCGGCGTACGCCGAGCGGGTCGGGGTCGCCCCGCCCAGCCTCTCCCGCGTGGCCACCACCCCGATCGACGTGGTCGTCCACGTCATCGCGAAGGACCAGACCCGGGCCGGCGGAAACATCCCGCAGTCGATGATCGACGCGCAGTTGCGGGTGCTCAACGACTCCTTCGGCGGCCTGACCGGCGGCGCCTGGACGCCCTTCCAGTTCCGCCTCAAGAAGGTCAACCGGGTCGTGAACCGGGCCTGGTACCCGATCGTGCCGGGCGGCTCGGCGGAGATCCAGATGAAGCGGGCGCTCCGGGTCGGCGGCAAGAACACCCTGAACATCTACACCGGGCTGATCGACGGCGACCTGCTGGGTTGGTCCACCTTTCCGCAGCGCACGCTCGACCCGTACGACGGGGTGGTGGTGCTCGCCGAGTCGCTGCCGGGTGGTACGGAGAAGTCGTACAACAAGGGTGACACGGCCGTCCACGAGGTCGGCCACTGGCTGGGCCTCCTGCACACCTTCCAGGACGGCTGCGCGGGCGCCGGTGACCTCGTCGACGACACCCCGGCCGAGGCGGAGCCGGGTTTCGGGTGCCCGACGAACCGGGACAGCTGTCCGAAGGACCCGGGTCGCGATCCGGTCCACAACTTCATGGACTACTCCGTGGACGACTGCATGTACGAGTTCACGGTCGGGCAGGCGTTCCGGATGCTGAAGGCGTGGCTGGCGTTCCGCGGGCCGTAGCCGGTGGCGGATCAGGCGGCCGGTAGCGCCTCCCCGGTGGCGACGGGAGTCCGGCGGCCCCGGACCCGGCGCTGGCCGACGGTGCGGCCGGCCGCGGCGCTGGCCGGGTCGAACCAGACCTGGACGGCGGGGCGGTCGGGTCGGTCACCGGCGAGCGGGGTGGCGGCGTTGCCGCCGTACCGGGCCACCATCGCCACGTCGATGCGCAACTCGAAGAGACGCCAGTCGACCTGCGGCGCCGCACGCAGGTCGCTGGCGAGCCGCTCGATCTGGGCCTGGTCGGTCACCGGCCGGGCCCGGCCGGCGAGGTACGCCTCGTCGTCGCTGTCCTCCGGCGGGAACGAGTGCAGCGCGTAGCGTCCGTCGCGTTCGAGGTCACGGCGCTTGGGCGAGTCGACGACGAAGCAGAAGAGGCCATCGTCGGTGATGACCGGGGAGACCGGGTGCACGCGCGGCCCACCGTCGGCGCGTACGGTCGCCAGGTAGCCGAGACCGGGCCCGTACTGCTGGAGGAGGGCGCGGATCGCCTCGGCGAGACCGGGCTCGTCGGCGGCGAATTCGGACCAGGATGCCATGTGGACGATTCTATCGAACATATGTTCGATCATGTAGTCGACACGCGGGCAGAGACGCCGGTGCCCCGGCCGCGTCGCGGCCGGGGCACCGGCGTTCGTCCATCTGTCCCGGCGCCCGGGCGGGTCCACCGGGTCGCCGCGCAACGTTGGTGTCTCGGTCTGTCGGACTAGTACCTCGGTCTGCCGTAGCCGGCGATGTCGCTGCCGATCTTGCGCATCCTCACGGACTCACCGGCCCGTGGCGCGTGCACGATCCAGCCGTCACCGACGTACATCCCGACGTGGCTGATCGGCGAGAAGTAGAAGACCAGGTCGCCGGGCCGCAGCTGAGAGCGGCTGATGCGCTGGGTGACGCTGTACTGCTTCGCGGCGTTGTGCGGCAGGGAGACACCGGCCTGGGCCCAGGCCCGCTGGGTCAGTCCCGAGCAGTCGTACGAGTCGGGGCCGGCGGCACCCCAGACGTACGGCTTGCCGATCTGGGCGCAGGCGAACTTGACCGCCTTGCCCGCGGCGCCACCCGGGTAGGTCGTGGGGCACGGCGCGGGCCGCAGCGGACCGCCGGCACCCCGGCCGTACGCCTCGATGCGCAGCTTCTGCAGCTTGTCGATCTCGGCGTCGATCTCCTTCTTCTTCCTCGCCAGCTCCGCCTCGGTCCGGGTGAGCTCGGCGATCAGCCGGTCCAGCGGCGCCTTCTCGGCGGCGTACCTGTTCCGCAGCTCGACGACCGTCTGCACCTCGTGCTGCTGCCGCCGGGCGAACTGGTCGAGGATCGACAGCTGGCCGAGGACGGTGCTCGGCTTCTTGCTGCCGAGCAGGGCGTTCACCATCGAGGCGCGGTCGCCCTTGTACGCCGCGGCCGCGAGCTCGCTGACCCGGCCCATCGCCTCGTCGATCTGCTTCTCCAGCGGGGCGATCTTCTCCTGGAGCTTCTTGGCCCGCTTCTTCTTCTCCGCCAGCTCCTCGCGGGTGGCGTTGTGCTTCTCGATGACCGGCTCCAGCTCGCGCCACTGTTTGTCGATCTGGTTCTCGATCTCGGTCACCGAGGGCTCGGCCAGGGCCGGTGTGGTGCCGACGAAGAGCACGGCGGCGCTGGCGAGCGCAGCCAGCGCGGTGGTGAGGATGGATCTTCGCAAGCGGTTTTTCGCCGTTCCGGCGCCGGCCGAGGCCGGCAGCAGGGACCGCGACCGCGGGGCGGGAACAGCCACCGTGGTCCGTACTCCTTCTTCCTCCAGCCCGCCTACCGGGTTAGCTGACGGGTTCGGGCGGGAAGAGATGGCGCCCTACCGCTGGCACGCGGATTCACCCCGTGGTGCCTGGGTCCCCGGCTCGTTGAGGCTCGTGGTGTCGACGATTCGGCGGTGTCGAGACGTGGTCGCCCGACTGGCGGCCTGCCACCGCCCCGACGGTCCCCAACCCTAGAGAAGCCCGTTATCCAAATGCAACCCGTGAAATCGACCAATTCGTACCGCATCAGACTGCTCGCGGACCGTGCAGGGCAGCCCGGCGAACCGGCCCTCCGGCCCGGCGGTCGTGAAGAATTCTTACCAAACTTCGCCCGCTATCGGAACCTATTGACCGTGACCCTGGTCCGGAGGGATCGTGATCGAAGTCCATCTCCCGGTGACTGGAGGGTCCATGCTCCGAACACGAACGCCGCTGGGCAGGAGAATCGCGCTGGGCTCCGCCGTGCTCGGCGCGGCGGCGCTGCTGCCGGTCGGCACGCCGCCCGCGTCGGGCGCACCGCCGGCCGACGCCCGGCAACAGGAGTACGCCGCCGCAGCCGCCGAGTTCGGCGTACCCGACAGCGTGCTGCTCGCCGTCTCCTATCTGGAGTCCCGGTGGGACACCAACGCCGGCAGCCCGAGCACCAGCGGCGGCTTCGGCCCGATGCACCTCACCGACCACGCGTACGTCCGCTCGCTCCGCACCGCCGAACCCGAGCACGGTGAGGACCGGCGCGGCGACAGCTCCCGCCCCGCCCCGACCAACCGGCAGCCCGACGAGAACGACGCCCCGCCGATCCCGGGCGCCCAGACCCTCGACCACGCCGCCGCGCTGACCGGCACCGCCGAGTCGACCCTGCGGACCGACCCGGCCGCCAACATCCGGGGCGGGGCGGCGCTGCTCGCGGCGTACCAGCGGGAACTGGCGGGACCGACGGGACGGTCGAGCGACCCGGCCGCCTGGTACGGCGCGGTCGCCCGGTACTCCGGCAGCGACCGTGCGGACGCCGCCGCGGCCTTCGCCGACGAGGTCTACCGGACCATCGCCGAGGGGGCCAGCCGGATCACCGACGACGGGCACCGGGTCAGCCTGCCCGCCCGACCCGGCATCGTCCCGCAGCGGCACTGGCTGGACCGGCTCGGCCTGCACCGGCCACCCCGACCGGACGGGGTGGAGTGTCCACGCGACATCTCCTGCGAGTGGATCCCGGCGCCGTACGAGGAGTTCGGCGACGGCGACTACGGCAACCACGACCTCTCCGACCGGCCCGCCCGCCAGAAGATCGAGTACATCGTCATCCACGACACCGAGGGCAGCTACGACACCACGCTCCGGCTGGTACAGGACCCGACGTACGTGAGCTGGCACTACACGCTGCGCTCGGCCGACGGGCACATCGCCCAGCACGTCCGGGGCAAGGACGTGGCCTGGCACGCCGGCAACTGGTACGTCAACGCCAAGGCCATCGGCCTGGAGCACGAGGGCTTCGCCGCGCAGGGCACCTGGTACACGGAGGCGATGTACCGCACCTCGGCCAAGCTGGTCCGCTACCTCGCCGACCGGTACGGCATCCCACTGGACCGCCACCACATCATCGGGCACGACAACGTCCCCGGCATCCTGCCCGCCAACGTCGCCGGCATGCACTGGGACCCCGGGCCGTACTGGGACTGGTCGCACTACTTCGTGGACCGGGCTGGTCACCATCGACCCCGACTTCGCCACCAACCGCCCGGCCTTCACCGGGTGCGAGACGGCCGGC
>CALGAM010000162.1 GCA_937951935.1 uncultured Micromonospora sp. | reverse complement strand
CGCCATGCACGCCCTGCGCGCCGAAGGGCTCGTCGAGAGCGTCCAAGGGCTCGGTGTCTTCGTGGCCGAGCGCAAGTAGACGCCAAGCGCCTCCCAAGGATCCACACCAGCCCTTCACCGCGTGGTGCCTTTGATCCGCAACGCCACGCGCCGCTCGCCGAAAAACCCGCCAAACAGCACCCACGTGCTCGGCGTTCTCGTGGGCAAGCGCAAGCTTGCGACGCTCACGAGAGGGGAGAGGGACCGGGTCAGGGATACACGACCCCGATCTGCGCTCGTACGGCGTCCAACAGGCCCATCACCTCGCAGGTGACCGCGTGCGGCACGAGCGGGCTCTCCAGCAGACCCTCGCGCAGGCAGCGCTGCACCTCGGCCGCCTCGTACTGGTAGCCGGAGCCGACCTGCTCGACCGGAAGCGGCTCCGGCTCGGCGCCCGTCCGGTAAAGGGTCGCCCGGCTCGGCCGGTAGAACGGCGACGCCAGCTCGATGCGCCCGGTCCGGCCGGTGATCGTCGCCGCCACCGGCGTCGCGCCGACCAGGCCGCAGCTCAGGGTGGCGACCGCGCCGGAGTCGTACCCGAAGACGATCCCGGTGTTCTCGTCGACGCCCTCCGGGCTGAGTTTCGCCCAGGCGCGGATCTCGTCGGGAGCGCCGAGCAGCAGGTGCGCCAGACTGACCGGGTAGACACCCAGGTCCAGCAGTGCGCCGCCCCCCAGGGCACGGGCCCGCAACCGGTGCTCCGGAGGGAACGGCCCGGCGAGGCCGAAATCCGCCTGCACGCCGGTCACCTCGCCGATCGCGCCGTCGGCGACCAGTTCCGTCACCCGGCGTATCGTCGGGTTGCACCGCATCCACATCGCCTCCATCAGGAAGCGGCCCTGCGTCCGGGCGGCCTCGACCAGCCGCTCGGCGCCCGCCCGGTCGAGGGTGATCGGCTTCTCGACCAGCACCGCCCTGCCGGCGGCGAGGCAGGTCAGCGCGGCGTCGAGGTGGGCGGCGTGCGGGGTGGCGACGTAGATCACCTCGACCTCGTCGTCGGCGGCCAGCTCCGCCCACGAGCCGTACGCCCGGGGGATGCCGTGCCGGTCGGCGAAGGCACGGGCGGCCTCCCGCGAACGGGAGCCGACCGCGACGACCTCGGCGTCGGGCAGCAGGCGAAGGTCCCGGACGAAGGTGGCGGCGATGTAACCGGTGGCGAGGATGCCCCAACGTGTCATGCCGGCACCGTAGTCGAGGCGGCCACGCACTACGCTCGCAGGATGTCGGACTTCGCCGCGCCCGAGCTGGACTTCCCCGTCGAGGAACACATCGTCGCGCAGGCCCGCCGGTTCCAGGCCGAGGGACGCACACCGGCCGTGCCGCGCCGGGCCGCGACCGTGCCGCTGCTGCGTCCCGCCGCCGACGCGGGATTCGAGGTGTACCTGATCCGCCGAGCCGCCGCGATGACCTTCGGTGGGATGTACGCCTTTCCCGGCGGCGGCGTCGACCCCGGTGACGCCGCCGCGGACCTGGACTGGGCCGGTCCGGGGCCGGCCGAGTGGGGGGAGCGGCTCAGGCTGCCGGCCGGCGAGGCCCAGGCGGTGGTCTGCGCGGCGGTCCGGGAGGTCTTCGAGGAGGCCGGGGTGCTGCTCGCCGGGCCGCACCCGGACACGGTGGTCGGGGACGTCAGCGGCCCGGAGTGGGAGACGGCCCGGCAGGCGCTGGTACGGCGGCGGATCCGCTTCGCCGAGCTGCTCCGGGACCGCCGACTGACGCTCCGCTCCGACCTGCTGCTGCCGTGGAGCCGGTGGATCACCCCGGAGTTCGAGCCGCGTCGCTTCGACACGTACTTCTTCGTGGCCCTGCTTCCCCCGGGGCAACGTACCCGGGACGTCTCCGGCGAGGCCGACCACACGATGTGGGTGTCCCCGGCGGACGCGGTGCGGCGGGCGGACACGGGGGAGCTGCGTATGCTCCCGCCGACCCGGGTCACCCTGGCCGAGCTCGCCGCCTGCGCCGACCTGGCCGGGCTGCCGGCCGCGGCGGCCGACCGCGACCCGGCCCGGCCGCTGCGGCCGAGGCTGCGGCGGGGCCCCGACGGCGTGGAGCGGCTCGCCCTGGACTGAGCCGTCCGGGGCCACGGGCCGCGTGTGGCGTGCGGGGAACCCCTCGGCGCGCGCGGCGCGGGGGAGGACCCCTGCCGCGTGCCTCAGCCGAAACGGCCGGTGATGTAGTCCTCGGTCCTCTTCTCGCGCGGGTTGCTGAAGATCTTCTGGGTGTCGTCGTACTCGACGAGCCTGCCGGGTTCGCCGGTGCGCTCGATCGAGAAGAACGCCGTCCGGTCGGAGACCCGGGCCGCCTGCTGCATGTTGTGGGTCACGATGATGATCGTGTAACGGTCCTTCAGCCTGAACATCAGGTCCTCGATCGCCAGTGTGGAGATCGGGTCCAACGCCGAACAGGGCTCGTCCATCAGCACGACCTGCGGCTCGACCGCGATGGTCCGGGCGATGCAGAGCCGCTGCTGCTGGCCGCCGCTCAGCCCCGCGCCGGGCTTGCCGAGGCGGTCCTTGACCTCGTCCCACAGGTTCGCCGCGCGCAGTGCCCGCTCGGCCGCCTCCTCCAGCACCGACCTCCTGCGTACGCCGTTGAGCCGCAGTCCCGCGACCACGTTCTCGAAGATCGACATGGTGGGGAACGGGTTGGGCCGTTGGAAGACCATCCCGATCATCCGGCGGACCGCGGTCACGTCCACGTCCCTGGCGTAGATGTCCTGGCCGTCGATGGTCAGCCGGCCGTCGACCCGGGCTCCCGGCACCACCTCGTGCATCCGGTTGATGGAGCGGAGGAAGGTCGACTTGCCGCAGCCGGAGGGGCCGATCAGCGCGGTGACGGTCTTCGGCTCGACGGTGAGGGTGATGTTCTCGATCGCCTTGAACGAGCCGTAGTACGCGGTGACGTTGGTGGCCTCGATGCGCGTGGCCATGTGGGTTCCTCCTCCGGTCAGCGGCCGAACCGGTTACGGCGGGCCAGGAGCTTCGCCGTGATCGTCAGGACGAGGACGAGGGCGACGAGGGTGAGCGCCGCCGCCCAGGCCCGGGCCGGGGCGTACCGTGACGCGTCCCCGGCCTGCTGGTACACGAAGAGCGCCAGCGACGACTGGTTGTTCTCGAACGGGTTGAGGTTGATCGCCGCGCCACCGCCGGCCACCAGCAGCACCGGCGCGGTCTCCCCGGCCGCGCGGGCGACGGCGAGCATCACGCCGGTGACGATGCCGGGGGCGGCGGTGGGCAGGACGATCCGCAGGATCGTCTTCCACCTCGCCACGCCGAGGGCGTACGCCCCCTCGCGCAGCGACGCGGGGACCAGCCGGAGCATCTCCTCGGTGGAGCGGACGATGGTCGGCAGCATCAGCACGCTCAGCGCCAGTGAGGCGGCGAAGCCGGAGTAGCCGGGCCGACCGTCGTTGAGGTACGGCGAGACGATCAGGATCCAGAAGGCGAGCACGAAGAGGCCGGCCACGATGGACGGTATGCCGGTCATCACGTCGACGAAGAACCGGATGAGCTGCGTGAGGCCTCCCCGGCCGTACTCGACGACGTAGATGGCGCAGGCGATGCCGACCGGCACCGTGATCAGCGTGGCGATCCCGACCTGCTCCAGGGTGCCGACGATGGCGTGGTAGGCGCCCCCGTGCGGGTCCCGGGCCCCGATGTTGTTCATCGAGGTCAGGAAGAAGTTGCGGTCCATCCGGTCGAGGCCGTTGCTGACCAGGGTCCACACCACCGAGGCCAGCGGTAGCAGGGCCAGCACGGAGGCGGAGTGGATCAGCGCACTCCAGGTGCGGTCGCGCGCCCGCCGCCGCCCCTCGACGGCGCTGCTCGCCGCGTAGAGCCCGACCAGGTGAAGGAGCACGGCGAGCGCCACCACCAGGGCGGCGCCGCCGATCCCGGTGCCGTGGACGAGGACGGCGGCGACGGCCACCGCCGCCACCGCGATCCCGACCGGGGCCACCACCGGCAGCCGGCGGGCCCGCAGCTGTGGATTCCGCCCCGGGGCGACCGGAGGTGTGCTCGTCACGGTCATGCCGCCGTCTCCGTGAACTCCCGGCGCCGGTGGATGATCGCCCGCGCGGTCATGTTGACGACCAGCGTTATGGCGAAGAGCACCAGGCCGGAGGCGATCAGCGCGCCCCGTCCGACGTCGTTCGCCTCGCCGAAGGCGTTGGCGATGTTGGCGGCGACGGTGTTGCCGCCGTTCTCGATGATGTTGATCGAGATGGTGGAGACGATGCCGAGGGTCATCGCCAGCGCGATCGTCTCGCCGAGCGCCCGGCCGAGGCCGAGCATGGTGGCGCCGATGATGCCGGGCCGCCCGTACGGCAGCACCGCGATGCGGATCATCTCCCACCTGGTGGCGCCGAGGGCCAGGGCGGCCTCCTCGTTGGCCGTCGGGGTCTGCAGGAAGACCTCGCGGGAGAGCGAGGTGATGATCGGCAGCACCATGATCGCGAGGACCAGCGAGCCGAGCAGGATCGACCGGCCGAACGGGCCGTCCCCGCCGAAGATCGGGATCCAGCCGAGGTACGTGTTCAGCCAGACGGAGAGGTCCCGTACCGGTCCGTAGAGGTAGTCGCGCCCCCAGAGCCCGAAGACCACGCTCGGCACGGCGGCGAGCAGGTCGACCAGGAATCCGAGGACGGTGCCGACCCGCCTGGGCGCGTAGTGGGAGAGGTAGAGCGCGACACCGAGGGCGACCGGTACGGCCATCAGCAACGCCAGGAAGGAGGTGAGGAGCGTGCCGAAGGCCAGCGCGCCGATGCCGAACCTCGGCTCCGACTCGTTGGGCAACCAGCCCTGGTACGTGAAGAAGTTCGCGGTGTTGGCGTTCAGCGCCGGCACCGCCCTGGCGACCAGGAAGATCGCGATCGCCACGATGACGCCGAGCACGGCCATGCCGGCGGCCATGGTGAAGCCCTGGAAGACCCGCTCCGCGTCGAGGGCACGTCGCCGGGGCAGCGCCCCGCCGCCGAGCGCACCGGCGCCCGGATCGAGGTCGTCGGTGTGGCCGCCGGCTCCGTCCGGAGTGCGGTCCAGGGGTGTCACTGGTGGGTCGACCGACAGCGCGGCACCGGCGGACCGGGCGTGACCGGGGGTCACGTGGGGTCCGCCGGTGCCGGCGTCGGCCGAGCGGTGTGGGATGTCGCCCATCTGCTCGCTCGCTCCGTTGACGACAGGTGTGGCGATGATCGTTCGATCGCTGGTGGTGAGCGGCGACGCCGCTCAGGCCATCGCCTGGATGGCGGACTCGACCCTGCTCCGGACCGACTCCGGCAGCGGGGCGTAGCCCAGCTCGGTCAGCGACGCCTGGCCCTCGACGCTGGCCGCGTAACCCAGGAAGCCCCTGACCAGCGCCAGCCTGTCGGCCGGGAGGCCCCTGCTGCAGACGATCTCGTACGTCACCAGCACGATCGGGTAGGCCCCGGGCTCCCTGGTGTTGTAGTCCAGCGCCATCTTCAGGTCGTTGCCCTGGCCGATCACCTGGGCGCCGGCGATGGCCCTGCCGGCCGACTCGGCGGTCAGCGTGGCGTACTCACCCGCGCCGTTGCCGATCTTTGCGATCTTCAGCCCGCTGTTCTCGGCGAACGACCACTCCATGTAGCCGATCGCGCCGTCGGCCTGCCTGACCGCGCTGGCCACGCCGTCCGAGCCCTTCGCACCGGTGCCGCCCGGGGCCTTCCACGCCTTGGCGTTGCCGAAGGTCCAGTCGGACGCGGCGGCGCTGGACAGGAACCTGGTGAAGTTGTCCGTGGTGCCCGACTCGTCGGAGCGGTGCACCGTCTGGATGGCGGTCGACGGCAGCGTCACACCCGGGTTGTCCGCCTTGATCGCGGCGTCGTCCCACCTGGTGATCCTGCCGGCGAAGATCTGCGCGAGGGTGGCCGGCCTGAGCTGCAGGTTGTCCACGCCGCTGACGTTGTACGCCACCGCGACCGGCCCGATCACCATCGGCAGGTGGATCGCCGCGCCGCCCGGGCACCTGGCGTCGGCCTGCGGCTGCTCCTCGGGTTTGAGAACCGAGTCCGAGCCGGCGAAGTCCGCGGTGCCGGCGATGAAGGCCTGGATGCCGGCACCGGAGCCGGTGGGCTCGTAGTTGATGGTGGAGCCGGCGCACCGCTGCTGGTACGCCTTGCGCCACTCGTCGATCGCGTTCTTCTGCGCGGACGAACCCTGCGCGTTTATGGTGCCCGTGGCGCAGTCGGCGGCGGAGGACGCGGAGGCCGACGCTCCGCTGCCGGGCTCGTTGTTGTCCGAGCCGCACGCGCTGACCGCCAGCGCCGTGGCCAGAGCGAGGCAGGCAATGGTGCCGTGCCGCTGGAGCTTCACCTGAAAGGTCCCTTCACCTTCGACGGAGCAAGACCCGGAATCCTCTGCCGGGAGCCGGCTGGTGGCCGGCTGACAGGGACGCTAGAAGTGCCGGGTAGCCGGTTGGCCGGTCGCAGGTGAACGGAGGGCGAACAGGGGCTTCCGATTGGGTGGCCGGGTGCTGGGTACGAGATGTCCGTTCCGTGAACCGTGGTACCGCCAGCCGTGTGAGGTGACCACTGGGCGGTTCGTGGCTGTCCGTCGTGTCAGAGAGGAGAGACACGCCCGGACGGCACCGTGCCCCGGCCCGGGTCTCACCGGTTCGGCGTGGCCGGCCAGCGGTACTGCACGTGCCGTACCCAGTTGGCGAAGCCGAGCCGGGTGTAGAGCGCGACCGCCGCGGTGTTCGACTCGTCGACGTACAACATCACCCGGGCCAGTCCGGCGGCACGCAGGTGGTGCAGTCCGGCGAGGGCGAGCGCCCTGCCCAGGCCGAGGCCCTGGGCGTCCGGATCGACACCGAGGACGTACACCTCGCCCATCGGTTCGGCCGGGCCGGACTCTCCGCCCGCGTCGTGGCGGTGCACCTTCGTCCAGTGGAAACCGAGCATCCGCCCGGTCGCGTCCTCGACGGCGAGCAGGAAACCGGCCGGGTCGAACCACGGTTCGGCGAGGCGCATCCGCAGGTCGGCGTCGTCCCAGCGGCCCTGCTCGGGATGGTCGGCGAAGGCCCGCCGGTTGAGCCGCAGCCAGGCCTCGTCGTCGGCGCCGGGCCGGAAGGCCCGCAGCGACACCCCGTCGGGCAGCCGTGGCTCGGCCAGCGGCCCCCGCAGCGACCGGCGGAGCTGCCAGAGCACCCGGGCCCGCGCGAAGCCCAGGTCGAGAGCGAGCGCGGCGGCGGACGGGTGGTCACCGTGCGCCCAGACCAGGAGGCGGTTGTCGTCCGTGGCCGCCGCCCGCATCACCTCGACCAGGGCCCGGCCCAGGCCCCGCCGCCGGTGCCCCGGGTGTACGACGAGCCCGGCGGAGTACTCGCCGGCGGTCTCGCCGGGTTCCAGGTACGCGTACCCGACGGGTGACCCGTCCGGTTGCCGGGCGAGCAGGTGGACGGCACCCGCCACGGGGTGCCGGAGCCGGAGCGTGACGTGTTCGTCGAGCGGGTCCGCACCGTCGGCGGCGCCGGCCGCGGCGGCGAGCTCGAGCACCGCCGCCACCTCGTCCGGGCCGAGTACGTCCAGCCGGCTGATCCGCTGCCCCGCCGAAGTCCCGCTGCTCACCGTCCCACCGTAGCCTGGCCGGCATCGGCCCGCGCCCGCCCGTGCCGACCGGGGGCCGCGCCGGTGCCGGCGGCAACGCCCGTGGCGGGGTGCCCCGCACCGGTCGGCAGGGCGATCAGCTCGTAGCGCCGGTCCAGGCTGACGAGGATCGGATAGAGCGCGTCCACCGTGTCCTGGCGGTCGCCGCCCGCGTCGTGTAGCAGCACGACGGCGCCGGGGAAGACGTTCGCGGTGACCGACGCGGCGACGGTGCCGGCGCCGGGCCGGGTCCAGTCCTGCGGGTCCACCGCCCAGTGCAGCGGCGTCATGCCGAGTTGCCGCGCCGCCGTCGCCACCGACTCGGTCCACTTCCCGCCGGGCTGCCGGTAGTAGCTCACGGTCGCCCCCGGTACCGCCGCCCGGATCGCCTCGCCGGTCCGGGCCAGGTCGGCCACGATCTCGGCGTACGGGCGCTCGCCCAGCTCGACGTCGTGGGACCAGGAGTGGTTGCACAGGGTGTGGCCGTCGGCGACGATCGCCCGGATCAGCTCCGGGTGCGCCCGCGCGTTCTCGCCGACCACGCAGAAGGTCGCCGTGACCCCGAACTCACGCAGCAGGGCGAGGATCTGCGGGGTGAACCGGGGGTCCGGGCCGTCGTCGAAGGTGAGCGCCACCGCCGACGAGCCGGTGGTGAGCCGGGCGCCGTGCGGCCCGTTCGGGTCCGGCGGAAGTGGACCGCCGTACGTGGGGCCCGGAGTGCGGTCGTCGGCGCCGGGTTTGGTCGGTGGCGGGGTGGCGGGCGTGGGCGCCGACGAGAGCGACGGGAACGACGGGTCCGTGCGCGGCGCGGCGGTGCCGGGGCGGAGCCCGTCGCCGGGGGCCGGTACGGGCTCGGTGGCGGTGCCGGACGCCGGCCCTCCGCCGTGCTCCGTGCCGCCGTCGCGGGCCGGACCGCCCTCGTCCGGGTCCGTCGCGCCGGTGCCGGCCCGGTCCCGCGCCGCCGCCCCGGGCCGGGCCGGCCCCACGGAGCTGCCCAGACTGTGGCCGAGCAGGTACGCGGCGCCGAGGACCATGGCGGTGACGAGGGTCGTGACGACCAGCGCCTGCCCCCGTGAGATGCCGCCCATCAGCGGACCGCCGGAGATGTCACCGCTGTCACCGTGCCTCCTCGGATAACCCGGGTTCAGGCTACGAGGCGAACAACCGGAAAGTTACTGTTTCTCGGATTCGCCCCTCTCCGGTCGCGGGAGGCGGGCTGGTCGGTCGCCCGGGGCGGCGCGAGCGCACCCCCGGGGCGCCGCCGGCCGGTGCCGGAGACCACCGACAGACGCCGGGAGGCCACCGGCGCGCGCGCCGGTGGCCTCCCGGGAGTCGTCGTCGGTGGCGGTCAGACCGACAGCGGCACGTTCTCCGGCTCCGGCAGCGGCCGGGACGGCGGGGTGACGAACTTGTAGCCGACCTGCCGGACGGTGCCGATCATCGACTCGTACTCGGAGCCGAGCTTGGCACGCAGCCGCCGGACGTGGACGTCGACGGTGCGGGTGCCACCGAAGTAGTCGTAGCCCCAGACCTCACGCAGCAACTGGTCGCGGGTGAAGACCCGACCGGGGTGCTGGGCGAGGAACTTCAGCAGCTCGAACTCCTTGTACGTCAGGTCGAGCGGCCGCCCCTTGAGCTTGGCGGCGTACGTGTCGGGGTCGATGGTCAGGTCCCCGGCCCGGATCAGCCCGCCGGTCGCGGCGGTCGCGTTGCTGAGCCGCCCGACGGCGAGTCGCAACCTCGCCTCCACCTCGGCCGGGCCGGCGCTGGCGAGGATCACGTCGTCCACGCCCCAGTCCGCGCTGAGGGCGATCAACCCCGCCTCGGTCACCACCGCGATCAGTGGCACCCCGAGTCCGGTGGCGTGCAGCATCCTGCAGGTGGCCCGGGCCTCGCTCAGTTCCGAGCGGGCGTCGACCAGGACGGCGTCCGGGCTCGGCCCGGAGACGAGGGTGCGTACGTCGCGCGGAGCGGTGCGTACGGAATGGGGAAGCAGGTCGAGTGCCGGCAGCACGACGGACGGTTCGCCTGCGCGCGCGGTCACCAGCAGCAGGATTTCCACACATCACCTCCGTCCCCCGCGGCGCCGACCGGTGCCGCGCGGTGTGGCCAGCGGCGCGCCGGCGGTGGCCGGGACCGCTGGAGACTGGGGTCGTCCCGGCTTCACTGACGGGCAGGTAAGTGCTGAGCTTATCGGAAGTTCCGCGGGCTGTTACCTCGCACGTTCGTCCAGAGGCCGTGTGGGATCGGCCACTGCCGACGACATGCCGTCGGCGAGCCCTCCGGCGTCGGCGCGTCGTCCGCGCGATCTGGCACGATCAGGGCGTGTACCCCTCCACGTCACCGGAGACAGGTCGGGACCCGTGGGCGGACGGTCGTCCGGGTCCGGGTGGATCGCGCCGCGCGCCGGAGCCCCGCGGCTACCCCGTCGGCCCCGAGCCGGCCCGTGGCCCGTCCGGGCCGGGGCCGTTCGACGGCCCACGCCCGTTCGACGACGCGCGCCGCCCCGAACCGGTCGATCGTCCCGTTTCCGGTCGGTCCGAGCCGCCGAGCCGTTCCGAGCCGCCGAGTCGGTCCGAGCCGTCCGGTCGACCGGACGCCAGAGCGCGGTCCGACGCCGCGGACGGCCGGGATGGGGAGGAACAGGAGGAGATGCCGCCCGTACCCGTGCGGCGTCTGCTGTCGGTGGCGGTCGCCGGCTTCTCCGGGCTGCTCGGCCTCGGCCTGATCTTCGGCGCCTACACCGCCGGGCCCGGCGTCCGGGTTCCCTTCGCGGTGGTGGTGTTCGGGGTGCAGCTGCTCTTCGTGTTCGCCTGGACGATGGCGGTGCGCCCACCCGCGCTGCCGGTCGTCGCCGCCGTCGCGGTCGTGGTGGCCGGTGCCGCCGACGCCGCCGCCGCCCTGCCGAGGATCGCCGCGCTCGGCCCGCTCGGGTACGTCGCCGCCGCCGGCTTCGTCGTCGGAGTGCTCGGCCAGCTCGTACGCCGAAAGGACCGTGCCCGGGTCACCGACTCCCTGGGCGCCACCCTGCTCATCGTCGTCGGTGTGGTGGCCTTCGCCAGCCTCGTCGTCCTCAGCCGGATCCCGATCGGCACCCAGGCCAGCCACGTCTGCCTGGCCGCGACCGCCGTCGCGTTGGCGGTCGCCCGGTTGACCGACGCGGTGCTGCCCTGGCCCCGGATGGCTCCGCAGGTTCCCCGGGGCGCGGCCGGCGTGGTGGCCGGCGCGATGGCCGGCACCCTGGCCGCCGCCGTGCTCGGCAGCTACCTGGTCGGCTTCACCCCGACCAGCGGGGCGGTGGTGGGCCTGGTCGCGGCGGCGGCCGCGGTCCTGGTCGATCTCGGGGTCGGCTACGCCGAGGCGGGACGTCAGATGGCCGGCGAGCCGCCGACCATGTGGGTCGCCCGGCACACGCAGGGACCGCTCGGCGGGTTCGCCCTGGCCGCCCCGGCGGCGTACGCGATGAGCGTCTTCTTCCTGTGACGTGTGCGCCGGTGCCCGCCGGCGTCCGGAGGGTCTCGGCGTCGTCGGGTCCTCCCCGCCACGGGCCCGGCGCGGGTGCCCGCGCCGGCGGGTCGCCCGCCGGGGTGTGGTGGGGACGAGCCGCCTCGGGTAGACAGTGGTCACGAGGCGCACCGGCGGCGGGATCGGGGACCGGATCGGGGGGAGCGCGTGGCGGAGAGTGTTCCGGCGGCGGGGAGCACGTACGGCGGGCGACCGGGTCGGCGGCGGGGCCGGCGGCCACTGGTCGTCCTGGTCGTCCTCCTGCTCGTGCTGGCCGGACTGCTCCTGGTGACGGACCGGGTCGTCGCCGGGGTCGCCGAGCGGGTCGTCGCGGACCGGGTCGACCGGGAGCTGACCCGGCGCGACGTGCAGTTCTCCGCGCCCGAGGTGACGGTGGGCGGCTTTCCGTTCCTCACCCAGGTCGTCGGCGGCCGGTACGACTCGATCCGGATCGTGCTGCGTGAGGTGCGGGCCTCGGCCGTGCGCGGCAACGTGACGGTGTCGGCCCCGGAGGTGACGGTCGAGGCCAGGGGCGTCAGCGCGCCGCTGGACACGCTGCGCTCCGGCCGGGGCGACGTCACCGCCGACACGGTCCGGGGCACGCTGACCGTCGCGTACGACAGCGTGGCGAAGTTGATCGACCAGCCGGGCGTCCGCCTCGCCGAGGAGGACGGGAACCTGGTCGTCACCGCGCCGATCGACGTGCCGCTGATCGGCGAACGGCTCACCGTACGCGGCACCGCCAGACTGACCCCGGACGGTGACGACATCGTCGTCACGTTCTCCGAGCTCACCTCGGACGACCTGCCCGACGACCCGGCGGTCCGGTCCTTCGTCACCGCGTTCACCGAGCGCCTCACGGCCCGGGTGCCGTTGCCGCCGCTGCCGTTCGGTGTGGCGATCACCGAGATCCGACCGCGGCCGGAAGGGCTCGTGGTCACCGGGGTCGCCCGAAATGTGATATTGAACGACATACGATGATCCCGGCGGGTCGGTCGGTGGGCGGGCGAGCCGTGGTAATCCCGGATCGTGGTCGGCCCGTCGCCAGGAGGTCACGGCGCTGGTAGGCTGCCCCACCATGGGGACGCTCCTCACCAAGCGGCGCGCGGTCGACCTGTGCCGCGTGGCCACCTGCCTGTGTCGCCCCGTCATCTGACGGCGGGGCTGTTCGTTCTGCGTACCCTCTGAATCCACCCACGCCCGGCAGCGGCGCCGTCGCACGTCCCGTGATCCGTCCTTCTTCGGGGCCAGCGCGTCGCACGCGGCAACTCCCGTCGGTCGGCCGGCACGCGCAGGCTCACCACCCCAACCCTCACAAGGAGTGATCTGATGAGTCGCGACACCGCACTCGTCTCAGCCGACTGGGCCGAGAAGAACCTCGACACACCCGGCGTGGTCTTCGTCGAGGTCGACGAGGACACCACCGCCTACGACGGCGGGCACATCGCCGGCGCCATCAAGCTTGACTGGAAGACCGACCTGCAGGACCCGGTGCGCCGGGACTTCGTCAACAAGGAGCAGTTCGAGGCGCTCCTCTCCGAGCGGGGCATCAGCAACGACGACACCGTCGTGCTCTACGGCGGCAACAACAACTGGTTCGCGGCGTACGCGTACTGGTACTTCAAGCTCTACGGGCACCGGAACGTGAAGCTGCTCGACGGTGGCCGCAAGAAGTGGGAGCTGGACGCCCGCCCGCTGACCACCGAGGTGGTGACCCGGCCGAAGACCCGGTACGTCGCCCAGGAGCCCGACCTGTCGATCCGGGCCTTCCGCGACGAGGTGGTCGCCGCGATCGGCACCAAGAACCTGGTCGACGTGCGGTCCCCCGACGAGTACGCCGGCCGGCTGCTCGCCCCGGCGCACCTGCCGCAGGAGCAGGCGCAGCGGGCCGGCCACATCCCGACCGCGGTGAACGTGCCGTGGTCGAAGGCGGCGAACGAGGACGGCACCTTCAAGTCCGACGACGAGCTGCGCAAGATCTACGCCGAGGCGGGGCTGGACGACAGCAAGGACACCATCGCCTACTGCCGGATCGGTGAGCGCTCCTCGCACACCTGGTTCGTCCTGCACGAGCTGCTCGGCCACCAGAACGTGAAGAACTACGACGGCTCCTGGACCGAGTACGGCTCGCTGGTCGGTGTCCCGGTGGCGGTCGGCGACGAGCCCGGGACGGTGTGAGGCAGATGACCACACCCGTTGCCCCCTCCGCCGCGGGCTGCGCCGCGCCCGACCAGGCCGCGCCGCTTCCCGTCAGCATCGACCTCACGAAGGAGACCGTGATCGCCGGGGTCGTCAAGGCCCCCAACGGGGAGGTCGTGCCCGGGGCGTACGTCCGGCTTCTCGACTCGTCCGGTGAGTTCACCGCCGAGGTCGTCACCTCACCGGCCGGCCAGTTCCGGTTCTTCGCCGCGCCCGGCACCTGGACCCTGCGGGCGCTGTCCCGGCACGGTAACGGCGACGCGTCGGTCACCGCCAGCCAGGGCATCAACGAGGTCGCCGTCACGGTCAGCTGATCGGCTCGGCGGGGAAGGGGCCCATTCCCGAGCGTGGGCTCCGTCTGACACCGCCGGCCGGCGCACCGCAACACCGCGAGCCCCACCGATCGCGATCGATCGGTGGGGCTCCGTCGTCTCCGGGTCCGCGCGCTCCGGCACGGACTTGAGCGGTCGCTCAGTTCGGTCTACCCTCGACCCGTGTTTGAGCGACCGCTCAAACCTCGACGTGCACCGCCGGTGCCGCCCGCACCGGCCGGCGGAGGGAGCAGCCCGTGTCGGAACCGGCACCGGAAGAACCACGACCACGACCACGGCCCGGCAGGGTCAACTGGGCCGTCGCCGGCCTCATCGGACTGTTCGGCATCGTCGTCCTCGGGGCGACCGTCCGCGACGGACGAGCGGACGGTGCGATGCTCTTCGTCGGGCTGCCGGTGCTGCTGGCGGCGGCCCTGGCGCTGGCACCGGTCCGGAGCACCCACGGCCGCGTCTTCCTGGCCACCACGGTCTGCCTGCTGCTCGCCGCCGTCCTGCTGCGGGAGGGCGTGATCTGCGTGGTGCTCGCCGCTCCGCTGGTGTATGCCGTGGCCCACGGCACCACCGCATTGATCAACTACTGCCTGCGGGCCGACCGGGCCGCCCACGCGGTGGTCCTCGTGCCGCTGTTGCTGGCCGGCGGGATCGAGGGGAGCAGCGAGGATCTGCGCATCGCGCCGGAACAGTCGGTGGAGGTGGTCCGGCTGCTCGCGCTCTCCACCGACGAGGTCTCCGCCCGGGTCGTCCGGGGACCGCGGCCGGTCCCCGCCCGGTCGATCCCGCTGCGGCTGCTCGGCGTACCGCTGCCCGGGGAGGTGTCCGGCAGCGGACTGGCCGCCGCGGACCGCTGGGTCTTCGCGTACCACGGAACGTCGCACGGGCCCGGCGGCCATCTCGTCGCCGAGGTCACCCGCTCCGAGCCCGGTCGGGTCGAGTTCGGGTTCGTCGAGGACACCTCGATAACCGGCCGCTGGCTGACCTGGCGGCACGCGGCGTTGAGCTGGCACGCCGTCGACGACCGACACACCGAGGTGCGGCTGTCCGTCTCCTACCGCCGTGGCCTCGACCCCTCCTGGTACTTCGGCCCGATCCAGGACGGCCTGGTGCACGAGGGTGCGGCACACCTGCTCGACATGATGGCGCTGAGCTGACCCCCGCCCGCGCGGGCTGCCGGGAGTGGCCCGGCCGGCCCGGCCTGTCGCCGATGCGATGATCGCACCGTCACACCCGGTCGGCGGGCCGCACCCGGTGGATCGCCGCGGCGGCAACGGCGGCGCCGGGCCCGTCGACCCCGGTCGGCCAGGCGGCGAGGAGAGGAATGTCGGACACCAAACAGCGGCTCGTCGACGGCGCGCTGGCGGCCCTCCGTCAACACGGCATCGCCGGGGTCTCCGCCCGGACCATCGCCGCGGCCGCCGGGGTGAACCAGGCCCTGATCTTCTATCACTTCGGCAGCGTCGACGAGCTGCTCGCCGTGGCCTGCACGACCAGCACCGCCGCCCGGGTACGGCACTACGCACCCCGGTTCGCGCAGGTCCGGACGCTACGCGAACTGCTCGACCTCGGTCGGGACCTGCACGAGCGGGAGCGGGAGCTCGGCCATCTGTCCGTTCTCGCCCAGCTCCTCGCCGGGGCCCAGCAGGACGGGCGGCTCGCCCCGTCGACCGCCGCCGCCCTGCGGCTGTGGACCGACGAGATCGAGTCGGTGCTGCGACGGGTGCTGGCCGGCTCGCCGTTCGGGGAGATCGCCGACATCGGTGGTCTGGCCCGGGCCCTCGCCGCCGCCTTCGTCGGGCTGGAACTGTACGAGGGGGTGGACGGCGACGGCGCCGCGCAGGCGTTCGCGGCCCTCGAACAGCTCGCCGTGCTCGTCGACGTCGTCGACAACCTCAACCCGGTGACCCGGCGGGCGGTACAGGCGGCGTTCCACCGTGTCGCCGCCCGCCGACCCTGACGTTCCCCGTTCCGGGGCGGGCCGATCCCGGCGGCGGGCAGGACACACCGACGTCCGGTGCCGGCGTGCCGGTGGTGGGTGCCCTCCGTCCCGCCGCCACGCGGCGCGGGTATGGCTGGCCATACCCGGGATCGGGTGCCTGGTCGTAGTGCGCCCGGCGGTGTCGGGCGGTGGGATGGGCGGGTGCGAACCACCCGTGTGAGTGCCTACGGCCTGCTGCTCGCCGCACCCGTGTTCCTGGCGGCCAACGTGATCGTCGGCCTCGCGTGGAGCGAGCCGTCGTACAGCTGGGCCGTCCACAACATCAGCGACCTGGGCAACGTGACCTGCGGTGTCTGGGACACCAGCCGGCCGCGCCAGGTCTGCTCCCCGTGGCACACCGCGATGAACGTCGGCATGGTCGCCACCGGGTCGCTCGTCGCGCTCGGTGTGCTCCTCGGCTGGCGGGTGTTCGGTCGGGGTGCTGCGGCGCGGGCCGCGCAGGTCCTCGTGACGGCCGGTGCGGCGGGCTACGTCCTGGCCGGGCTGTATCCGGCGGACGTCGACGAGAACAACCACCTCCTCGCGGCGCTGCTGATCTTCGTCTTGGGCAACGCGGGGGTGGTGACCGCCGCTCTGGCGCGGCGGTCGCCGCTCCTCGCGTCGCTGCGCACCGTCAGCGCCGTCCTGGGTCTGACCGGCGTGACGGGTACCGTGCTGTTCCTCGCCCAGGTCGACCTCGGGTTCGGGGTCGGGGGCATGGAGCGGGTCGCCGTCTTCCCGATGCTGGTCTGGACGTTCGCGGTCGGACTGCGGTCCCTGCGCAATCAACCGACCCAGGGCGGGGCGCCGGCCCCGAGCCGGGTCGGGTCGCGGTGACGGTCACCGGGAGCCGGACGTGCCCACCCGTGGTGGCGGCTCCCGCGGCTTCCCGCGAGGTCCGCGGGCCAGACCCGGTCGATCTACACTCGTCGGGTGACGTTGCCTCCGCCACCCTCTGGCAACCCGGGCACGCCGGTTCCGCCGGGGCCGGGCATGGCGATGCCGCCCGCGCCGGCGCAGCAGCAGAAGCGTGTCGCTCCCATCGTCATCGGTGTCATCGCCGTGGTGCTGGCGCTGTGCCTGATCGGCGTCTGCGCGTTGGGCGCGGTCGCGCTGTTCCTCGCCAGGGGCAAGGACGACGGCGCGCGAACCCGCGCCGGCGGTGTCACCTATCCCACGCCGGTCGGGACGGCCACGTCCTCGCGCCCGCCGGTCGGCGGGACGGGCCTCCCGCAGCGGGAGGCGCCGGAGACCGAGCCGGCTCCGCCACCGGCACCGGCCCGGATCGGGCAGTGCATCGGTGTCAGCGAGGACGGGGACTTCCTGGGGATCGGCAACTGCAACGGCAGCCGGGGTACCTACCGGGTGGTCTCGGTGGACTACGGCCGGGGTACCTGCTCCGACCCCGGATCCCCGTACATCACCGTCAACGGCTACAAACTCTGCCTGGAACTCCACCTGGTCCGCTTCTACTGCTACAAGTTCCCCAAGCAGAGAGGCTTCGTCACGGCGGCCCCGAAGTGCAAGGCGAAGGGCACCGTCCACATCATCGACATCGTGCCCGGCGCCTCCAACGGCGACAGGTGCACGCGTGACTACCAGTGGAACCGCTGGTACCGGTTCACGCACCCCACCGTCGTCTACTGTGTCATGCAGTACTAGCGCCTCGCCGGGCGCTCGATGCCCGTCGACGTCCGGACCGAACGACGCGGCATGCGGCCGGTCTTCGCGGGGTCCGTGCGCCCGACCGTCGCGGTGCACCGGACCGCGGCGGGGATGCTCCCCTCGTACCCCAGGAGTGAGGAGGGTGTGGTGAGCACGGCGGGGGCGGGTTGGTATCCGGATCCGTCGGGCCGGCACGCGCTCCGGTGGTACGACGGCCGACAGTGGACGCCCCACGCGGTCGACGGACGGCGACAGCCGGTGATCGACCCGCTGCCGGGGCAGGCCGGCACGACGGCCGACCACCCCGGTCCGGTCCCCGGCGCCGCGGCGGCGCCGCCGGTTCCGGCGGTGCGGATCGGGCCACTGGTGTTCCGGTACGCGGTGCTCGGCGTCGCGGCGGTGCTGTTCGTCCTCGGTTTCGTCGTGCTGCCGTACGCCGGAGTGGACAGGCCGCCCCGGGACTTCAGCTACACGCCGACCCGTTACCCCGAGTTCGGTCCCTGGATCCGGGAGCTCGACACCGGGATGAGCACCTGGGGACAGATCTACTCCGGTGGCCTCGCGCCGCTGCTCGCGGCGACGGCCTGGCTGGCTGTGGCGGCGACCGTGCTGGTGGTGGCGGTGGTGCCGGCGTACCGTACCCGGACGCCGTGGTGGACCGTCCTGGTGTTCCTCCTCGTGGGGCTCTGCGGCGGCGGCGCGATGATCGCCTCACCGGTCAACGGCACGACCATGCTGAACACGCACAGCGGCTACCTCGTGGTGCTGGCCGCCCACGCCCTGCTGGCCGTCGCCTGCCCACTGGGCAGCCGGAGGCGATAGCCGGCGGGACGAGCCGGCGGCCGCCGTCGGTGGGCCGACGTGCGGCCGACGCCCGCCGGTGGCGGGCACCGGGGCCCGGCCGGCGACGACGGTGCCCGCCGTCCCGGGTGGGAACGGCGGGCACCGCGGTTCGCGATCCCGACCGGTCAGGGATCCGACCGGTCACGGCCGCCGGTCAGATCCCGCCGAGGCGGGCCGGACACGGCGCCACCGGTTCGAGGACGAAGTCGAGCGTGCTGACCAGGCCGGCCTGGATCTGTTGCCGCTTGACCTGCGGCACCCAGCCGTCCTTGGCCACGATCACGTCGTACCGGCCCTTCGGCAGCCACCAGGCGTAGCGGCCCTGGCCGTCCGCGGTCAGGGTGTAGCCGGTGGTCGCGTCACTGACCAGGTTCACCCGTACCGTCGCCCGCACCGGAACCTCGTCACCGCCGCAGGTCCGGCCGATGACCGTACCCTGGATCTTGCCCCAGTTCCCCGGCGGGGAGACGTTCATCTCCACCTCCAGCGACTGGACCGGGTACGGACTGTTGGAGACCAGCGCCACGTCGGCGGTGTAGGTGCCGGGCTGGGCGACCCCGGCGGCGGCGGTCGCGCTCAGGGTCAGCGTGACCACCTTCGACGCCCCGGCGGCGAGCGTGAAGCTCTCCGGCGAGGCGCTCAGCCAGGAGGCGTCTCCCGACTCCTCGCAGTCCTCCAGCCCGCCGAGATACTCGCTCTCGGCGGAGCCGACGAACGAACTCGGCGAGCCGCCGACCTTGTACGCGCCGCAGACACCGGCACCCCGGTACCGGGCGAACTGCGCGTTCGGCAGGTTGATCCAGGCACCGGCCGACGGGTCGTAGGCGATCGTGCGGTTGGTCAGCGTCGTCGAGTTCGCGGTCGCCCCACCGGCCAGCACCAGCTTGTTGCCGGCCGCGGCGTACTGGGCGCCCCACAGGTCGATCGGCATGTCCGGCAGCGGCGACCAGGTGTCGTCGGCCGGGTCGTAGACGTAGGCGTTCTTGAACTCGGTCGAGCCGACGCCACCGGCGCAGTAGACCTTGCCGCCGATGCCGCCGCAGGCCAGCCAGGAGACGCCCAGCGGGTAGTTGGCCGCCCGGCTGAACTGGCCGGTCTTCGGGTCGAAGACGACCACGTCGTTGGTGTCCGTGCTGCACGCGCTGTCGGCGCAGCCACCCACGACGTAGATCTTGCCGCCCGCCACCGCCGACGCGGCCGCCGCCCGGGGCACCGGGTTGGTCACACCGGCCAGGGTGCTCCAGGTGTTGCTCACCGTGTCGAAGACGTCGACCGTGGCCGGCGGTGTCGACCCGGCCCCCCAACCACCGATCGCGTAGATCTTGCCGTCCACCGCGCCCAGTGCCGGCTTCGACCGGGCGGTGGGCATGTCGGGCAGGGTGGTCCAGGTGTTGATCGCCGGGTCGTACACCCAGGTCTTGCGCTCGTTACCGGTGCCGCTGCCGCCACCGATCGAGTAGACCCTTCCGCCGACCGTCACCGCCGAGTTGTCGAAGACCGCCGCCGGGGTGTTCGCGATCCGGGCCCAGGCGTCGGCGACCGCCGGCGCCGCCCCGGCCGAGGTGACCCCGCCGCCGTACGCGACGCCGGTGGCGGCCTTGCTCAGCCCCTTCACCGGCTGCTCGACCAGCTCGGCGCCCCTGGTCGACAGCAGGTCGAACTGCCCCTGCCGCTCCAGGAACTCCACGGTGGCCGGCGCGTTGCCGGTGTTGGTCACCGTCACCTTGACCGTGCGGGTGCTGCCGTACGGCTGGTGCATCTCGATGGTGGTCGGGGTGATGCTCAGCCGGGGCGCCCGGAGCGCGAAGTTCGCCCTCGTGGTGCCGTCGGCGACCACGGTCACGGTCTTGGTCTGCGCCCGGTACGGCGACAGGCTGGCGGTGAACGACTGCTCCCCGGTGAGGCTGGAGTAGAGCCAGTAGAAGCCGTCCGGGATCGCGGGGTCGTCCGGGGTCGCCACCGAGACCGCGCGCTCGGTGGGGACACCGTCGCTGACCACGGTCACGTTGTTCAGCGGGTTGCCGGTGTTGGCGTCGGTGGTGAAGCCGGCGACCAGGCCGCCCGGCTTCGGCGTGCAGAGCCGGTTGACCACCTCGACGTTGTCGACCTCCCACCACCAGGCGAAGGTGCCCCGGAAGCGGAACCGGATCTTGACGTTGGCGTGGCCGCCCACCCCGTCCAGCGGGACCTCCTCGACGCGGGGCCCGCGCCGGCTGGAGGTCTGGTGCCAGATGTTGGTCCAGGTGGCGCCGTCGTCGGTCGAGACGTCGATGTCCGCGGTGTCGCTGACCCCGACCGCCCGCCAGTCACTGTTGAAGCGCAGCAGCGGGGCGTCGACCTCGGAGAGGTCGAGGGTCGGCGTGATCAGGTCGGTGTCCTGGGTGTTGCCGCTGCCCAGCGCGTCGCTGTCGATGATCGCGAAGTTGCCGCTGCCGCCGGTCAGGTTGCCCCGGGACCGCGGGTCGTCGAAGACCCAGCCGCCCGAGTCGGTGCGGTTGACCACCGACCAGCCCTCCGGCGCCGTGGTGGCGTCGAAGGTCTCGGAGAGCACCGGGTCACCGGTCCCCGCGGTGTATCCGGCCGCGGTGCACGCCGGCGCCACCGGCAGGGCGAAGTCCACCGTCTTGCGGGAGGCACGAACCTCCACCTCGGTGCTGGCCGTCTGGTAGCCGGGGTAGACGGCCGTGACCTCAAGCCGGTAGCTGGTGTTGCCCGGAACCGTGAACGAGTACGCCCCGGTGGTCGGGTTGGTGAAGACCGGGCCACCGGGCCGCCCGGCCACGGTGATCTTCGCGTACAACGGCCAGCCGTGGCCGGAGCCGTCGGTCACCTTGCCGGCGACGGTGACCATCGGCGCCGGGGTGAGGGCGAAGTTCTGGGTCACGGCGCCGCCGTCGGTCACGGTCACCGTCGCGGTGCCGGTGGCGTAGCCGTACGCGCTGGCGGTGACCGTGTGCTCCCCGACCGGTACCAGCAGCGAGTAGCGGCCGTTCGGCCCGGTCACGGTGCTGAGGGTGCCGACGGTGATCTGCGCGCCGGCGATCGGGTCGCCGGTGCTGGCGTCGGTGACGACGCCGCTGACCGCGCCGCCCTCACCGCGCGGGGCGGCGCTGACCGCCTGGTAGGCGTTGAGGCGCCCCTCGCCGAAGGTGTTGTTGAAGTCGACGGTGCCCCCGCAGGAGAGGTCGTCGACGTCGGTCGCCGTGTCGTCGAGAAGCTGCTCGGTGGCGTCGACGTTGCCCTTCAGGACCGGCGCCGCCGACCAGACCAGGGCGACCGTGCCGGAGACGTGCGGTGCCGCCATCGAGGTGCCGCTGCCGGTTCCGTACTGGTTGGTCGGCAGGCTCGACCGGACGTTGCTGCCCGGTGCGGAGATGTTCGGCTTGATCGAGCCGTCGATGCTGGACGTGCCGCGACCGGAGAACGAGGAGATGACGTTGTTGATGTCGTACGAGCCGACCCCGTACGCGTCCGGGTAGTCGCCCGGGTTCTCCGTGGTGTTGCAGCCGGGGCCGTCGTTGCCGGCGGAGAACGTCGGGAAGATGCCGGCGGCCCGCCAGGCCCGGATCGTCTGCTCGTACCAGTCGTCGCCGCGGCCGCCGCCCCAGGAGTTGTTGACCACGTCGGCGTGCAGGTCCGGGCGGGGGTTCTGGCCGTTGAGGTCGGTGGGGGCCATCACCCACTGGCCGGCCGCGAGCAGTGAGGCGTCCGAACAGGTCCTCGCCTCACATCCCTTGGCGGCGATCCAGCGGGCGCCGGGGGCGACCCCGATCTGGTTGCCCGCGCCGTCGTCGCCCACCATCGTCCCCATGGTGTGCGTACCGTGGCCGTTGTTGTCGCACGGTTCCGGGTTGGCGCAGACCCCGGCCGGATCGAACCAGTTGTAGTTGTGGTCGAAGGTCCCACCGTTGTTGCCCCGGTAGGAGTTGACCAGCGCCGGGTGGTCGAACTGGACGCCACTGTCGATGTTGGCGACCACGATGCCCTCACCCCGGGTGCCGAACTCGGACCAGACCCGGGGGGCCTCGATGTTGGTGAGGTTCCACTCGACCGCCTGGGTGGCGCTTCGGGTGTCGCGGCGCATCTCGACGGGCTCGACCAGCTTGTACGTGCGGGTCGGCTCGATGCTCGCCACGTCGTCGCGGGCCGCGATGGCGTCGACCAGCGCGCGGTCGCCCTCGACCTGCAGCACGTTGGCGATCCAGAACGCCTTGTACCTCGCTCCGCGCTTGTCCAGGTCGGCCCGCAGGTCGCGCTGGCTGCGCTCGGCGGTGGTGGTGAGCTGTCGGTAGACCTCGGTGACCCGGGCGGTGCGGTCACGCAGCCGGGCCGCGCCGCTGAGCTCGGCACGTTCCCGTAGGTAGACGGTGAAGGTGGTGGTGCCCTTGGTGGACAGTTCGGTGAGGAGTTCGCGACTGACCGACGCCTTGGGGGTGGCGGCGGTGGCGATCGCGGGTTGTGTGGTGATGCCGAGGATCACGGCGGCTCCGACGGCGACCACCGACCAGAGTCTGGATCGCCCGGATCTGTCGCGGCCTGGTCGATGCGACATGCTACCTCCCACTTCCCGGCAACCCGAGCCGCTCGGGTGCCAACCACTCGGCGCCGGAGGATCTCCGGCGCTGCGGGCACGCGTGGGTCCGACGTTGGACGTTGGTATACGGACAGCGCCCCCCACATCGGCTTGGAGTAATGCTCTTGGCCGTAGAGGTAACGATCAATGCTCGGTGGAGAGCAGTATTTGGGCAGTAGATAGGCTGCCCTCTGTCAGGTATCAGTTAGCTGCCCCATATTGGTCGGCTCCGTCGTTGACTTGCCCGGTCAAAGAGGCTTGGCTTGGTGCGACTGGCGGACGGGGAGGAGTGCGGTGACGAACCGAGAGGTCCCACTGGTCGTGTGCGTATCGTCGGATGTCGCGGTCCGGGAACGGGTGGTGCGACGGCTGGACGACTTCGGGACCGTCGTGATCTGCTCTGACTTGTCCGAGTTGCGGGCGATGCTCTTCCCGATGACGGGCAACCGGACAGAGTCGGAGCCGGGGCCGGTGAGTCTCGGGGACCTCTCCGTCGACCCGAGCGGACACCTGGTCACCTGGCGTGGTGAGCCGCTCGCGTTGACCCGGCTGGAGCGGGAGCTGCTCGCCCGGCTGGCCAGCACACCGCTCGGCGTCTGGACGTACGAGAAACTTTTCGGCTCGGTCTGGGGCGGGGCGTACCTCGGCGACACGGCCATCCTGCACTCGGCCGTCAAGCGGTTGCGCCGCAAGCTGCGGGCGGTCGAGGGCGGGCCGCAGGTGCAGACCGTCCGTGGCGTCGGCTACCGCCTGATCCCGGGCACGAGCGAGAGCCGTCCGGCGGACGACCAGCCGGCGGCGGGCGAGCGCACGGGCGGCGGGTGGTCGTAGCCGGCGGTGCCCGGTGGCGGTCGCGCCCGACGCGCCATGCCACCATGGCCTGGTGACCCCAGCTGTCCCGGCCCCGGTCTGGCCACCCCCACCGCAGCCTCCGGCAGGCCGTCGTCGGCGCCGGTTGCTGTACGCCGGCGTCGGGGCGTGGAGCGTGCTGCTGCTGGCTGCCGCCGGGCTCTCGGCGGCGCGCGACGAACCGACCGTACGCGAACAGCGTGACATCGCCCGGGCCGCGCCGATCGTCGACCGGGCGGTCGGCGACCTGGTCACGGCGGCCGGCCCGGAGCCGGTCGTCGAACTCGGCGCCCGCCGACTGCGCACCGGCTGCCGGGTCACCGTGCTCCGCGACGGCGTCGCGTTGGACGCCGAGGTCACCTTCCGGACCCCCGCGGCGGACGCCCCCGCGCTGCTCGACCGGATCGCGCAGCGGCTGCCCGCCAGCTACCAGGCCGACGTCTGGCACCGTGGCGACGGTGCCGAGCACGTCCTGTGGGCCGACGCCGGGGAGTTCGTCGCGGTCCGGGGGACGGTGCCGGAGCCGGGAGTGGTACGGATCGCCGTACGCACGGGCTGCCGACCGGCGGCCCGGGGGGCGGAGGCCGGCAGGTCGGCCCCGCCGCCGTCACCGGACGTCACCGACGACGAGCCGGTCCGGATGCTCGCCGCGCTCGGTGCGACCGACCCTGATCCGGTCAGCCTGACCGTCGCGCCGTGCCCCGGCGGTGGCGCCGTGCGGACCGCCCGCTCAAGCGGTCGGGGAACCCCGACCAGGCCACCGGGCGCGCTGCTGCCCCGACCGGCCGGGACCGTCGTGATCGTCGACACTCCCGAGGTGTACGCCTACCGGGCCGGTCAGCTCAGCGTCGTGGCGGAGACCGGGGATGGCCGGACCCGGGTCGCCGTCACCGCCTCCGGCTGCGCCTGACCCGGCCTCCGCTCCTCGTGGTGGCGGCTGCCGGCGCCGGACACCCGCCGCGGGGCCCTCCACCGCCGGCAGCCACCGTCGCGTACCGCGAACGACCGGGGTGTCAGCCGCAGGTCGATCCGTTGTGGTTGGCGGGGTACTGGACGTTCGCGCGAGTCGATGTTGTCTGGCCACGGCATCCGACGTACGTCGAATGCCTGGGTCGGCGGCGTACGCCGGACGGTCGCCGAGCCGGTGGGGAGGTGCCGGTTCAGTACACGAGCGCCTGGACGCCGTCGGCCGTGACCTCCTCGACGAAGACCGCCGCGCCGGCGATCCGAACCCCGGGCAGGACGTCGGCCTCGGTGATGTTCCGCCGGGCCGCGCACTGGGTGCAGAGCGTGACACGCCCGGTCGACAGGATCGTCTGCAGCAGTTCGGGCAGCGGCGCCGAGTGCGGCAGCTCGAACTCCTCGGCCCGGCCCGGCAACGCGAACCAGCTCGACTCGCCGGTGAGCCAGAGCGACACGTCGAGACCGGAGGCGGCCGCCGTGGCGGCGACGGTGAAGGCCTGGGCGCAGCGTTCCGGTGCGTCCGCGCCGGCGGTGGCCTTGACGACCAGGGTTCGAGCCATGCCGCCAGCATAGGATCACCCTGTCATGGTTACCGAGATCGGGTTCGTCAGCCTGCTGGTCGCGGGCTTCGGCGCGCTCGCCGGTTACCTGGTGTACCTGGCCGTACGGATATCGAGAGGACGTTGGTGAGCGCGAGGAGCGAGCCGGGCCCGGGGGCCCCGCAGCCGCGATCGGGAGGAGCGTCGTGAGCGACAGTCCGATCCAACCGCCGCCGTGGCTGAACGCGCCGCCGGTGGACCCGTACCCGTACGAGGAGACCTACGACCTGCGGACCGGTCCGAAGCTGCACCCGGCGCTGAACGCGCTGCTGCCGTACATCGGGCTGTGGCGCGGGCGCGGGCGGGGCGGATACCCCACCGTCGAGGACTTCGACTACGCGCAGGAGATCCGGATCACCCACGACGGGCGGCCCTTCCTCTTCTACGAGTCGCGGTCCTGGATCCTCGACGAGAACAGCCAGCCGGTCCGGCCGGCCAACCGGGAGACCGGGTGGTGGCGCCCGGTGCTGGACGACCGGGGCAGGGCCACCGGCGAGCTGGAGGTGTTGTTCGCCGCGCCCACCGGCGTGGTGGAGCTCTACCTGGGCAAGATCACCGGTACCCAGGTGGAGTTGGTCACCGACGCGGTGCTGCGGACCTCCACCGCGAAGGAGGTCAACGCCGGGCACCGACTCTTCGGCATCGTCGAGGGAGCCCTGCTCTACGCCCAGGAGATGGCGGCGATGGGACATCCGCTCTCGCCCCACCTGTCCGCCCGGCTGATCCGGGTCGGCGGCTGACGGTCGTGCCCCGTCGGGGCGGCCGCCCTCGCCGTCGGAGGCGGCGGGGAGGGCCCCGCCTCACGGAAGGCCGAGCAGGTCGCGGAGCGCGGGGGTGTGTGGCGAGGCGGGCAGCGGCACGCCGTCCAGCGCGCGGATCTCGGCCAGGCCGCGTACCGACGAGGTGAACCAGGCGCCGTCGGTGTGGTGCAGCTCGGCCGGGGAGATCCGCCGCCGGGCGGCGGTCCAGCCCAGGGCGGCGGCCCGGCCGAGCAGCCAGTCGGCGGTGATCCCGGGCAGGATGCCGGTGTCGGCCGGCACCGTGCAGAGCGTGTCGCCGGCCAGCCAGACCAGGTTGGCGCTCGGCCCCTCCAGGGCGTACCCGTCGGTGGACACCCAGAGCACGTCGTCGACACCGTGCGCCGCCGCCCAGCGCCGGGCGGCCTGGTTCGGGGCGTACGAGGTGGTCTTGTGCCCGGCGAGCAGCCACGGCCGTCCGTGCCGGGCGTCGGCGGTCACCCCGAGCGGCAGGGTCGCCACCGTGATCCCGGTGTGGCGGGCCCGGCGTACCGGCTCGGGCACCTCGGCGAGGGTCGCGTAGACGGTGCCGGGGCCGCCGTGCTCCGGTCCCCGGGTGCAGACCAGGCGCAGCGCGCCCTCGGTCCGCGGCGGCCACGCGGCGCACACGGTGTCGAGCAGGTCGCGCAGGGCGTCGGTCGCCGGCACCGGCAGGTCGAGGGCGGCGGCGGACCGGGCCAGCCGGGCCAGGTGTTCGTCGACCAGCCAGGGCCGCCCGTCACGGACGTGCATCGTCTCGAAGAGCCCGTCGCCGTGGACCGCGCCCCGGTCGTCGGCGCGGAGCACCGGTTCGTCGGCCGGTACCACGCCCCGGCCCAGCACCGCGACGATCTGCCGGCCGGACACGCCCACCGAGGGTAGTCGGCCGCCCGCCGCACTATGCTGTGACGGTGTCGGATACGTCGCTGGCGGAGATGCTTCGTTCCCGTGGCCTGCGGTTGACCGCGCAGCGTCAGCTGATCCTCGACGCCGTGCTCGAGCTCGGCCACGCCACCCCGGAACAGGTCCACGCGGCGGTCCGCGAGGTCGCCGCCGGTGTGAACATCACCACGATCTACCGGACGCTGGAACTCCTCGAACGGCTCGGGCTGGTCACCCACACACACCTGTCCCACGGGTCACCGACGTATCACGCCGCGGGTGAGCACGCCCACGTCCACCTGGTGTGCCGAAAGTGTGGGACGGTGGACGAGGTCGATCCGGCACTGTTCCGACCCGTCGCCGACAGACTGGCGGCCGAGCGGGGGTTCCACGTCGACATCGGGCACGTGTCGCTGTTCGGTGTCTGCGGCCGGGAGGAGTGCGGAGAGCAGCAGCGATGATCGACATTGCGGGCGCGGTGGCGGCCGAGGCGATCGACGAGCAGACCCGGGACCAGCCGGCGCCGGAGCACGCCGCCGCCGGGGTACGCCCGGTGGCCGCGCACTACGGCGACCCGATGCGCGAGCAGCGGCTGCTCGCCACCGAGGTCGGTCTGGTCGACCGCTCGCACCGGGGGGTGGTCGCGGTCCCCGGCGAGGAGCGGGCGAGCTGGCTGCACACGCTGACCAGCCAGCACCTGCTGCACCTGCGCGCCGGGCAGGGCAGCGAGCTGCTGGTCCTCTCCCCGCACGGGCACATCGAGCAGCACGCCATGGTCGTCGAGGACGGGGAGACCGCCTGGCTGGACACCGAGCCGGGCGACACCAGCGGTCTGCTGGCGTACCTGGAGAAGATGCGGTTCTTCACCCGGGTCGACCCCCGGGACGTCACCCCCGAGTGGGCGCTGCTCTCGCTGGTCGGGCCGAGGGCCGGCGAGGCGGTCGGGGTGCTCGGGGTCACCGGGCTGGCCGAGCCCGACGCACTGCCGGTGCCGGGCCCGAGGTTCGCCGCCGGCGCCGTGCCCCCCCGTCCCTCCGTCCTGTACGACGTCCGCCCGCTTCCGGCCGGTGGCTGGGCCCGTCGGGTGCGGCTCGGTATCGACCTGCTGGTGCCCCGCCGGGCCATGGCGGAGGTGGTCGGCGAGCTGCTCGCCGCCGGCGTCCCGGCGGCCGGGCTGTGGGCGTACGAGGCGCTGCGGGTGGCCGCGCGGCAGCCCCGGGTCGGTTTCGAGACCGACCACCGCACCATCCCGGCGGAGATCGGACTGGTCGGCCCGGCGGTGCACCTGGAGAAGGGCTGCTACCGCGGCCAGGAGACGGTGGCCCGGGTCCACAACCTCGGCCGTCCGCCGCGCCGGCTCGTCCTGCTGCACCTGGACGGGGTGACCACCGACCACCTTCCGGCAGCCGGCACCCCCGTGACGCTCGACGACCGCCCGGTCGGATTCGTCGGTACGGCGGTGCGGCACCACGAGCTGGGTCCGGTCGCGCTCGCGGTGCTGAAGCGGTCGGTCCCGGACGACGCGCGTCTGCTCGTCGACGGCACCGCCGCCGCGATCGACCCCGGGGACTGACCGCCGGCGGTCGCGCGACCCCGCTCGTTCGTGGGAGGTCCGAGACCGCGGGTCGGGGCTAGGATCCCGGCATGACAACAGGGACGTTGATCACGGTGGCTCCGACCGGAGCGGAGTCGGCCAAGGCGGAGGTGCCGGCGCTGCCGGTGACCCTGGACGAGCTGCTGCTGACCGCGAAGGAGTGCGAGGCGCTCGGCGCCTCGGTGATCCACGTCCACATCCGCGACGACGAGGCCCGACCCACCCTCGACCTGGGCCGGCTGCGGGCGACGGTCGCGGCGTTGCGCGAGAACACCAACCTGATCGTGCAACTCTCCACCGGTGGCGCGGTCACCGACCCCGAGGCCGACCGGCTGGCGGTGCTCGACGCCGGCCCGGAGATGGCCTCCTGCACGATGGGGACGGTCAACTTCGGCGACGACGTCTTCCTCAACCGCTGGGAGTTCATCGTCGAACTGCACACCCGGATGCAGGACCGGGGCATTCTCCCCGAGTACGAGATCTTCGACCTCGGCCACCTGGCCACGCTGCGCCGCCTGCTCGACCGGTACGGCCTGCCGGCCGGCGGGCACGTGCACGTCGACTTCGTGATGGGGGTCCCCGGTGGGATGCCCGGGACGGTCGAGGCCCTGGTCGCCTGCGTCCAGGCGCTGCGGGACCTGCCGGAGGGCACGACGTTCTCGGCCACCGGCATCGGGCGCACCAGCGTGCCGGTACTGCTCGGCTCCCTGGCCGCCGGCGGGCACCTGCGGGTCGGCATGGAGGACACCCTCAGCTACGCCAAGGGGCGGCCGGTGGAGTCCAACATGCAGTTGGTGGCCCGCGCGGTCGCCGCGGCGCAGCTCGCCCAGCGGCCCCCGCTGAACCCGACGCAGGCCCGTGAGCTGCTCGGACTTCCCGTGAAGCGGTAGGGTCTCCGTACGCCGGGCACCGACCGACCGGTACCGTCCCGGATCGTGGGTGAGACGTACCGGGGTGGGATTCCGCTGGTCGAGGCGGTCAGGTCGGGTTTCGTGGAGTCGGTGCACCACGGGTCCGTGGTGGTGCTCGACGCGGCGGGGACGGTGGCCGCGGCGGTGGGTGACGTCGACGCGCCGATCTTCCCCCGGTCGTCGAACAAGCCGATGCAGGCCGTCGCGATGCTCCGGTCCGGCCTGCGGGTGGCCGATGCGGCCGACCTGGCGGTGATCTGCGCCAGCCATGCCGGGGAGGAGTTCCACCTGACCCGGATCGCCGCCCTGCTGCGGACCGGCGGTCTGACCGAGTCCGCGCTGCGCTGCCCGCCCGACCTGCCGTACGCGGACCACGCCCGGGCCGCCGTGCTCGCCGCCGGGGGCGGACCGGGCCGGATCCAGATGAACTGCTCCGGCAAGCACACCGGGATGCTGCTCACCTGCCTGGCCGCGGGCTGGCCGACGGACGGGTACTGGAGGCCCGAGCACCCGCTGCAGCAG
>CALGAM010000161.1 GCA_937951935.1 uncultured Micromonospora sp. | reverse complement strand
CTGCTGGAGGAGAACTGCACGGTCTGCATGCTCTGCGCCCGGGAGTGCCCGGACTGGTGCATCTACATCGACTCCCACAAGGAGGAGGTGGCGGTGCCCGGCGCGGCCCGGCCGCGCCAGCGCAACGTCCTGGACCGGTTCGACATCGACTTCTCGCTCTGCATGTACTGCGGCATCTGCGTCGAGGTCTGCCCGTTCGACGCGCTCTACTGGTCGCCGGAGTTCGAGTACGCCGAGTACGACATCAGGGACCTGCTGCACGACAAGGGGCGCCTTCGGCAGTGGATGGCAACCGTGCCGCCGCCGCCCGCACACGACCCGAACGGCGACCCCTCCAAGGAGGAGGTGGCCGCCGCGAAGAAGGCCGGGGGCCCGGGCACCGCCGCAGGGGCGCCGACGTGACCGGCACCGACGCGCTGACGCTCGCCCTCGGCGCGGTGGCGGTCGGGGCCGGTGCGCTGGTGGTGACCACCCGGCACCTGGTCAGGGCCGGTCTCTACCTGGTGGTCAGCCTCGGCGCGGTCGCCGGGCTCTTCCTCGTGCTCACCGCCGAACTCGTCGCCTGGGTGCAGCTGCTCATCTACGTCGGCGCGGTGGTGGTCCTGCTGCTCTTCGCGGTGATGCTGACCCGGGCGCCGATCGGGGCCTCCGACGACCTCGACCGCCCGGGCTGGCCGGCCGCCCTGATCGGCGGCGGGGCCGGGCTGGGACTGGCCGCCCTGCTGGTCGACGCCTACCGGTGGTCCACCGTGGAGCTGCCCGAGCCGGGCACCGCCGAACGGCTCGGCGCCGAGGTGTTCGGCTCCTGGGTGCTGCCGTTCGAGGTGCTGTCCGTCCTGCTGCTGTCCGCCCTGGTCGGGGCGGTCGTGGTCAGCGTACGCATCCCCGGGCGGCGCCGATGAGACCGGTGATCCCGTACGTCGCCGCCGCCCTGCTGTTCGGGCTCGGCGTGTACGGCGTGCTGCGCCGCCGCAACGCCGTACTGGTGCTGATGGCGGTGGAGCTCATGCTCAACGCGGTCAACCTCCTGCTGGTCACCGCCAACGCCGCTCCGCTGGCCACCGTGTCCGGCCCACCCGCCGCAGCCCCGGCCGCCCCGGACGCGCCGGCCGTCGACACCGCCGCCGCGCCGCCGCTCACCGGCCAGGCGTTCAGCCTCTTCGTCATCGTGATCGCCGCCGCCGAGGTGGGGGTCGGGCTCGCCATCGTGCTCCAGCTCTACCGGCTGCGGGCCACGATCGCCGTCGACGACGTACCCCTCGACACCCACACCCCGGACACCGGTCCGCGGGCGGTCGTCGCGGCCGCGCCGGCGGCACCGGCACGGGACGGGTCGGCGTCACGGGAGCCCGGGCCGGGTGAGCGGGCGAGGGGAGCGGAACGGTGAGCGTCGCACCCGCGCTGGGCGCGCTGCTGCCGGCCGTACCCCTCGGGCTTGCCCTGGTCGGGCTGCTGCTGCCGCAGCGGTCCCGGCGTGGCGCGGCGGCGCTCGGCATCGGCGGCGCGGCGGCCTCGTTCGCGGTCGCGGTGGCGCTGGTGGCCGCCCTCGACGGCCGCGCCACCGAGGTCGGCACCGGGTGGGTCGACGTCGGCGGCCTCGCCGTGACCCTCACCCTCCGGCTCGACCCGACCGCCGCCCTGGTCGCGGTCGCGGTCGCGGCGGTGGCGCTGGCCGTGCAGGTCTACTCGGTCGGCTACCTGCGCGACGACGACCGGTACGCCCCCTACGCGGCGCAGATCAGCCTCTTCACCGCCGCGATGCTGCTGGTGGTGCTCGCCGGCGACCTGATCCTGCTGCTGGTCGGCTGGGAGGTGATGGGCGTCTGCTCGTACCTGCTCATCGGCCACGACCGGCGGCTGCCGGAGGCGCCGGCCGCCGCGGTGAAGGCGTTCCTGGTGACCCGGGTCGGCGACGTCGGCTTCCTCCTCGGCATCGTGCTGCTCGGGGTGGGCGCCGGCGGTTTCCGGATCGCCGACGTGCTGGCCCACGACTTCACCGGCGGGCAGCTCACCGCCGCCTGCCTGCTGCTGCTCGCCGGGGTCGCCGGCAAGAGCGCCCAGTTCCCGCTGCACACCTGGCTGCCGGACGCGATGGCCGGCCCGACGCCGATCTCCGCGCTGATCCACGCCGCGACGATGGTCGCGGCCGGGATCTACGCGGTCACCCGCCTCTACCCGCTCTTCGAGGCCGCGCCGGTCGCGCTGGCACTGCTCGGGGTGCTCGGCTCGGTCACCCTGCTGCTCGGGGCGTTCGCCGCCACCGCGCAGGACGACATCAAGCGGGTGCTCGCCTGGTCGACGGTCTCCCAGATCGGCTACATGGCCGGGGCGCTCGCCGTCGGCTCGCCCGCGGCAGCCCTGTTCCACCTGCTCAGCCACGCCGCCTTCAAGGCGCTGCTCTTCCTCGCCGCCGGTGCGGTGATCCACGCCGTCGGCAGCAACCTGCTCTCCGCGATGGGCGGGCTGCGCCGCCCGATGCCGGTCACCTTCTGGGGCACGGCGCTGGGCCTCGCCGCCCTCGCCGGGGTGCCGCCGCTGTCCGGGTTCTGGAGCAAGGACGGCGTTCTCGCCGTCGCCGCGCAGGCCGCCCGACACCACACCGGGCCGACCGCCTCCTGGGTCGGCTGGCTGGTCTGGATCTGCGGCCTGGCCGGGGTGGCGGTCACCGCCTGGTACGCCACCCGCCTGCTGCTGCGGGTCTTCCTCGGCCCGGCCCGGTCACCCCGGCACCCGGTCGACGGGGCACCGACCGACACGGCCGAGGCCGCCGCCCTGGACGCACCGTCCCCCGGGGTGGACCGGACCCTCGGCACCGCGCCGATCGACGCGCCGGCCGGCTCACCCGCCCCGACCCGGGCGGGCACGTCGCACGACCCGCCGCCGGTGATGCGCTGGCCGATCCTGCTGCTGGCCGTGCCGAGCGTGGCCCTCGGACCGCTCGTCCTCGCGACCCCGCTGCGGTCCGCGCTCGACGTGGCCGAGGTCCACCTGGACGGCCTCGCGGTGATCCCGGTGGCGCTGCTGGTGGTCGGGGCCGGGCACGCCTGGTGGCGGTGGCGGGCCGACCCGACCACCGATCCGGCGACGGTGCTGGGCCCGCTCCGCCCGGCCCTCGCCCGCGCCCTCTGGCTCGACGAGGCCCAGCACGCCCTCGTCGTCCGGCCGGTCCGGGCGTTGGGCAGGCTGGCGCGGCGCGCCGACGAGACGGTGATCGACGGGGCGGTCGAGGGGACCGGTCGGGGCCTGCACGCACTCGGTGGCGGGTTGGCCCGGTCGCACCGCGCCGCCGTGCCCCGGGCGGCGGCCGCGCTGCTGGCCGGGGTCCTGCTGCTGGGCGCCGCCGCGCTGGCCTGGGGTGGTGCGGCGTGACCGGGCTCGGGGGCGTCGACCTCGGCGGGGTCGGGCTGGCCGCCACCGTCGGCCTGCCCGCGCTCGGCGCGCTGACGCTCGCCCTGTTCCCGGCCCGACTCGACCGGGCGGCCCGGATCACCGGTACGGTGTTCGCCGCCGCCACCCTGGTGGTCGGCGCGCTGCTGGCGGTCGGCGCGGCGGACCACGCCGGCGGCTGGTCCGCCCACCGGCCCGCCCCGGTCGGTGCCCCCGGGCCACGCCCCTGGCACGAGCTCGACCTGGCCTGGGTCCCCGGCCTCGACCTGCGGTTCCACCTCGGGGTCGACGGGGTCTCGTATCCGCTCGTCGTGCTGACCGCGCTGCTGACCCTGCTCTGCTGCGGCCACCTGCTGTGGCGGGTGCCGGCCCCCGGGCGGGGCCGCACCCTCGTGGCGCTGCTGCTGGTCGTGGAGGTCGGCATCCTCGGCACCTTCCTCGCCCTCGACCTGGTCCTCTTCTTCCTCTTCTTCGAGGTCGTGCTGCTGCCGACGTACGCCGTCATCGCGGTCTGGGGCGGCGAGGACCGGCGCCGGGCGGCCCGGAAGTTCGCCCTGTACACGCTGTTCGGATCGGTGCTGCTGCTGGTCGGCGTCCTCACCGTGACCACCGCCGCCGGCACCGCCGACCTGGTGGCCCTGACCGGCGGCGCCGGGCTGCCCCGGGGCACCCAGCTGGCCGCGTTCACCCTGCTGGCGATCGCGTTCGCGGTGAAGAGCCCGCTCTGGCCGCTGCACACCTGGCTGCCGGACGCGCACACCCAGGCGCCGACCGTCGGCAGCGTCATCCTCGCCGGGGTGCTGCTGAAGATGGGGACGTACGGCCTGATCCGGGTGGCGGTCGGCGTCGCCCCGGAGGGCGCCCGGCGGGCCGCGGCGGTGCTCGGGATCCTCGCCGTCGCGGCGATCCTCGTCGGATCCCTGGTCTGCCTGGCCCAGACCGAACTGAAGCGGCTGATCGCGTACTCCAGCGTCGGGCACATGGGGTTCGTGCTGCTCGGCATCGCCACGCTGAGCGCCACCGGCCTGCAGGCCGCGCTGATCGGCAACGTCGCGCACGGCGTGATCACCGGCCTGCTCTTCTTCCTGGCCGGCGCGGTCAAGGACCGGGCACACACCGGAGACCTGGCCGACCTCGGCGGGCTGCGCGAGTCCGCGCCCCGGCTGGCCGGGCTGCTCGGCTTCGCCGCCGTCGCCTCGCTCGGTCTGCCCGGCCTCGCCGGCTTCTGGGGCGAGGCCTTCGCCGTCGTCGCCGCCTGGCAGCGGGGCGGTCCACTCTGGACCACCCTGGCCGGGCTGGCCGCGTGCGGTGGGGCGCTCACCGCGGCGTACCTGCTCCGGTTGCTGCGCCGGGTCACCCACGGCCCGGCCAGCCCGGCGGTGCTGACCCTCACGCCGCGCCTGGCCGGGGCGGAACTGGCCGCCTGGGCACCACTGGTGCTGCTCACGCTCGTCCTCGGGCTCGCCCCGGCGCTGGTGCTCGGGGTCACCGAGGCCCCGGTCGGGGCCCTGCTGGAGGCGATCCGATGAGCCTCGTCGGGCACCGGGGGCGGGCGCGTGGGCCGTGGCGCCGAGACGCGGGTGGGTGGTGGGCGACGTGAGCCAGACCGTGGACAACGTGGCGCTGCTGCCGGCGTACCTGGCCGCCGGCACGGCCGTACTGGTGCTCCTGGCCGACCTGGCGGTGGCCCGGCGGGGCGCGACGCTCGGGGCGTTCGTCGCCGGGGCCGCCGCCACCGGGCTCGCCGCCGTCCTGGTCGGCCTCGACGGCGTACGACGGACCTTCTGCGTCGGCACCGCCTGCTCCTACCAGGCCACCGGCCGTGCCGCTCTGGTCGGGTGCCTCTTCGCGCTGCTCAGCCTCGGGGTGCTGGCCCTGTCGGTACCGCTGTTGCGCGCCGGGGAGGTGCCCGCGGGGGAGTACTGCTTCCTGCTCGCCTGCTCGATGACCGGCGGTGTGGTGCTCGGCGCGGCGGGCGACCTGATCACCCTGGTCGTGGCCCTGGAGACGCTGACCCTGCCGCTGTACGTCCTGGTCGGGCTGCGGCGGCGCGGCGTCGCCGGAGCGGAGGCGGCGCTGACCTTCTTCGTGGTCAGCGTGGTGGCGACCGCGGTGACCCTGCTCGGTGCGGCGTTGCTCTACGCGGCCACCGGGGTGGTACACCTGAGCGCGCTCGGCACCGCCCTCGCGGCCGGGCCGTCGCCGCGGGAGTCGCCGCTGGCCGTGGTCGGGGCGGTGCTGGTGGTGTGCGGGCTGGCCTTCAAGGTGGCGGCGGTGCCGTTCCACGCCTGGGCGCCGGCGACGTACGACGGGGCGCCGGTGCCGGTCGCGGCCTACCTCTCCACCGCCTCCAAGCTGGGCGGGGTGGTCGCGCTGCTCGCGGTCGTCGGCGCCGGTCCCGGTGCGGCCGCCGCCTCCGCGCCGCCGGCGGGTTCCGCCACACCGACCCCGCTGCCGGCCGAGGTGACCGGCCCGGTGCTGGCGGTCGTCGCGGTGCTGACCATGACGGTCGGCAACCTGGTGGCGCTGCGCCAGCGCCGGATGGTCCGACTGCTGGCCTGGTCGTCGGTGGCGCAGGCGGGGTACGTGCTCGCCCCGCTCGGCGCGCTGGCGCTGCCCGCCGGCCGGAGCCCCGAGGCGCTGGACACCGCCGTCGCCGCCGCGGTCGCGTACACCATCTTCTTCGTCCTGCTGGAACTCGCCGCCTTCGCCGCGGTGGTGGCGTTGCGCCCGGTGGCCGCCGACGGCGGCGAGATCACGGACTACCAGGGTGCGGCCCGGCGCCGGCCCTGGATCGGGGCGGCGCTCGTCCTCGCCCTGGTCGGGCTGGCCGGGCTCCCGCCCGGGCTGGCCGGTCTCTTCGCCAAGGTCGTCGTCGTGCGGTCGCTGCTGGCCGGGGACGCGGGTTGGCTCGCCGTGGTGGTGGCGCTCAACGCGGTGGTGGGGCTCGCCTACTACGTGCGGGTCGCCGCGGTGCTGTACGCGCCGGAGCCGGCGGCTTCCCGGGCCGGTGACGAGGCAGCCGCGTCCACCACCCCGCCGGAGGCGGCCGGTCCCGCCGCCCGGCCGGACGGGTCGGGCTCGGGTCCCGCGGCGGTCCGCCCGGCGTGGGCGGTTGTCACCGCCCTGGCCGTCGCGACCGTGCTCGCGATCGTTGTCGGCTTCGCCCCACAGCTTGTGCTGAGCGTGTCCGCGATGTGACGATGCAGCGTTTTCCCAGCTAATTCACAGCCATATCCGGATTGTGGGAGGGGTATCCGTGTGTTGAAACGGTTGGCGGGCCGACCAGCCCGCGCACCGAAGGAGTCAACGTGCATAGCCATCGCAACGGTCTCAAGACAGCCGCGCTACTTGGCCTGCTCACCGCTCTGATCCTCGGCGTCGGGTACGCCTTCGGCGGCAGCAGCGGTCTGGTGATCGCCGTGTTCGTCTCGCTGGCCGTCAACGCCGTCAGCTACTTCTGGTCCGACAAGCTCGCCCTGCGCGCGATGCGCGCGCGGCCGGTCAGCGAGGCCGAGTTCCCGGCGCTGTACCAGATGGTCCGGGAACTGGCCGCCGAGGCCGGCCAGCCGATGCCCCGGCTGTACGTCAGCCCGACGATGCAGCCCAACGCGTTCGCCACGGGGCGTAACCCGCGGCACGCCGCGGTCGCGGTGACCGAGGGCATCCTCCGGATCCTGGACTACCGGGAGCTGCGGGGTGTGATCGGGCACGAGCTGTCGCACGTCTACAACCGGGACATTCTGATCTCCAGTGTGGCCGCCGGCCTGGCCGGCATCATCACCATGCTGGCGAACATCGCCTGGTTCATCCCGCTCGGCGGCGGGGACGACGAGGACGCCCCGAACCCGGCCGTCCTGTTGCTGACGATCATCCTCGGTCCGATCGCCGCCACCCTGATCCAGCTCGCGATCAGCCGGAGCCGGGAGTTCCAGGCGGACGCCTCCGGTGCCGCCCTGACCCGCGACCCGCTGGCCCTGGCCAGCGCCCTGCGGAAGATCCACGCCGGCACCCAGAGCCTGCCGCTGCCGGCCGACAACCGGCTGACCAGCACCGCCCACCTCATGATCGACAACCCCTTCCGGGGTGGCGGGCTGGCGAACCTCTTCTCCACCCACCCCAGCATGGAGGAGCGGGTGCGTCGGCTGGAGCAGATGGCGTACGCCGGCACGATGCGATACCGGCGGTGACCGCCTCGTCGCGGCCGTCCGGCCCCGGCCCCCGTACCAGGGCGCCGGGGCCGAGCCGTGTCCGGGCGGGTGCCGGCGTGGCCCGAGTCCGTCCTGGTTAGGGTCAGACCGAGCTCCGCTCGTTACATCACGATCTTCCGAGGAGTCCTCACCCGTGACCGCGCTGCGTCAGTACCTGCAGGTATGGCGGATCCCCGGAGCACCGATGCTGCTGGTCGCGGGCATCATCGGCCGGCTCGGCATCGGCATGACGCCGCTGGCCCTGCTGATGGTCGTCGAGCAGGTCACCGGCCGATACGCGCTGGCCGCCGCCGCCGGCGGGGTGTACGCGCTCGCCGGCGCCGCCCTCAGTCCGATCGCCGGACGCGTCGCGGACCGGGTCGGACCGAGCCCGGTGCTGCTGGCCACCGCCGTGGCCCACCCGGTGGCACTGGTCGGTCTGCTGCTGGCCAGCCGGGCGGGAACCGACGCGCTCGCGGTGATCTTCGTCGCGTCGGCCCTCGCCGGGGCGACGTACCCACCGACGACCGCCGCGATCCGTGGCGCGTGGAACGACCTGACCGACCCCGCCTCCGGCCGGTTCGCCCTGCGCAACACCGCGCTCGCCGCCGAGACCTCCCTCTTCGAGCTCGTCTTCGTGGTCGGCCCGTCCCTCGTCGCGCTCTTCGTGCTCGTCGCCGACGCCCGCGCCGCACTGGTCGGCGCGGCGGCGGTGACACTGGTGGGCACCACCGTCGTCGCGCTGGGCCGGGCGCTGCGCAACCGGCGCCCGCACCCCCGGGAGGCACACGCCCGCGGGCTCGGTCCGCTGCGGGTCGGCGGGTTTCCCGCCCTGCTCCTCTGCGTCGCCGGGCTCGGCGTCGCGTTCGGCGCCACCGGGGTGGCGGTTCCGGCGTACGCCGACGCACACGGCTCCTCCGACGCCGACAGCGTCGCCGGAGTCCTGCTCGCCCTGTGGGGGACCGGGAGCGCGGTCGGCGGCTTCTGGTTCGGTACCCGGCCACCAGCCCGGAACGCCGCCCGGCAGTTCGCCCGGCTCCTCGCGCTGCTCGCGGTGACCTTCGCGATCTTCGCCGTGATGCCCAACCCGGTCGCGCTCGGGGTGGCGCTGGTGGCCGGCGGCGCCACGATCGCCCCGGCGTTGACGGTGGAGACCACCATGGTCGGGCGGATCTGCCCGGCGGGCATGCTCAACGAGTCGTACACCTGGGTGGTCACCGTGTCGGTGGCGGCGAGCGCGGCCGGCGGGGCCGCGGCCGGCGTCCTGGTCGATCTGGTCGGCGTGCCGTGGGCCTTCGTCTTCGCCGGGGTGGCGGTCGCGGTCGCCGCGGTGGTCGCCGCACTGCCGGCCGGCTCGATCGCCCGGGCCGAGGCACTGGCCGAGGCACGCCTCGAACGCGCTCTCGCCACCGAGGCCCGCCAGCCGGCGGCGGCAGCCGTGCCGGATCTGCCCGATTCGGGCCGCCGTCCGGACTGATCAGGACGGGCTGGGCTGGCCCGCGGCGGGCGCCGGGTCGTAGCCTCCTTGGCCATGGAGGAGACCTGCGAGGTGATCATCACTGCGGCGGACGCGGACTGGTTGGCCGAGTTCACCCGCCGTCTGGTCGCGGACCGGCTCGCCGCCTGCGGACACACCGTCGCCGTGATCCGCTCGATCTACCGCTGGGAGGGCAGCGTCCACGACGAGGACGAGGCCCGGGTCGCCCTGCACACCCGTCGGGCGCTGGTGCCGGAGATCGTGGCACGGAGCAGCCGCGAGCACCCGTACGAGGTGCCGTGCGTGATCGCCCTGCCGATTCTCGACGGCAACCCGGACTACCTGCGCTGGATCATCGAGGAGACCCGCGAGCCGGCGACCGCGGCGGCACAGGACTAGGCCGGCGGGGCGAAACGAGCCGGGTGCGGGATCTGCCGGGGCGACCTCGGGGAGGCCGCCCCGGAGGCGGGTCGGCGGACCGACCAGCGGTGGTTGGTGAACCGACTAGCGGTAGTTGGTGAACTGCAGGGCGATGCCGAAGTCCTCCGCCTTGAGCATCGCGATCACGGCCTGCAGGTCGTCCTTCTTCTTGCCCGTGACGCGCAGTTGGTCACCCTGGATCTGCGCCTGGACCCCCTTGGGGCCCTCGTCACGAATCTTCTTGCTGATCGCCTTGGCCTTGTCCGGCGCGATGCCCTGCACGATCCTGCAGTCGATCTTGTACACCTTGCCCGAGGCGCGCGGCTCGCCGGCGTCCAGCGACTTGAGCGAGACCTTCCGCTTGACCAGCTTCTCCTTGAAGACCTCCAGCGCCGCCTTGACCCGCTCCTCCGTCTCCGCCTCCAAAGTGACCGCCTGGTCGCCGGACCAGGAGATGGTGGCACCGGTGCCCCGGAAGTCGAACCGGCTGGAGAGCTCCTTCTCAGCCTGCCGGAGGGCGTTGTCGATCTCCTGCCGGTCGACCTTGCTGACGATGTCGAACGACGGATTGGCTGCCATGGTGTCCGCTCCTGCTGTCTGCGTGGTCACGGTGTGCCGGGTCGCCCTCCCGGGCGGCGGCACGACAAGCCGACCGTACCCGGTTGCACGACCCCCCGACGCAGCCGCTATCCTTGCTCCCGTCGCCGCGCACAGCGGGGCGGCACGCCAGGCGGGTTGCCCGAGCGGCCAATGGGAGCGGACTGTAAATCCGTCGCGAAAGCTACCGAGGTTCGAATCCTCGACCCGCCACCAGGTGCCTGGGAAGGCCCCTGACCA
>CALGAM010000160.1 GCA_937951935.1 uncultured Micromonospora sp. | reverse complement strand
CCGCTGATCCGCGACGCCCGTCGCCGCGCGACCGGGGGCCCGCCGCACCGCCGGCCCCGTCGCGCCGGCCGTCGTCGACACCGCGTCGCCCGGGCCCGGCGCGGCGGCACGGCCGCCGTCCACGCCGACGAAGCCCGTTGCTGAATCGTTATCGCCAACGCCAGATTCCATCGAGCTCCCCCTTGCCCTGCTCCCCCCGGGCACCATACGTTGCCGGACACAACAAAAGTGCGGGGACCGGCCGCCGCCCCGGATCAGCAGCGGTACCGGCCCGCCCGGGGACCACCACTGTTCGACCAAGGCATCACACCCACCGCGAAAGGACCCGTGCAATGCGCAGAGGGATCCTCACCATCGCCGCTGTCGGCCTGCTGACCACCGGCGGCCTCGCCGCCTGTGGCGACGACGCCGACAGCGGCGGTGCCGCCACCCCGAAGATCGGGGTCATCCTGCCCGACAGCGCCTCCTCCGACCGCTGGGAGACCGCCGACCGCAAGTACCTGGAGGCGGCGTTCAAGGCCGCCGGCGTCGACTACACGATCCAGAACGCCCAGAACGACAAGGCCCAGTTCCAGACGATCGCCGAGCAGATGATGACCGAGGGCGTGAACGTGCTCATGATCGTCAACCTGGACTCCGGCACCGGCAAGGCGGTGCTGGACAAGGCCAAGAGCCAGGGCGTGCTCACCATCGACTACGACCGGCTGACCCTGGGCGGCTCGGCGGAGTACTACGTCAGCTTCGACAACGAGCGGGTCGGCCGGCTCCAGGGCGAGGGCCTGGTCAAGTGCCTCACCGACCGGGGCGCGCAGAAGCCGGTCATCGCCACGCTCAACGGTGCCCAGACCGACAACAACGCCACCCTGTTCAAGAACGGCTACGAGGGTGTGCTGAAGGCCAAGTACGACTCCGGCGAGTACGTCAAGGGCCCGGACCAGTGGGTGCCCGGCTGGAACGGGACCGAGGCCGGCACCATCTTCGAGCAGATGCTGACCCAGCAGAACGGGAAGATCGACGGCGTCCTCGCCGCGAACGACACGCTGGGCCAGGCGGCCATCTCGGTGCTGAAGAAGAACAAGCTCAACGGCAAGGTGCCGGTCACCGGGCAGGACGCCACCGTGCAGGGTCTGCAGAACATCCTCGCCGGCGACCAGTGCATGACCGTCTACAAGGCGGTCAAGCAGGAGGCGGAGGCCGCGGCCGAACTGGCCATCGCCCTGGCCAAGGGTGAGCGGAAGCAGACCAGCCAGACGGTGAAGGACCCGGAGAGCGGTCGGGACGTCCCCGCGGTGCTGCTGGAGCCGAAGGCCATCTTCAAGGAGAACGTGCGGGACGTCGTCGCGGACGGCTACGTGACCAAGGAAGAGCTCTGCGCCGGATCCTTCGCCTCCCTCTGCGCCGAGGCCGGAATCAGCTGACCGAGCCCGCCCCGTGCCGGCTCTCCCGACCTGTTGACGAGCGGCGCCATCGGTGTGCTGTCACACCGGCGGCGCCGCTCGCCCCGGAACGGGACCCACGGCCGGCGAACGGCTCCGGCGGCCCGGACCACCACCGGCCCCGGACCGCACCCCGGCCACCAGACCCCGCGATCGGACACCTCGTGCGAAGGAGACCACCGTGTCCGCGACACCCCTGCTGGAACTACGCGGGATCGACAAGAGCTTCGGTCCCGTCCAGGTCCTGCGCAACGTCGACTTCTCCGTCACCGCCGGAGAGGTGACCGCGCTCGTCGGCGACAACGGCGCCGGCAAGTCCACCCTGGTCAAATGCATCAGCGGCATCTACTCGATCGACAGCGGCGAGATCGTCTTTGACGGTCGGCCGGTACGCATCAACAGCCCCCGGGACGCCGCCGCGCTGGGCATCGAGGTCGTCTACCAGGACCTCGCGCTCTGCGACAACCTCGACATCGTGCAGAACATGTTCCTCGGCCGGGAGAAGCGCAGCGGCCTGGTCCTCGACGAGCCGACCATGGAGCAGATGGCCGCCGAGACCCTGGCCGGGCTCTCCGTCCGTACGGTGAAGTCGCTGCGCCAGCACGTCTCCAGCCTCTCCGGCGGTCAGCGCCAGACCGTGGCGATCGCCAAGGCGGTGCTCTGGAACAGCCGGGTGGTCATCCTCGACGAGCCGACCGCCGCGCTCGGCGTCGCGCAGACCGCCCAGGTGCTCGAACTGGTCCGCCGGCTCGCGGACAACGGGCTCGCGGTCGTTCTCATCTCGCACAACATGAACGACGTCTTCGCCGTCTCCGACCAGATCGCCATGCTCTACCTCGGTCAGATGGTCGCGCAGCTGCGCACCAGCGAGGTCACCCACGCCCAGGTGGTTGAGCTGATCACCGCCGGTCGTAGCGGCGGACTCGGCCTCAGCGGCGACAACGGCGACGGCGCCAACGGCACCGGGACGAGTGGCGCCGACCGGCACGACACCCCACCCACCGCGACGACCGAACCAGGAGTCGACAGATGACCGCCCCCACCACGACCGCGGCGAGACCGCTCGACGTGCCAGCCGCACCCGTGCCGACCGTCGGCAGCCACGTCCGGGACTACCTCGCCCGGGTGCGCGGCGGCGACATGGGCGCACTGCCGGCCGTACTCGGGCTGATCGTGCTCTGCGCGATCTTCTCCGTCCTGCACGACAGCTTCCTCACCCAGGGCAACTTCGCCAACCTCTTCACCCAGGGCGCCGCCGTCACGGTGATCGCCATGGGCCTGGTCTTCGTCCTCCTGCTCGGCGAGATCGACCTCTCCGCCGGATTCGCCAGCGGGGTCTGCGCGGCGGTGCTGGCCCAGCTCGTCACACTGCGCGGCTTTCCCTGGTACGTCGCCGTCCTCGCCGCGATCGCCACCGGCGCACTGATCGGGTTCGTCCTCGGCTTCCTGGTGGCCAAGGTCGGCATTCCGTCCTTCGTGGTCACCCTCGCGGCGTTCCTCGCCTTCCAGGGCGTCGTGCTGCTGCTCATCAAGGGCGGCACCAACGTCTCCGTGCACGACGAGGTGATCCGGGCCATCGAGATCCGGAACATGCCGCCGTGGCTCGGCTGGGCCATGGCGGTCGTCGGGATCGCCGGATACGCCGCCGTGCAGCTGCTGCGCCACCGCAACCGTACGGCGCGCGGACTCGTCACCGAGCCGCTGGCCGTGGTGTGGTTCCGGATCGGCGTGCTGGCCGTGCTCGTCGGCACCGCCGTCCACATCCTCAACCTGGAGCGGAGTCACAACCCGCTGGTCTCGCTGCGGGGCGTGCCGATCGTGGTGCCGATCATCGTCCTGCTGCTGGTCCTGTGGACCTTCGTCCTGAACCGCACCGCGTACGGCCGGCACATCTACGCGGTCGGGGGCAACCGGGAGGCCGCCCGCCGGGCGGGCATCAACGTCGACCGGATCAGGATCTCCGTCTTCGTGATCTGCTCCTCGATGGCGGCGGTCGGCGGCATCATCGCAGCCAGCCGGGGTGGTTCGGTCGACGCCAACACCGGCGGCAGCAACGTGCTGCTCTACGCTGTGGGCGCGGCGGTGATCGGCGGCACCAGCCTCTTCGGTGGCAAGGGCCGGGTGTTCGACGCGGTACTCGGCGGCGCGGTGATCGCGGTCATCGACAACGGCATGGCCCTGATGAACGTCAGCTCCGGGGTCAAGTACGTCTTCACCGGGCTGGTCCTGCTCGCCGCCGCCAGCGTCGACGCGGTGTCCCGACGCCGCGCCACAGCAACCGGGAACCGATAAAGGGGCAGGATGCGCGCAGGGCCGAGTCAGGAGGAGATTCGCCGACAGAATCTCGGGGCCCTGCTGCGCTACGTCCACGTCCACGGCGCCACCTCCCGGGCGGAGCTGACCTCCGCGCTGGGCCTGAACCGGAGCACGATCGGTGCGCTCACCGCCGAACTCGCCGCCGCGCGGCTGGTGAGCGAGCGTGCTCCCCGGGAGACCGGTCGGGCCGGGCGGCCGTCCCTGGTCGTCCGGCCCGAGTCGGCCCGGGTCTTCGCGTACGCGTACAGCATCGAGTCGGACCGGCTGCGGGCGGCCCGCGTCGGGCTGGGTGGGGTCGTCCTCGACCGGCGGCAGGCCGCCCGGCCGCCCGGTGCGCCACCTCTGGAGTGCCTGCCGCTGCTGGCCGGCCTGCGCAAGGAGATGCACCAGTCCGTGGCGGAGGACGCGATCCACGTCGGGAGTGGGGTCGCCGTCTCGGGCCGTCCGCGCCGTCCTGACGCGGCGGGCCGCCAGTCGCCGGGACCGGTGCCGGACCGGCCGGACCGGGACGCCGTCGACGACGGCGGCGGCAGCGGGTCGGAGGCGGCGCTGGAGGTCGCACTGGGCGAGGTGCTCTCCCCCGACCGGCCGATCCTGGTCAGCAACGCCGCGGACGCGAGCGTGGTCGCCGAGCACGTCCGGGGCGCGGCGGTCGGCTGCGACACCGTGATCTACCTGCACCAGGACGGCGGGATCGAGGCCGGGATCATCGTCCACGGCCAACGGTTGACCGGCCGTGGCGGGCACGCCGGCGAGGTGGGGCACATGGTGGTGCAGCCTGGTGGCCGGCCCTGTCGCTGCGGTTCGTCGGGCTGCTGGGAGACGGAGATCAGCGAGCACGCCCTGCTCCACGCGGCCGGCAGGGGTGGCAGCGCCGGCCGGGATGCGACGCTGCGGGTGATCGACGCGGCGTCCTGGGGGGATGCCGGCGCCCAGGCCGCGGTTCGTCAGGTCGGCGACTGGCTCGGGTTCGGGGTGGCGAACCTGGTGAACATCTTCAACCCGGACGCGATCATCTTCGGTGGCACGCTCCGGGAGGTCTACCTGGCCGCCGCCGCCCGGGTACGCAGCCGGCTGAACGTGATGGCCCTGCCCGCCGCCCGGGAGCAGGTGCGGCTCCGGACGCCCCAGCTCGGCGAGGACGCGGTCCTGATCGGCGCGGCCGAACTGGCCTTCGGCCCACTGCTGGCCGATCCGCTGGACCGGTAGCGGTGGCCCGGCGGGGCCACCGCCGTACGAGGGGTCAGGAGAGCCTCGCGCCGACGTGGATGGCGACCGCGTCGTGCGGCGGGATGTCCGCCCGGAACCAGCCGCCCGCGTCGACGGTGACGACCGGCCCGGTGCACCAGCCGCCGACCATGTCGCCGTGGATCACGTCGCAGTACCGACCGGCCGGCAAATTGGTCTGGTACGACCGACCCGTGATCGCGGTGTCCTCGTTGTTGATGGTGAGGTAGCCCTTCCCGTCCCGGCCGAACGCGATGTGGTTGTTGCCGTTGTCGTACCAGTGGACCACGGAGGTGCCGCGGACGGTGTTGTGGAAGGCGACCATGTTGGCGATCACCCGCCAGCGGTGCTCGCAACGCCAGCCGTTGCTGAAGCAGGTCGTGTCGAGCGTCCTTCCGCTCGCGTCCGACGGCGGGCCCTGGTCCCGGTCGCCGAACTCGTAGCTGGACATCACCGCGGGCGACCCGTACGGCCAGGCGAGCATGAAGGCGTTGGCGAGCGCGTAGACGGCGTGGTCCCGGTGGGTCAGCACGTCGCCGCCGTCCCGCTGGGTGTCGTGGTTGTCGGTGAAGACCACGGCCCGACCGCTGTCGAGGTAGCCCCACGCCTCACCGAGGGTGCGCAGGTACGCCAGCCGCTCCCGGCGGAACACCCGGCCGAGGTCCCGGCCGTACCGGAACTCGTGGACGTCGCCGTTGCCGGTGTACTCCTCGGGTTGGATCGGCTCGCCCGCCCCGTGGATGACCTCCTGCACCAGGTACGCCGGACGGGACAGCCGGGCCCTGAGGGCCGCGATGTCGGCGGCGGGCATGTGCTTGCTGGCGTCCATCCGGAACCCGTCGACGCCGAGACCGAGCAGGTCGTTGAGGTACGCGGCGAGCCGGTCGCGGACGTACCCGGTCTCGGTGGCGAGGTCGGCCAGGCCGACCAGCTCACAGTTCTGCACCTCGTAGCGGTCGTGGTAGTCGACGATGTCGTCGGTGCCGTTGCGGCCGCAGTGGTGGAAGTCCTGGTACTGGTAGATGCCGGGGTAGGTGTAGGGGGTGTAGGTGCTGCCGGCCCAACCGGTGCCGGAGCCGACGGCGCTCATGTGGTTGACCACCGCGTCGACGATGACCTTGACGCCGGCCTCGTGGCAGGCCTCGACCATCGCCTGGAACTGGGCCCGGTTCCCCTTGCGGGACTCGATCCGGTAGCTGACCGGCTGGTAGGCCACCCACCACTGCTGGCCCCGCACGTGTTCCTGGGGCGGCGACACCTGGACGTAGCCGTAGCCCCTCGGGCCGAGGAAGTCACGGCACTCGGCCGCGACCGAGGGCCAGTTCCACTCGAAGAGCTGGACGATGACGTCCCGGGTACCGGGCGGCGCCGCTCCTGCCGCGCTCCCCGACGGACCGCCGACCGGCAGGGTGACGAAGGCGGCCAGGGTGGCCGCGAGGGTGAGCGAGACGGTCGTTCGTCGGGGCATGGACGGCTCCTTGCCGCACGGGGGACGGTCGGGCTTTCATCTATGTCAAGCCCGGCCCTTCCGGTCGACGCTGGCCCGCCGCCGCTTCGACCTCGCCGCTCGTTCGTC
>CALGAM010000159.1 GCA_937951935.1 uncultured Micromonospora sp. | reverse complement strand
TGGTACGACCGGTTCAACACGTGGTTCTCGGTCAGCGGCACCAACAACTGGGTCGTCACCATCTACACCAACGGCGGCCAGACACTACAGAACAGCTGGAACGCCTCGATCAGCGGTACCAGCGGTACCCTCACGGCACGCCCGAACGGCAACGGCAACAACTTCGGGATCACGCTCTACAAGAACGGCAACAACACCACACCGACCGCGACCTGTGCGGTCGGTTAGCGACCCAGAACCGTGTACGTGGGGTGCCGACCTGGTCGGCACCCCACCCGCGTTTTCACCACCGGCGTCGGCGGGCACGCCGTGGACCGGCGCGCCGGGAGACACGAACCGGGACGGCCGACGCCCACCCCACGGCGCGGACCGTCGGTGCCGCCCACAGCCGGGCCGGCCGTCACGGTCGGGCGACGGCCCACCACCGTCGCCGCGGCGCCCGGATCGGCGGCCCGGACCAGCACCGACGGCACCGGCGGTGACGGCTGCCGCGATGCCGGGCCCCGTACCGCCGGTGTGCCCGCGGACCGGTGTGGCGGCGGTGACGTCGACACCTGATGCGGCGAGGATCCGCGCGGGTCCGAGGTTCCGGACACCGCCGTGCCGGCGCCGTCGGCCACGCTCCCCGAGAACGTCCGGGTACGCCACCGGACCGCCCACCCCCGCCCACTCCCGCCCCGACGCCGGCCGGGGCGACACCAGGACGTCGCGTACCACCGGACGCAAGTCCATCCCGACACGCCGAGCCGCCGGAGGACGCGACGGGGACGGGGGCGGCGCGATCCGCGCCGCCCCCGTCGCACACCTCGCACCTGTGTCGGTACGACCCGTCGCGGGATGTCTACCGGGCCGTACAGGTCAGGGTCGGAGCGGTGTTCGTGCCGCTCCAGGAACCGTTGAACCCGAAGGTGGTCGACGCGTTGGCGTCCAGCGCGCCGTTGTAACCGACGTTCGTGGCGGTCACGGTCGATCCGTTCGTGGTGATCGAGGCGTTCCACGAGCTGGAGATGCTCTGGCCGTCGGGCCAGGTCCAGGTCACCGTCCACCCGGAGATGGCGGCGTTGCCGGCCTGGACCGTGACCTCGGCGTTGAAGCCGCCGGGCCACTGGCTCGTCGTCCGGTACGTCGCGGTGCAGCCGGCGCCGGCCGGCGGGGTCGTCGGAGGCGTCGTCGGCGGGGTGGTCGGAGGCGTCGTCGGCGGGGTGGTCGGCGGGGTCGTGGGCGGAGTGGTGGGCGGGGTGCCGCCGCCACCGAAGATCACGTCACTGCACAGGTAGTACGGCTGGTCGAGGTGGCTGGCCTGCCAGATGGTGTAGACGACGTGCCGCCCGGTGCGGTTGCCCGCGTCCACCTGGGCCTCGTACAGCCCGGTGGGCGGGTAGCTGCCGGTGCGCAGCACCAACTCGAGGCTGTCCCAGGTGAGCGGCTGGGTGGTCGGGTCGAAGCCCTGCTTGGTGATGTAGATCAGCAGGTAGTCGGCACCGTGCCGAGCCCCGTCGGTCAGGGTCAGCGTGAAGACGTTCGGCATCGGCTTCGCCGTCCAGGGACCGACCGCGTCGAGCGAGGCGTACAGCCCACCCTGGGTGAGGCCGCCGCTGCAGAGCTGCCCGTCCGGGATGACCGCCTGGTGGTTGCCACCGACGTTCTCGCGGTACAGGCCGTTCCAGTTCCACATCGTGTTCGGGTTGGCCTGCCAGGCCTGCCAACACATCGGGTCGATCTCGGCCATGGCGGGGTTGAGGTGATCGTGACCCCAGCGCTCCCAGCATCCGTAGTTTCGGGAGGGCGGGTTGGTGACCGACCCGTGCGCCGAGGCGGGAACGGTCCGGTCGACGACGACCATCGCGAGCCCGGTGACGAGGACCGCGATCGCGCCGAGCACGAGGCCGCGCGCCATTCGTGTGAGCTTCATCGATACTCCAGCATTCCGTCGACGACGGTGCCGCTCGACGGGATGCCCAGGCCCGCGAGGAACACACGCCGGTCGACATGAAGGACCTCGGACATGTGGGCAGCATGTGGTGCTGCCCCGCGGCGGCATGGCGGCTCCCGCGACCATGCTACTCACTCAGATCCACCGATGTGAATTCGCCGGTGGTGCGGCCCACACCCGGTGCTCACCCGGTCGTGACGTCCTGCCGGTTGACGGATCGGCGGATCGGCCCACGCCGGGCGTGGCGTGGTGGGGACGCTGGTGGGTACGGGCCTGTCGGACGAGAGCCTGCCGGTGCGCCTCCGGCCCGGTGCGGATCCCACTCCGCGTGAACCCGTCGGTACACCGCGGGCGACGTCGAACGGGGGGAGAGAACGTGGGCCGCTTCGGTGGTGGCGCGACGGGACGCTGGCGTCGGTGGCGTGTCGCCGCCCCGTTGGTGGTACTGACGGTGGTGGTGCTGGTCGGCGCCGGCCTGTGGCTCGCCGGACAGCGGCGCGAGGCGTACGGATCGTGGGCCGCGGTTGCGGTGGCGACACTGGTGGTGACGCTGCGCTGGCTGGTCCGGTCGGTGCGGCACCACCGGATCGGCGTCGACGTGATCGCCACCCTGGCCATGATCAGCTCCCTGGTGGCGCGGGAGTACCTGGCCGCGGCGGTGGTGGCGCTCATGCTGGCCACCGGGCACACGCTGGAGTCGTACGCCCAGGGCAGGGCCGTCCGGGATCTGCGTGCGCTGCTGGCGCGGGCGCCCCGGACGGCGCGGCGCCGCGACCCGGGCGGAGGGATCCAGGTTGTTGACGCCGACCTGGTGCGGCGCGGTGATCGGCTGCTCGTGGGCCCGGGTGACGTCGTCCCGGTGGACGGCCTCGCCGAGGAGCCGGCGACGCTGGACGAGTCCGTGGTGACCGGTGAGTCCCGGTTGGTGCAGCGGCGGCCCGGGGAGAGGGTGGCCAGCGGCGTGGTCAACGCGGGGGCGGCGTTCGGCCTGCGGGCCGCGGCGACGGCGGGCGAGAGCACGTACGCCGGCATCGTCCGGCTGGCGGAGGCGGCGAACGCGGCGAGGGCACCGACGGTGCGGCTGGCCGACCGGTACGCGGCGGCGTTCGTGCCGTTCACCCTGGCCCTGGCCGCGATCGCGTGGGGGGTGTCCGGACAGTTCGTACGGGCGGTGGCGGTGCTGGTGGTGGCGACGCCGTGTCCCCTGCTGCTGGCCACCCCGGTCGCGATCGTCTCCGGCCTGTCCCGGGCGGCGCGGCACGGGGTGCTGGTTCGCGACGGTGGTTCGCTGGAGTCGCTGGGCCGCGCCCGGACCCTGCTGCTGGACAAGACCGGGACGTTGACGGCCGGCCGCCCGGAGGTGGCCGACGTGGTGACCCCGGCGGGAGGCGACCGCGACGAGCTGTTACGGCTGGCCGCGTCGGTCGAGCAGTTGTCGTCGCACGTGCTCGCGGCGGCGGTCGTACGGGCCGCCGGCGAGCGGGACCTGCGGCTGGCGGTACCGGAGCGGGTGACGGAGGAGGCCGGACGGGGGGTGTCCGGCCGGGTCGAGGGCCGGCTGGTGCGGGTGGGGCAACACACTGCCGGGTTGCCGGACTGGGCCGTACGCGAGCAGCGGCACGCGGAGTCGGACGGCCTGTCGGTGGTGTGGGTGGGCCTGGACGGGGCGCTTGCCGGGGCGGTGTTGCTGCGGGATCCGGTGCGGCCGGACGCCGGGGAGACGGTACGGCGGCTCCGCGCGGCCGGGTTCTCCCGGGTGGTCATGCTGACCGGGGACCGTCCGGAGGTCGCCGAACGGGTGGCCAGGGTGGTCGGGGTGGACGACGTGGTCGCCCGGTGCTCCCCGCAGGAGAAGGTCGCCAGGGTCCGGGCGGAGTCCGAACGTGCGGTGACGGTGATGGTCGGGGACGGGATCAACGACGCGCCCGCTCTGGCGGCGGCCGGGGTGGGGGTGGCGCTGGGCGCCACCGGCGCACGGGCGTCGGCCGAGGTCGCCGACGCCGTGCTGTCGGTGGACCGGCTGGGCCGGCTGGCCGACGCGGTGGAGATCGCCCGCCGCTCCCGGCGGATCGCGGTGCACGGCGCGGTCGCCGGGATGGGCATGGCGGGGGTTGCCATGGTCGTGGCCGCGTTCGGGCTCCTCCCTCCGGTGGCCGGGGCGTTCCTGCAGGAGGGCATCGACGTGGCCGTGATCCTCAACGCGCTACGCGCTCTCGGCGGTGGTCGGGCTCCGGGGTGGAGACGCCGGGCGACCGGCCGGCCTCCGGGCGACCGCTCTTCCGACCGGGGCTAGGCGGGACGCCGCGGCCGGCACGGCAGGTGGCCGATCCCAGTACCCTGTCCCGGACACCATCACCCACCACCGCCCACCACCGAAACCCGGCGAGCCCCCGCACACCGCCGAGTCCTCTGGAGATCCCTGATGACCGACCCGATGGAACTCCTCGCTGTCGACAGTCTCTTCACCGAGGAGGAGCGCGACATCCGGGACACCGTACGCCGGTTCGCCGCCGAACGGATCCGGCCGTACGTCGCCGAGTGGTACGCCGCCGGCGAGCTGCCCGCCCGGGACCTGGCCCGGGAGTGCGGCCGGCTCGGCCTGCTCGGCATGCACCTGGAGGGTTACGGCTGTGCCGGCGTCGGGGCGGTCGCCTACGGCCTGGCCTGCTTCGAGCTGGAGGCGGCCGACTCCGGTGTCCGCAGCCTGGTGTCGGTGCAGGGCTCGTTGGCCATGTACGCCATCCGGACCTTCGGCAGCGAGGAACAGCGCCAGCGGTGGCTGCCGGCGATGGCGGCCGGCGAGGCGATCGGCTGTTTCGGGCTGACCGAGCCGGACGCCGGCTCCGACCCGGGCGCGATGCGCACCTCGGCTCGCCGCGACGGGGACGACTGGATCCTCAACGGCGAGAAGATGTGGATCACCAATGCGGCGGTGGCCGACGTGGCGGTGGTGTGGGCCCGGACCGACGAGGGTATCCGCGGTTTCGCCGTACCGATGGACACTCCCGGGGTGAGCACCCCGCCGGTCGGGCACAAGCTGTCCCTGCGGGCCTCGGTGACCTCGGCCCTGGTGCTGCAGGACGTCCGGCTGCCCGGCGACGCCCTCCTGCCCGGGGCGATCGGCCTACGCGCGCCCCTGCGGTGCCTCACCGAGGCACGGCTCGGCATCGCCTTCGGCGCTCTCGGCGCCGGGTACGACTGCCTGCGCGCCGCGCTCGACTACGCCGGCAGCCGGGAGGCGTTCGGGCGGCCGATCGCCGGCTTCCAGCTCACCCAGGAGAAGCTGGCCGAGATGACCCGGGGACTGGTCAGCGGGCTGCTGTTGGCCGTCCACGTCGGACGGCTCCGGGAGGCGGGCGCCGTGACCCCGGCCCAGGTCAGCCTCGCCAAGCTGAACAGCTGCGAGACCGCGATCGGCATCGCCCGCACCGCCCGGACGATCCTCGGCGCCAACGGGGTGACGCTGGAGTACCCGGTGCTGCGGCACGCCAACAACCTGGAGGCGGTGCTGACCTACGAGGGCACCAGCGAGGTGCACAAGCTGGTCGTCGGGCAGGCCCTGACCGGGCACGCCGCCTTCCGCTGACCGCCCGCGGCGGCTCGGGACCGGTGACCGGCCGCCCGCGGCGGCCTTCACGCGAGGGT
>CALGAM010000158.1 GCA_937951935.1 uncultured Micromonospora sp. | reverse complement strand
CGACCTGAACCCCCTGCGCATACGAGGCATCCACCCGACCGGCGGGCGACACGTCACCCGAGGCGCTCACCGACACGCCACCAGCCTCAGTGGAAGGTGTTGGTCTGCGTGTTGTGGTCACCGACCTGGACACCCCTGGCATGGCTGGCGTCCACCTGGTACTTGCCGACCCGGGTGCCGTCCGGGTCTGCGACCGCGAGCAGCCTGCGCGCCGCGTCGAGGATCTGCTCGTCGGTGTCGGCCCCAGACGCGGTCAGGGCATCGCCCAGCACCGCCCGCCAGCGACCCGGCTCGACCTCGTACGCGTCCAAAGCCTGCTGCGCCTCCGGGCGTCCCACCAGCCGTCTCCGCAGCAGGCCCTTCAACGCGGTGTAGGCGTCGACGACCACCGTCCTGGCCACCTCCGACGAACCCGCCACCGCACCCGCCACGAGCGCGGCGACGATCACCTCGACACCCGACACCATGATCACCTTCCGTACCGGAGGTGAATCGATTCTGTCACCAACACACAAGCCGAACACGGACCCGCTGCCTGCACGACCGTGCCGAGGCCATCGTCGTCGCCGACGAAGGCGGTCCTCGTCGGGTTCGCGGTCAACGGTTTCCCCGGTGAACCACCCACCCGGCGAGGCACCGGCGAGCGTGGTGATGGTCAGGAGGTGGGTGTGGAGCCAGAGGAATCGTTTCGGGACTATGTCTCGGCCCGGGTCGGGACGCTGTCCCGGGCGGCCTACCTGCTGACCGGTGACCGGCATTCGGCCGAGGACCTGGTGCAGCTCACCCTGGTGCAGGCGGCCCGGCACTGGGAACGGCTGGTCGCCCAGGGTGATCCGGACGCGTACGTGCGCCGGGTCATGTACACCCAGCACGTCTCGATGTGGCGGCGACGGTGGCGCCAGGTCGACCTGCGCGCGGAGCCGCCGGAGGTGCCCGCGCGGGACAGCACGGCGGGGTTGGCCGACGCGCTCATGGTCCGGGACGCGCTGCGTCGGCTCGCCCCGAGGCAGCGGGCCGTGCTGGTGCTGCGCTACTTCGAGGACCTGACGGAGGCGGAGGCCGCCGAGGCGCTCGGCTGTTCGGTGTCGACGGTCAAGAGCCAGACGCGTGACGCGCTGGCGCGGCTGCGCGCTCTCGCCCCCGAGCTGGCCGATCTCGTCGCCACCCCGCGGGAGCGAACGGCGCCGGCCCCGCACCCGCCGGTGCACCCATCTTCGGCGGCCGGGCTGTCGGTCGTCGCCGGGGAGGCGTCGGGACCGCCCGACCGGGCGACGGGAGCGGCAGCGGAGACGGCGGGACAGGTGGCAGGGCTACCGGGCGGTGGATCGGAGGGACGGCGATGAGTAGGGATCTGCGGGCGGTACTGACCGACCTCGCCGACCAGATGCCGCCGGCTGCGACGGACGGCATCTGGCAGGCCGGCCGGCGCCTGCGGCGCCGGGAGCGGATCCGGAGCGTCGTCCGGCTGGTCGCCGCGGTGGCGGTGCTCGCCGCCCTCGGGCTGGCGGTGCCGTGGCGGCCGGCGCCGGTCGTGCCGGCCGGCGGAGAGGCCGCCGTACCGCACCGGATCTGGGTGCCGTGGATGTGGCAGGCCACCGTCGCCCAGGACCCGGTCGGGCCGGCGACGGTGCTGTTCAGCGGCGACGGTCTGGGTCTGCGGGGCATCGACGGGCTCGACCACGAGGGCAAGGTGGCGGTGGTCGGCCAGGACGGGTCGTACCGGATGCTGCTGTACGGCGGCGCGATGGTGACGGCCGGCGAGGACGTGCTGGTCTCCCCGGACGGCCGGTACGTCGCACACGCGTACGGCAGCCGGTCGGCGTGGCTGACCGTGACGGATCTGACCACCGGCCGGGACCGGGCGGTGGCCGGGCCTGACGGTCCGGGTTGCTGTGGCACGCCGGTTGCCTGGGCGCCGGACGGCCAGTCCCTGCTCGCCCTGCACGCCCCCCTGCGGCCGAACGGCTCCGACCCGACCGGGGACGGTACGGACCCGGCCCGGCTGGTGCTGGTGGACCTGCGTACCGGCGGGGTGCGGATTCTGGTCGACGAGCTGGGGTACCGCTGGAGGCTGCGTACCGCCTCGTTGGCGGCCTTCTCCCCGGACGGCGCGTGGCTTGCGGTGACCCAGGGCAGTCGGGTGAGCCTGCTGGACCGGGCGGGCCGGACGGCCTGGACCCGGGACCTCGGACCCGGCCGGTACCTGGCCGGGGTGGGCGCGTTCAGCCCTGACGGCCGGCGGATCGCCACCGTGAGCCTGGACGGGTGCCTGGACGAGTGCGACACCGCGGCGCTGGGGGCCCGGGTGTGGCGGTTCGACTACCTGGACGCCCGGAGCGGTGCGGACACCGACGGGCCCGCGTTCGGCCCGGTCACCGCGATGGCGGTCCGGGCGCTCGGCTGGCGGTCCGGTTCCGACCTGGTGGTGCTCTGCTACCGGCCGGAGGTCGACGCCCGAAAGACCGCGGACGAGGTCTTCAACGACACCGGCTACCGGGAGGTGGGCGAGGTCACCCTGGTCGCGGTGCGCCCCGGTGGCGGCACCGAGGTGCTGCTCGACCCGCCGGGCGAGGTGCTCGCCATGGACGTGCCCCGTGACCTGCTGGAGTCCGGCCGGTTCGGCGGCCCGGCGCGCGAACCCGCGCCGTGGCCGGCACGACCGCTGCTGTTCCTCCTGGTGGCGCCGGTGGCCCTGCCGCTGCTCGGAGCCACCGTCGCGCTGGTCGTCGTCCTCCGGTTCCGGCGGCGTCGACGTCGTGGACTCGACCTGCTGCGGCGTGGGCGCCCCGCCTGACCGGGCCGGCACGCCGGCTCGCCCCGCCGCCCGGGCGGCGGGTGTGGGCGACACGGACTACCGGGCGACGCGTTCGAGCCTGGCGTGCAGCGTACGCATCGACCGGATCGCCGAGCGGAGCTCCTGGAGGAACTCACCGACGTGCGCCGGCCCGTTGGGCCAGGCGGGGAAGGTCGCGGTGTCGAACCCGACCGTGTCGATCCCGCACCGGTACGGCAGCCCGAGGGTGGCGATCGCGTCGGCGTGCTGGTACGGCACGTAGAGGTGTGTCGTGACGAGCAGGATCCGCTCGTCGGGGGTGGGTCGGGCGACCAGTTCCGCCCAGCCCAGCATGGTGTCCGCGGTGATGGCCCGGCGTCCCGGCTGGGTCGGCGGCGCGGCGACGACGGTGACCGGTCCCATCCCGGAGGGGTACGTCTTGACCCACCAGTCGTGGCCCGCCTCGGTGGTGCCGTGCCGGGCGGTGACGTCGCCGAGCGGCGGGAACGCCTCCTGGACCGCCATCAGCATGCCGTCGCCCTCGGTCAGTTCGACCGGGCTGCCCAGCGCCGCCGAGGTCACCGGCAGTGGGCGCAGGCTGCCCAGCGCCGCGACCGTGCCGGTGGTGACACCGCCGTCCAGCAGGTTGGCCGCGAACCGGGACCGGGCCCGGCCGGTCACCGGGCCGCCGCCGAGGATCAGCACGTGGTCGTACCGGTCGGTTGCGGGCCGTTCCCGGTCGGCGAGGCCGAGCGCGGTCGCGGCGGCGATGACCAGCTGACGGGTGGCCTCGTCGTGGTCGGCGTACCGGGCCTGGCTGCGCTCGCCTCCGCGTCGGCTGTCCCAGACGATCGAGAACTCGTCCAGATAGGTCAGCCGGGTTGCCACGTCACCGGACGGGATGTCGCCGCCGAACCGTCTCACCAGGGCCGCCAGGGCGGGCGACCCGACCCAGTCCGCGATGTCCCGAGCCAGCGCCTCGACCGGCGCGCCACCGGCGGGCCAGGCCGGTAGCGCGACGGGTGGAAAGGTGCTCACGAGCTCGTCCGGCATGTCTCGGCGACTCGCCGGACGGGGTCGGCGACGACGTGACGCATGGCGCCACTGTACCGGTCGATGCGGCGTCGTCCCGGCATTCGCCGGCGTCAACGGCGGCTGCTCGACAAGCGGGACCGAACCGTCCACACTCGAGGGGTGCCCGTGCCGCAGCCGTCGAGCCCGGCGGAGCTCACCGACGCTCTCGCGGAGGTCGGATACCTGGCGGACGAGGGCCTGGCCGCGGCGGCCTTCCTCGCCGTGCGGCTGCACCGACCCCTGTTCCTGGAGGGCGAGCCGGGGGTGGGCAAGACCGCGTTGGCCGAGGCGTTGTCGCGGGTACTCGGTGCGCCGCTGGTCCGGCTCCAGTGCTACGCCGGCATCGATGCCAGTCAGGCGCTGTACGACTGGAACTTTCCCCGGCAGCTGCTGAGTCTGCGGGCGCTCGGCGAGTCGCCCGACGGCGAGGCCGCGGCTGCCGTCACGGCCTCCCTGTACACCCGCGAGTTCCTCGTCGCCCGGCCGGTCCTGCAGGCCCTGGAAAACGCCCCGGCGGTGCTGCTCATCGACGAGATCGACCGGGCCGACGACGAGTTCGAGGCGTTCCTGCTGGAGGTGCTGGACAGCTACTCGGTGACCATTCCGGAGCTCGGTACGGTCCGTGCCGCCGTACCGCCGCTGGTCGTGCTGACCTCCAACCGCACCCGGGAGGTGCACGACGCACTCAGGCGGCGGTGCCTCTACCACTGGATCGCCCATCCGGACCCGGCCCGGGAGGCCGAGATCCTGCGCCGCCGGATCGTCGGGCTCGACCCGCGACTCGCGTACGACATCGCCGCCGCCATGGCCCGGCTGCGCCGGGCCGACCTGGTGAAGCCGCCGGGCGTCGCCGAGTCCCTCGATTTGGCCCGCGCCGCGCGGGAGCTGGGCGAGTCGCGACTGACCCCGGCGCTGGCCGAGGCGGCCCTCGGCACGGTGGCCAAGCACCACGAGGATCGCGCCACGGTACGCCGGGAGCTGGCCCGGTCGGCGCCCCGTGACGCCGGGGCCGACGGCGGCACAGGGCACGGCGACAGCCCGGCGACCGGGGCACGGACGTGACAGCCGGGGACTCCGGGCTCGGCCCCACACCTCGCCCCCGGCCCGACCTCGGGCCCGACCTCGCCGACCTCGCCGGCCGGCTGCGCGGGGCCGGTGTCGGCGTCGACGTGGCACGGATCGGGCTCGCCCTGTCCGCGATCGCGGAACTCGGCCCGGTCCGTCCGGACACCCTCTACTGGGGTAGCCGGTTGACACTCTGCACCAGCCGGGCCGACCTCGTCGTGTTCGACGCGGTGTTCGCCGCCTGGCTCGCGGGCCGGCGGACGTCGGAGTCGGCCGTCCCGGGCCGTGCCGGTGACGCCGCCGGGCCGCCGTCGGCGTTCGACGCGCCGGCCGGCGAGCCGTCTGTCGGGGAACTCCTCCGGGACGGCGCGCCCGTCGCCGTCGGGTCCGACGACGACCCGACAGCCCTCGGCCCGTCGTCGCCGACCGGGACCGCCGCCGGGGAGGAGGCCGGGGACGAGGCCGGTGCGGGGAGCCGGTCCGCCGACGGTACGGCGACCCGGGGGGTGCGCGCCGTACCGACCGAGGCGCCGGCACACCGGGATCTGCGTACCCTCACCGACGCCGAACGTGCCGAGATCGACGAGATGATCACCGTGTTGGCGGCGACCCGCCCGCTCCGCCCGTCCCGGCGCTGGCGGCCGGGTGGGCGACGCCGCCTGGACCCGGCCGGCACACTGCGGGCGATGCTGCGTGACGGCGGTGAGCCGGCGCACCCGCGGTACCGCCGACGGAGGGATCGGCCCCGGCGGCTCACCCTGCTGGTCGACGTCAGCGAGTCGATGACCGGATACCGCGAGGCCCTGCTGCGGTTCGCCCACGCCGCGCTGCTCGCCGCCCCGGCCACCACCGAGGTCTTCACCCTCGGCACCCGGTGTACCCGGGTGACCCGGGCGCTCGCCGTCCGTGATCCCCAGCGCGCCGTGGCCGCGCTGGCGGCGGCCGAGCCACACCAGGGCGGCGGGACCCGACTCGGCTGGTGCCTGCGGGAGTTTCTCCGCACCTGCGGCGGGGACCGCCGGGTTCGCGCGGCCACGGTCGTGATCGCCTCAGACGGGCACGACTCGGGGCCGTCGGCGCTGCTCGCCCGCCAGGTCGAGCGGCTGTCGCGGCTGGCGTACCGGTTGATCTGGGTGAACCCGCAGCAGGGTTGGCCCGGCTTCCGGCCGATGGCGCCCGGCCTGGTGGCGAGCCTGCGGTACGTCGACCACGCGCTGCCCGGTCACAGTTTCGCGGCCCTACGGGACCTGGCGGAGGTGGTGCGACGATGACCGAGCGGATGGCACGGCGCCCCGACGCCGGCGCCGCCGAACAGGTCGACCGGGTGCTGGCCCGGGACGACCTGCTGCAGTTGGCCCGGGACGCGGAGCAGGCGGTCGGCATCGTCCGCCAGCGCGAGAGCCTGGCCCGCCGGGCCGAGAACGAGCCGGACGTCTTCGGCCTGGCGCTGCGCCACTACCTGGCCGAGACGGCGTCGCGGCGGTCCGCGATACGGGCCCAGGCATGGTCGTACGCGGCGACCATCGTCTGCTTCTGCGAACGGCTCGGTATCCCGGTCTCCAGCCCGCACTCCGCGGAGGAGATGTACGCCTTCGCCGCCGGGGAGCTCGACGGCGGCCCGCGGACCGGGTTCGGGGCCGACGGGCTCGACCAGGACCTGACCCTCGGGGTCTTCAACACCCACCGGCGGGCCCGGAACCTGCGGCTGCGCGGTCGGTACGCCGAGGCGCTCCAGCTCGTCGTGGTCCCCGTCGAGGACCTGTTCGGCACCGGGGCCGAGCCACACGCCGCGCACTACCTGTACGAGGCCGGCGCCTGCCTGATCGCCGCCGGGCAGGCCGCGCAGGTGCCGAGCGCGCTCGGGGAGCGGGACCGGTACTGGACCGAGACCCGGGCTGCCGGGTTCTCGACCCGACACCGCCTCGACCTGGTGCGCGGCCTGGCCGCGTGGCGGCTGGGCGACCACGGGGCGGCGTTGCGTGGGCTGCGGTCCGCGCTGCGCCAGCTCCGCGACGCCGAGCAGCCGCCGGATCCGGTGACCGGGGTGCTGCGGGGCCGGCTCGACGAGGCGCGGGCGGTGCACCTGCTGTCGGTGACCCTCAGCCTGGCGGAGCTGCTCGCCGCCGTCGCCGAACGGTCCGCCGGCGACGCCACGGACGCGCGAGGTGGCCGGACGGGCGTGGACTGGGCGCGCGAGGCGGTCGTCCTCGGTGGACAGGCGCTGAAGATCGCCGAGCGGATCCGGGGACGGTGGCGGGTCATCGCCCGCTCCCGGGCACCGCTGGCCGTCGTGTTCCGCCGGGTGTACGGCGACATCGCGCTGCTCGCGGCGCGGTTGCCCGGACAGCCGGCGGCTCGGCTGGGGCTGCGGGTGGCGCTGTCGGCGAAGCAGACCGGGTTCGCCAGTCGGATCCGGGAGGGCCGCCTGCTGATGAGCCCGGAGCTCGGCGGTCTGCTGGATGAGGTGATCAATGCCGAGGACCCGCCGGTGGCGTCGTTCGCCGCCGGTGACGAGGCGGCCCGGGAGGAGCGGCTCGAACACCTGCGGTTCCGGCTCGAGGAGGAGGTGTCGCCGATGCTCGCCGACACCGTCCTGCCGGCGCGGGTCCGGCTTCGCCGGCTGCTCAAGACCATCGGCCGGCGGTACGCGCTGGACTTCGTCGCGCTGCCCGACACGCTCGGCGGCGAGCGGACGAACTGGTTCCGGTCACTGGTCCGGCCCGACCGGCGGGTCAGCTTCGAACGGTTCACCACCGGCCCGGCGTACACGGCGTTCTTCGAGGGCACCGCCGACCAACCGCCGTGGCTGGGCCGGCTGCGCGAGGCCGAGGAGGACGCCCGCCCGGACTGGTACGGCCTGGCGAGGGAGATCCTGCCGGCCAGACTCGTCGACGACGCGCTGGCGGCCACCGTGGAGCGCCCGATCGAGCTGCTGATCTCGGCGCACTCGGCGCTGAGTCTGCTGCCCTGGGCGGCGCTGCGACTCGACCCGGAGACGACCCTGGTCGAACGGGCCGTCATCGCCCAGTGTCCCGTCCTGACCTGTCTGTCCGACCGCCGGCTGCCGCCGGTCACGGGATCGGCGTTGGTCCGGCTCGTCTCGAAGGCGGAGCAGGGGGTCGACGTCATCCAGGAGTGCCTCGCCTGGGATCTGCCGCAGGAGCAGGGGCGGGTGCCGCTGAGCCGGTGCGTGATCGGTCCGGACAGCGCGCCGGTTCGGATCGACGGGGACCTGGCGAGCGCGCTGGCCAACGCCCCGGACGACGTCCGTCTCCTGCACGTCGCCTCGCACGGCGGCGGCCGCGGGTTGGGGCAGTACCTGCTGCTGCCCGAGCCGCTGCTGGCCGCGCGGGCGCTGGCGATGACCTGGCCGACCTCGGTGCTGATGGCCTCCTGTCACGTGGGCCGGCTGGTCAACCCGGAGGACGCGGAGCCGCTGAACTTCGTGATGGCCCTGCTCACCGGCGGGTCGCGCTGCGTGGTCGCCGCGATCGACGAGGTCCCCGACGTGCGGACCAGCCGGATGACCGCCAGGATCGTGGACGCCGTCCGGGAGGGCCCGGTACGGCTCGACGTCGCGCTGCGCACGGTGCAGTTGGACTACCCGGACGACGCCAAGCCCACCTGGGCGCTGTTGACCGCCTACGTTCGTTGACGCCTACGTTCGTTGACGCGCCGGTGTGCGCGGGCCGCCCGTGTCTGTCAGCGTGCCACCGGGTGCGGTCGCCGCTGGCCGCCGGTACCCGCCGGGCCGCCCCGGGCGGCGGCCCGGATGCTCCGGTCCCGTAGCAGGGCGAGCCCCACGGCGACCAGGCCGGCGGCGGTACTGATGACCAGGGTCCAGCCGACCGGTAGCAGGTGTCCGTATCCCAGGCGGGAGAGGCTGGTGCCGCCGAGCCAGCCCGCGCTCGCTCCGGTGAGGAAGGCCGCCACGAAGTCGACGGTGCGCAGCGGCAGGTCGTGCGGAACACGTCGGGACCAGCGCAGGACGGCGGTCGGCAGGGCGAGCGCCAGGCAGCCCAGGAAGATGATGAGCGGGGTCTGCAGCGACGTCGGGATCGGAAGCTCCGCCTCCAGGGCCTGCACGGCGGCGAGGACCATCAGGATCGCGCCGACGACCGAGGCCTGGACGAGGAGCAGTTGTTGCTGCGCCGCGCCGAGCCCACGCTGCACCACCGAGGCGGTGAGCGCGGAGACCCGTTCTGCCTGGTCCCGGGCGATCTCCAACTCGGTGATGTCGTCGCTGGCCTGCTCCCGCAGTGCCTCGCCGAGCGCCTGGTCGTCGGCGAGTGGTCCCTCCTTCCAGCCGGGGGCCGGTGGTGCCAGCCGGCGGAGGTTGCCGAGGACGGCGTCGGCGTTGCGGGCGACCTTGCGGAGCCGGGCGTGGGTGGTGATCACGCCGGTCGCGTTGACCTGCAGGTGGGTGAGCTCGACGTCGGCGTTGACCAGGTCGGCGGCGGCGACCCGGGCGGTCCGGTGCAGCGCCAGGAGCCGGTCCACCGCGTCGTCGGTGCCCTGACGCAGGTGCCGGATGGCGGGCCCGCTGGCCAGGTAGATCCGGCGCTGCTGGCGGAGCTTCGCGGCGTCGAGCAGGTACTGCACGAACGGCCCGAGCCGCCCCTTACCGGGGGACCAGGAGAAGGCGTCCAGTTCGGCCTCGGCCGCGGCGGGGCCGACGAGGACGAGGCGACGTTCGTGCCGCCGGGTCGGTGGCGCCTCCCAGAGCAGGAATCCGTTGGCGGTCAGGGACGGGCGGCGGGCCCACGCGCCGTCCCCGGGGTCGGGCACCTCGGCGGCGAGCACCGGGGCGAGGGCGTCGGCGGTGGCCCTGTCGACGGCACCGTCGACGAGCCCCAGGTAGATCCGGGCGCTGCCGAGGTCGGTGGGCGGAGACGCCGGCTCGGCGCGGGCGAGCTCGGCCTCGATCGAGGCCCAGTGGCGGGCGTCGTCGTTCGGGGCGAGCAGCACGGTCAGGCAGGCCGCGTCGCCGGAGCTGGAGATCGCGGCCTGGTACAGCTCGCCGCCGTCGGTGGGCCGGCGCGCGTGACCGAGCACGGTGAGGATACCGGTCGCCACCCCGTCGCCGAGCCGTAGCGTGTCGACGTCGACCCGGGACCGCATCCCGAGCTCGGTGGTGATTCCCCGCCACATCTGGCGGAGGCGTGCCGGCGGCGTGGGGCCGTCCAGCGTCGTGAACTCGTGTGCCAGCAGCCAGGGCCTAACGAGCACGGCCGGGCCCCTGGTCGGTTCCGTCGGGGCGGAGGTTCCCGCCGCGGGGCGGGTGGGTACCGAGGGAGAGCGGGCCACCGGTGGGTGGCTTCTTGCCCGTCGTCGGTGCGGTGGCGGGTGATGGCGGCGCTGTGGTGTCGGAGAGACCGTACCCGTTGACGCCGAGCGAGTCGAGCTGCTCCACGATGATCGGGACCAGCTCGACGATCCGGATGCTGATCGGCTCCGGCACGGGGATCCAGCCCGGGTCGTCGATCCGGGTGACCGCACGGCTGCCCGGCTCGACGTCCTCCAACTGCCGGAGGACGGCGTTGACGCCCTCCGCGTCCTGCGCGGCGAGGTACCGGCCGAGGTTCTCGATCGCCCGGCCGGCGCGCGCCCACTGCGCCGGGCTGAGTCGCCACTCACGGTGTTCGGTCAGCAGTCGGTGCAGCGTCAGCAGGTTTCGGCGGTATCGCCGGTCCGTCATGCCAACCCTCCACTGCGATCGCCGTCGCCGACCTCACGGTACGGAGCCGGGGCAAGTCCGCCCTGTCGCTCCGCGCCCGTGCCCGCCGGCTGGCCGGACAGCCGCACCATGGACGGGGGACCCGACATCACGTGGTCCGCGCGATCCCCGGGAGAGGGTGAACCCGCATGCTGAGCGCCGACGAACTGCGCAGCTACGCACGGGGCATCCGGGACAAGACGATGGTCGCCGACGACCGGTTGCTGACCGTGATCGAGAATGACGTAGCCGCCTACCGGGAATACCTGCGTGAGCCACGACCGCAGCTTCCGCCGCCCGAACTCGCGGAGCTGCTGCCGCTGATGGGTTGGCTGCTGCTGGAGGCGTCGCTGGCGCAGCTGTGGCTGGTGGAGGCGGGCTACGAGAGCCTCGACAGCCGCCGGCGGGCGCGGAGCGAGGCCGCCGCGGCGCTGATCGACCGGGCGGCCGACGCCGCCCGGGCGCTGCCCTGGCCGGAGTTCGCGCCGCGTGCCCTGGGGGCGATCCGCGCCCAGGCGTTGGCGGCGTCGAAACGGGACACCGAGAGCGGCTACGACGACGCGTGGATCCTGCACCAGGAGGCGGCCGAGAAGCACGCGAGCTATCTGGACAGCCACGGGTCGGACCCGTCCCGGGAGCGGTATGTCCGGGACCTCGGCGAGATCCTGCTGCAGCTGGCCCTCGCCGAGACGGGTACGGCGTGCCGTACCGCCGAGCGGGTGCTGAGCCGGTGGGCCGAGGAGAAGGAGGCGGGGACCTGGGGCGAGCAGGACAGCGCGCGGTGGACCCAGCGGATGTTCCGGCAGCTCGCCGACGGGGTGGAGACCGGGATGCGGGCCCTGGACGTGGCGGCCGGGATCGCGCGGCGGTGGGGCTTCACCGACCGGGTGACCGAGGAACGGCTGGCTCTCCCGACGAGCCATCGCCTGCCGGCGATCATGACTGCCCGGGCCAACCTGCTCATGCTCTCGATGTGCCCGGAGATGGAGGATCTGGGGCGCCTGCCCGACGGCTTCGACAACTGGGCGGAGGCCCGCAGGGGCCTCGTCGCGCGGTTCGAGGAGTGCTACCGGCACATCGAGCGCCCGGTGCTGCGCGGGGACGGCCAACCCTGGCCGTTGCTGCCGGAGAACCAGCGCTCGATGGTGCAGCTACGCCTGCACCTGGCGCTGGCGGTACCCGGGCACGACTTTCCCGCCGAACTGGTCTTCGACCCGTGCGTCGGGATCAATCCGCTGACCGACGAGGCGGTGACGGCGATGTCGAGCTGGCTCGCCGAATCCGACGCGGAGGGAAACCGGCGCGGCGACGCCAACGTCATCGGCTCCGCCACCAAGCCGAGCTTCGTGCGCTCGGTGGCGGCGCTGCGCAGGATCCACGGCGGGACGGGTGAGGGGTACGTCGAGTGGCGCCGTGCGTGGTTCGTCCTTGACCGTCACGCCAACGAGGCGGGGCGCCGGCGGCGGGTC
>CALGAM010000157.1 GCA_937951935.1 uncultured Micromonospora sp. | reverse complement strand
CACCGGCCGATCTGGGCGAAGGCCGCCCGGGATACGGGGTCCCCGGACCGGGCCGCCGCGGTCACCATCGGTCCGGTGACCGACTCGACGTCCCCGTCGGCCAGCTCGAGCAGGATGGTGGCGCGGTCCGGCTCCTGCCGGGCACCCGCGCGGGCGAACCGGACCAGGGCGTTGCCGCTGGCGTACTGCTCGATGCAGCCGAGCCGGCCGCAGCCGCACAGGTGCCCGCCCGGCACCGACAGCATGTGCCCGAGTTCCGCCGCGATGCCGTGGGCGCCGCGGAGCAGTTCGCCGCCGAGGACGATGCCACCGCCGACCCCGGTGCCGATGGTGACGAGCACCATCGAGTTCTCCGCGTCCCGGGCGGCACCGAAGCGGAACTCGGCCCACGCCGCCACGTTGGCGTCGTTCTCGACGATCACCGGCAGCCCGACGGCCCTGCTCACGTAGTCGCGCAGCGGCTCGTCGCGCCACGCGATGTTGGGCGCGAAGAGCACCGTGGAGCGGTTGGCGTCGATCCATCCGGCCGCTCCGATCCCGACCGCGGCCACCTCGTACTCGGCCGCCAGCTCGGAGACCACCTCGACGATGACGTCCCGGGTCTTGGCGACGTCGTCGGCGGGGGTGTCGCGGCGCACGCGCACCCGGACCTCGCCCGCCTCGTCGACGACGCCGGCAGCCACCTTCGTACCCCCGACGTCGACTCCGATGGTCAGCGTCACCGCTGCCGCTCCCCTCTGCCGTGCCGCTCCACGCGGTCGTCTACCCGCCACTGCCGCCGCACCTGCCGGCCGCCCACGCCGGCGACCGTCGGCCACCCCGAGGGGGCGGCCCCGGGGTCACCCCCCGCCGGACGCCACCTCGTCCGTCGGGTCGGCGGCCACTCCTCCGTCAGGCGTCCGCGTCGCGGGCACCGCTGCCCGCCGGTCGTCCACGCCGGCCCGAGAGTCGCCCGACCCAGACCGGTCGGTCCGCTCCCCCGGCGACCACCGCTCCGGCTCGGCGAGGTCTGCGCTGACCGCCGGATTCGGCTCGGCGCGGGTGGCCGCCGCCCAGACGTCCGTCTCGGCTGCCGGCCACGAATCATGCCCGGTACGGGTGGCCTCCCGCCACACCGGACCGACGTGATCTTCCGTGACACGGGGGTGGGCCCTGGTCGGGGGTCCGTCGTCGGCGTCCGGAGCCGCCGGACCGGGCTCCCGCCCGGGCCCCGTCGACCGGTCGACGGGGCCGTCGTCGGCGGACGGCCGGGTGGGCGCCGCGCCGGCGGTCCGGTCGGACGGGGTGCCGCCACCGGAGCCCGCCACGCCGGAGAGCGCCCGCAGCAGGCTCGCCAGCCCGGCGGCGAAGTCCCCGGCACCGGTCGCCAGTCGTTCGACCAACTCCGGACTCGGATCCCGCAACGCGTTGATCGTGCGGCAGATGGGGCAGACACAGCACTCGGGTGTCCCCGTGGCGAACCCGGCGCCCGCCGGCGCGGCACCGCCGGCGGAGCCGGTGCCCGTCGGGGAGTCGGTCGACGCCGCGGCCGGGCCGTCACCCGCCGGTTCCGAGGCGGTCGGGCGCTCGGGCGTGACCCGGTCGAGCACGTCGGAGATCAGCTGGCCCACCGGCCCGAACGCCCCGGCCCGCGCCCCCGAGGCGGCCGACTGGACCATGGCGAGCACGGTGGCGACGAGGCGCTCCGCCTCCTGACGTGCCGATCCCGGTTCGGTCGCGCCGCCAAACGCCCCGCCTGCTCCCATGATCGGCTCCCTACGTCCGACGCCACCCGGTCGCTGGGGTCAACGCCCCCCACCCAAGGTTTCCACCCGACGCTTCAACTGCGCCAACGCCGTATCCATGATCATTCTTTCGGCCTTGCGTTTGAACATCCCGAGCATGCCCACGGACAGCTCGACCTCCAGCGTGTACGTCACGGTCGAGCTGCCGTCGCCGTTGTCCTCGATGTCGTACGACCCCCGCTGGGCACGCTGCATCCGCGACGGCTGCACCAGGTGCCACTCGATCCGCGAGATGTCCTCGGCGTACTCGTACGCCAGGACGTACTCGTCGGTCATCACACCCGCGTCGAGCACGAACCGGACCTGGGCGGCGTAGCCGTCCTCGTACTCCTCCAGCACCTCGACCCGCTTCACGGCACCGGCCCACTCCGGATACCGCGGGAAGTCACAGATCACCGAGGCCACCTGGGCCGGCGGCGCGGCGATGACGATCGACTGTGTGGAGGAATCCGCCATGTCCGGCAGGCTACCCCGCGGCGGCGCGGACCGCCCCGATCACCTCGCCGCCCGCGCCGGCCCGCCCGGGCCGCCGGGGCCGGTGGCCAGGTGGGCGGACGGGGCCGGTGGCCAGGTAGGTTGCGGGGTAACCGGACCGGTCGACCGACGACGTCCGGGTCGAACACGAGCACGAGGGAGTGCAGGTGCGCGAGTTCTCGGTCCCGCCGGCGGCCACCGTCGCCGACGCAGCCAACCTCACCGACCCCGTCTGGCGCAACGCCGAGGAGGCACCGGAGAGCGTCCAGTTCGTCCGCCGCGCCGCCGGAGGAGGCGACGGTGCACCGGGCTGGGTCGAGGTCACCTGCCGACAGTTCCGCGACGAGGTCGTCGCGGTGGCCCGTGGCCTGATCGCGGCCGGGATCACCCCGGGCTCCCGGGTCGGGTTGATGGCCCGAACCCGGTACGAGTGGACCCTCGTCGACTACGCCATCTGGGCGGTCGGCGGGGTGACCGTACCGGTGTACGAGACCTCCAGCGCCGAGCAGGTCGCCTGGATCCTCGCCGACTCGGGGGCGGTCGCCTGCGTCGTGGAGACGGCCGCGCACGCCGGGATCCTCGCGGAGATCCGCGACCGGTTGCCTGCCCTGGAACGGGTGTGGCAGATCGAGCAGGGCGGCGTCGCGGAGCTGGTCAGCCTCGGGGAACAGGTCGACCCGGTCGAGGTCGACCTGCGGCGCCGGAGGATCCGGGCCGACGACATCGCCACGATCATCTACACCAGTGGCACCACCGGCCGGCCCAAGGGATGCGTGCTGACCCACCGCAACATGCTCTCGGACATCGCCAACGCGGTCCCGGTGCTGCCGAACCTGTTCAACGAGGGCGCCTCGACCCTGCTCTTCCTCCCGCTGGCCCACTCGTTCGCCCGGCTGATCCAGATCGGCACGGTGCAGGCCCGCGCCACGGTGGCGCACGTCGCCGACCCGAAGAACCTGGTCGACGAACTGCAGGAGTTCCGACCCACCTTCGTCCTCTCGGTGCCCCGGGTGTTCGAGAAGGTCTACACCGCGGCCGTCCAGAAGGCGAGCCGGGAGGGGAAGGCGAAGATCTTCGCCGCCGCCGAGCGGGTGGCGATCGCGTACAGCCAGGCCCTGGACACCCCCTCCGGGCCCGGACCGGTACTGCGGCTGCGGCACCGGATCTTCGACCGGCTGGTCTACCGCAGGCTGCGGGCCGCGCTCGGCGGCCGCTGCGAGAACGCGATCTCCGGCGGGGCGCCGCTCGGCGAGCGGCTCGGCCACTTCTTCCGCGGCGTCGGGGTCAGGGTGTACGAGGGATACGGCCTCACCGAGACCTCTCCGGCGGTCGCGGTCAACCTGCCCGGGGCCACCCGGATCGGCACGGTCGGTCGGCCGCTGCCCGGGATCACGGTCCGGATCGCGGACGACGGCGAGATCCTCATCAGGGGCGACGTGGTGTTCCAGGGCTACTGGAACAACCCGGAGGCGACCGCCGAGGTGCTCACCCCGGACGGCTGGTTCCACAGCGGTGACCTGGGCGAGCTGGACGACGAGGGCTACCTCCGCATCACCGGGCGGAAGAAGGAGATCATCGTCACGGCGGGAGGCAAGAACGTCGCCCCCGCCGTTCTGGAGGACCGGGTCCGGGCGCACCCGCTGGTCAGCCAGTGCATGGTGGTGGGCGACCGCCGCCCGTTCGTCGCCGCGCTCGTCACCATCGACGAGGAGGCGCTGCCGACCTGGCTGCGCGCGCACGGCCGGGCGGAGGACACCCCGGTCGCGCGGCTGTGTGAGGACCCGGAGCTCCGGGCCGAGATCCAGTCGGCGATCGACGAGGCCAACCGGGCGGTCAGCAGACCCGAGCAGATCAAACGGTTCCGCATCCTGCCGCGGGACCTCAGCGAGGCGAACGGGGAGCTGACGCCATCGCTCAAGATCAAGCGAGGCGTCGTCGCGAAGGCGTACGCGGCCGAGATCGCGGCCATCTACGGCGACTGACTACGATCCGTCAGGTGTCCGCCTCGACCTCCGGTCCGCCCCACCCGCACCCGCTCGCGACGGCGGCGCGGTTCGTCATGCTCGCCCTGGTCGCGGTCCTCACCCTGATCGCAACCCGAGAGCTGGGGCAGCTCCGCTGGGTCGCCCTGCTCGCCGTGGCGAGCATCCCGGCGGTGATCGCGCCCGAACACCGCAGGATCGCGCCGATCGGCAGGTTCGCCGAGGTCATCGTCGTCGGTCTGGCCGCCGGCCAGGTCGCCGCCTCGGCGACCATCAACGCCTCGATGCCCGGGCTGGGTTCGTCGGCGATCCTGCCCTACCTCGCCGTCCCGCTCACCGCCGCGGCCCTGCAGCGTCGTACCCGGGAGGGAATCGCCCTGATCGCGGCGGCCGCGGTGGCCCTGGCGGTCGGCGGTGCCGTCGCGACCAACGACGCCGGCCGACAGATCACCCAGCTCGGCTACCTCGCGGCGGCGGTCCAGTGGTTGGTTCTCGCCGGGCTCGGCCTCTCCGTGGCGGGCACGTTGCAGCGGATCTTCCAGGACCAGGGTGACAGCCGACCGCAGCCGTACGCCGAGGCGACCCGACTGCTGACCCAGCTGCGCAGCGTGGCCCGACAGTTGCCCGGGGCGACGTTGGACCCGGGCAGCATCGCCGAACACCTGTTGGAGGAGCTGCGCGGGGTGGCCCGGGCCGACCGGGCGGCGGTGCTGTCCGCCAGTGGCGGCGCACGGCTGGTGATCCTCGCCCAGGTCGGCGTGGACCGGGTCGACTGGGAGACGACGCTGGACGCCGACTCGGCGATCGCCGACGCCTGGGCCAGCCAGCAGCCGCAGACCGCCAACCGGTCGCAGGCCCGCTCGCACCCCGGCGGGGAGGTGTCGGCGCTGGTCGTACCGCTGGTCGCCGGGGTGCGGACCGTGGGGCTGGTCGCCCTGGAGACCGACGTCGCCAACGCCTACCCGCCGGCGGTGGTCGCCCAGGTGACCGCGATCACCCGGCCGGCCGCGCTCCGGCTGGAGGCCGCGCTCCTCTTCGACGAGGTACGGTCGCTGGCCACCAACGAGGAACGGCAGCGGCTGGCCCGGGAGATCCACGACGGGATCGCCCAGGAACTGGTGATGGTCGGGTACGGCATCGACAACGCCCTGGCCAGTCTCCCCGAGGGCGCCACCCAGACGGCCGAGGAGCTGCGCACGCTGCGCGCCGAGGTGACCCGGGTGATCACCGAGCTGCGACTCAGCCTCTTCGAGCTGCGCAGCGAGGTGGACCGGCACGGCGGTCTGGCCGCCGCCATCGCCGAGTACGCCCGCACCGTCGGCGCCTCGGCCGGCCTGCGGGTGCACTACACGCTCGACGAGTCGACCGCCCGGCTGCCGGCCGCGACCGAGGCGGAACTGTTGCGGATCGCACAGGAGGCGATCACGAACGCCCGCAAGCACGCGGGCGCGACGAATCTGTGGGTCACCTGTACCATTGACCCCCCATTCGCCCAGATAGAAGTGTCGGATGATGGTCAGGGCATTGCTGACCAGCGGCCGGATGGGAGGTATGGTCTTGCGATCATGGCAGAGAGGGCGGAACGTATCCGGGGCCGGTTAGAGATCAGTCCGCGACACCCCAGCGGCACGACGGTGGCGGTGGTAGTCGGAACCTCGCCCCGGCGCGCTAACGTGCGCGGTAGCGTCACCGCATCAGAAGGGGAGTAATCCGAGCATGACCACCAGCCCCATGCCGACCACTCGGACGAAGGTCCTGCTCGTCGACGATCACGACCTGATTCGCAAGGGCCTGCGGCACGCGTTCGAGCGGGACCGGCAGTTCGAGGTCGTCGGCGAGGCCGCCACCGCCGCGGAGGGGGTCCGCCAGGCCGGCGCACTGCAGCCCGACGTCGTGATCATGGACCTCCGCCTTCCCGACGGCAGCGGCCTTGAGGCCACCCGTGCCCTCCGGAAGTCCAGCGCCACCATGGGAATCGTGGTGCTGACCATGTACGCTGGCGACGACCAGCTCTTCGGCGCTCTCGAAGCCGGCGCGAGTGCCTTCGTCCCGAAGACCGCCCCCGCCGACGAGGTGGTGGCCGCCGCCCGCCACGCCGCCTCCTCGCCCAGTGCCTTCACCGCCGCCGACCTGGCCGAGGCGATGAAGCGCCGGCTCGCCCCCTCCGGCCCGCAGCTGTCCCCCCGCGAGGGTCAGGTGCTGCGCCTGCTCGCCGACGGGATGAGCGTGGCGGGGATCGCCAAGCAGCTCTTCGTCAGCGAGTCGACCGCCAAGACCCACATCTCGAAGCTCTACGAGAAGCTGGGTGCGGCCAACCGGGCGCAGGCGCTGATGACCGCGCTCAGGCTCGGGCTGCTCGAGGCACCGGACGCGCCGAAGTTCTGACCCCGCGCCGGCCGTCGGCACGGTGGGCCGGGCCGCCGCGTGCCCGGCGAGGCCGGGCCGACCAGCCGCGACGGCCGTTACGTGGCACCGCCGCGACGGCTGACCACCATCGGCCCGGGGGCCGGTGCACCCGTGGGGCAGCCGGGGTCGTGTCAGGCGAGCAGCTCGGTCATCCGGCGGGCCTGGTTCTCCCAGCGCCACTCCCGCTCCACCCAGGCTCGGCCGGCAGCGCCCATGCGCCGGGCCAGGTCACGATCGGCAAGCAGCGTGGCCACCCGGTCGACGAGCTGGGGCACGTCGCGACCGTTGACGACGTACCCGGTCTCGCCCTCGCGGACCGCGTCGGGCGCGCCACCGGAGTCGCCGGCCACCACCGGCAGCCCGGACGCGGACGCCTCCAGGTAGACGATGCCGAGACCCTCGACGTCCAGCCCACCGTTGCGGGTGCGGCACGGCATCGCGTACACGTCACCGGCGGCGTAGTGTGCCGGCAGCTCGTCGGCGGGAACCGACCCGGTGAAGATCACGTCGTCGGCGACCCCGACCTGCCGGGCGAGCCGCTGCAACGTCTTCCGGTACGGCCCGCCACCGACCACCAGCAGCGCCGTGCCGGGCACCCGGCGCCGGATCTCCGGCAGCGCCCGGATCAGCGCATCCTGCCCCTTGCGCGGCACCAGCCGGGAGACACAGACCACCACCGGCCGGTCCGACAGGCGGTGGCGGGCCCGGACCTCGGCACCGTCGACGTCCGGGTGGTAGACGTCGACGTCCACCCCGGGTGCCAGCCGTTGCAGCTCGGTGCGGCCGTCCAGCACCCGGGCCAGCCGCACCCGGGTGTACTCGCCCAGGTACGTCACGACGTCGACGCCGTCGCCGATGCGGCGCAGCGCCGTACGCGCCCCGGGCAGCGCCGCCCACCCGACCTCGTGGCCGTGGGTCTGGGCCACCGCCCGGCGGATCCCCGCCCGGCGGCGCAGCCCGGCGGCGAGCAGCCCCAGCGGCGCGGCGGCGCCGAACCAGACGGTGTCGCAGTCGTACGCCCGTGCGAGCTGGGCCGCCCGGCGGGCGACGTGCGGGGTCGGCAGCAGCACCCCGGTCGGCTCGCGGACCACCTCGAAGGGCTGGTCGGCGTCGAACTTCTCGGCGCCGCGCCACGTCGAGGCGTAGACCACGACCGAGCCGGCCGGCTGCCGGATCGCGAGGCCGTGGACGAAGGACTGGATCCCGCCGGGTCGCGGGGGGAAGTCGTTGGTGACGAGCAGGGTTCTGGTCAACCGCCGGCTCCTCGGGCGTACGCGCGGGCCGCCGCCATGCGCTCCACGGTGGACGGGTGGCTGGCCGAGTAGAGGTACACCCAGCGGGGTGGATCGGGGTCGGCCAGGTTGACGCGGGACAGCCTCCGCTGCATCGCCTCGAAGGCGGCCGGGTCTCCGGTCAGCGCCAGCGCGTGCGCGTCCGCCCGGGCCTCGACCCGCCGGGACACCCAGGCCTGGGCTGGCGCGGCGAGGACACCGGCAACGGTGACCACGGCGACGATCAGCGGAAACGCTCTCGGCTCGGCGACCGAACCGACACCGGCGGCCCGCAGCAGCGCACCCCAGGAGCCGAGCAGGTAGAGCGCCACGACCGCGGCGGCGGCGCCGAGCGCCCCGGTGAGGGTGCCGGTGAGCACGTCCCGCTCCTTGGCGTGTCCCAGCTCGTGCGCGACGACACTGGCCACCTCGGCGGGGGGCGCCTCGCGGAGCAGGGTGTCGTAGACGACGATCCGGCGGGTCGGCCCGAAACCGGAGACGTACGCGTTGACCGCGCGGGTCCGTCGCGACGCGTCGGCGACGAGCACGTCCCGCACGGGTACGCCGTCGGCCTCAGCGAGCGCCATCAGCTCGGTGCGCAGCGGTCCCGGTTCCATCGGGGTGAACCGGTTGAAGATCGGCTCCACCAGCACGGGGACGACGAAGGAGAGCAGGGTCACCAGCGCGGCCGCCCCCACCGCGCCGAACGCCCACCACCAGCGCGGCGCGTACCGGGTCACCGTGTAGAAGCCGAGCAACGCGACCGCACCGATCACCGCGCTGACCGCGTACGACTTGAGCAGGTCGACGATCCAGCCGCCCCAGCCCTGGGTGGACAGCCCGTACCGGACGAGCACCACGTGCCGCCAGGCGGCGAACGGCAGCGTCAGCAGGTCGGCCACCAGCACCACGGCCAGCCCGCCGAGCACCGCCTGGGCGATCCAGTTGCCGCCGAGGGGACGCCCGACGGACGCGACGAGCGCCGCGCCGAGCGGGGTCAGGCCGAGCAGCAGCGCCACCACCAGCCCGGCCACGATGCCGCCGTAGGTGCCGGGGCGCAGGGCCGCGTGGAAGGCGCGTCCCCGGGCGACCTCCGCCGCGGGCAGGTCCGCCAGGGCCGCCAACTGGTCCGCACGGGGCGCGGGAGGCCGCTGCCACGGGACCCGCGACGCCACCACCGTGACGAGCAGGGCAGCGAGGACCGCGAGTGCCAGGCCCGCCCAGCCGCGCGGGGTCATCGCGGCTCCCCGAGCCGGCCGGGACGCTCTTCCGGGGACTGCGGGCCCTGCCCAGGGCCGGGACGTGACGTTCCGAGCCGGACAGCCTCGAATCCGAGCCGGACAGCCTCGAACAGGGTGTCCATCTGTCTCGCCTCCCGCCGGCCGGTTCCGGCGGCCATCCTATGCCGACGCCGGAGCGACGGCTCAGCCCGCCGGTCGCCACCGTGGACACCCGGCCACGCGGCGGGGCGCGCGGCGCGGGAACCGACTCCGGGCGGCGGGACCGACGCGTCGGACGGGCGGGCGCGTCGGCGCCGGGCTAGGCCGCACGCCGCCGTCGGGACGCCCGCCGCACCGGCGCGGGTGCCGGCCGGTCCAGCACCTCGACCTCGAAACCGGCCCGAAGGAACAGTTCGATCGCGTACCGCTCCTCGGCGGCGAGCCCGGCGAGGTCGGGCGGCCGGTCCACCAGTGCGCTCACCAGGCACTCGGAACACGCCGTGCCCCGCACCGGGCACCTGTCACAGTCGATGAGCATCGGCCCTCCTCCGGGTGTGACCGACCGGTCAAGGTGTCGTCACACGGACACCGTCAGTCACCACGACGCTAAGGCAGGGATACGACACGAACGGTCGACCGGCTGAGGCAGCCGACACCGGACGATGCGGTCACGGCACCCCGGCCCGCCCCGTCGCGCGCCCCGGCCGCCCTCCGGCCGCCCCGCGGCACGCCGCGGCCCGCCCGCTCGGCGCCGCACCGCCCCACCGCGGCCCGAAGCCGGGCGCGGCGTCGGGGGTCACACCGGGTCTTCGCCGTCCGAGGGAGCCGTACCACGCCCTCGGGACGCCCCGAGGTGGGTTCAGACCCGGGCGAGCCGGCGGAGCAGGGCGTCCGCCCCGAGCGGATAGGCGCCGTGTCGGCGCACCCCGTCGGCGACCTCACGGTCGGAGGAGATCACCACGATCGGCCGCCCCGGTGGCTCCGCCCGGACCAGGCGGCGGATCAGGTCGTCGGCGGTCTCGCCCTTGCGGGAGAAGAGCACCCGTACGCCGCGCGGCGCGGGTGGCAGACCGTGCATCCGCTCGGCGCCGTCGAAGACGACGGTGACCTCGTCCCCGGTCTGCGCGGCGATCCCGCCCAACCCGGTGACCAGCCGTTTGCGCTGCTGTTCCAGCGACATCTCGCCGAATCCGCGCTTGGTGACGTTGTACCCGTCGACGATCAGGTGCGCCCGGGGAAGCGCGAGCAACTGGTCGAGCCGGGCCGGGTCGTCGGCGTCCAGGCCGCGCGCGGCGTTGGCGGTGGCCGGGCGCTCGGCGAAGGCGTCCGCGACGTAGTCGGCCGGCAGCCGGTCGGCCGGGTCGAGGGCGAGTTCCCGGCGCAGCCCGAGGGCGGCCCGGCCGATGGTCTCCAACAGCAGCCAGAGCCGGGCGTCGTCGACCGACCGGGCTTCCTTGGCGGTCTGCCGGGCCGCGCCGGCCGCCGCCTCGGCCTCGGCCAGCCGGGCCCGCAGCCGGCGCAGCTCCGCCTCGTGGTCGGCCGCCGCCCGGGCCGCCCGGCCCTTCTCGGTGGCGAGCAGCTCGTTGGCCCGGCGCTCCCGGGCCTGGGCCTCCCGCAACGACCGGCCCAGCGTCCGGACCTCCTCCCGTAGCTGGCCGAGTTCCTCGCGGAGCCGGGCGACCTCGTCGCGGAGCTTGTCCGCCTCGACCCTGGCCACCGCGCGGTCGTGCTCGGCCCGGGTGGCCCGCTGCTCGGCCTCGCGGACCAGCTCGGCCACCACGGCGCTGTCCACCTCGGCGCGGACCGCGGCCCCGGCCTGTTCGATCAGCTCACGCCAGTTGGCCGGGCGGGCCAGGTAGGCGAGCGCGGCGATCTCGACCGGATCGGCGGCGGCGGGGCTGCCGCCGGACACGACGGCGGCGCCCAGCGCCCCGGCCTCGGCCAGCACCCGGCTGGCCACCCGCTGTCGGAAGAGGGGGTCGCCGGCGAGTTGTGTGGCGATCAGCGCACCGCCGAGCCGCGCCCGTCGGTGCGGTGCGAACTTGGCGACCCGCCGCAGCGGGGTCGGCAACTCGTCGCCGGACAGGAGCGGCAGCGCCGCCGCGGCCAGGTTGACGATCCGCTGGCGGACGGGCTCCGGCAGTGTCGGCTCCGGCCCGGTCTCGTCCGCCCCCGGCCCGGCCCCGTCCGGCCCCGACCGCGCCCCAGCCGACCCGGGCTCCGGCTCCGCCGCACCCCCGCCCGGATCCGGTACGGGCTGATCGGCCTCTGGACCCGACTCACCGCCCCGGACGCGTGCGAGGTCGGCCGCCTCGGAGGAGAGGTGGTCGTCGGGAGGTTCGACGCGGGGCATACGGTCAGTCTCCCACCGAACCCGCGCCCGGCGCCTCCTGCCTCGCACGACATCGCCGGTCGTGCCGTGACTGACGGGACCCGGGTGAGCGGAGTGTCGTATGGGACGCCTACCGTGCCCGGCGTGGTGCAGCCGCGATACGTGCAGGACACCCTGGTCGGCCTGGCGGGCGACGGGTCGTCGGCGGGCGACCGTCCCGGGGACGAGCTGCCCCTGCGCGACACCACGTTCGTGGTGTTGGACCTGGAGACCACCGGGCGCGCCCCGGACGGCGGCGGCATCACCGAGATCGGCGCGGTCAAGGTACGCGGTGGCGAGGAACTCGGCGTGCTGGCGACCCTGGTCAACCCGGGTGAGCCGATCCCGCCGTACATCACCGTGCTGACCGGGATCACCCAGGCGATGGTCGCGCCCGCGCCGTCGATCGAGCAGGTGCTCCCCAGCCTTCTGGAGTTCCTGCGCGGCGCCGTCCTCGTCGCGCACAACGCACCGTACGACGTGGGGTTCCTCAGGGCCGCCTGTGCCCGGCACGGATACGCCTGGCCCAGTCCGCGGGTACTGGACACCGCCGCGCTGGCCCGCCGGGTGCTCACCCGCGACGAGGTGCCCAACCGCAGGCTCGGCACCCTCGCCGCGTACTTCCGCGCCCGGCACCAGCCGACGCACCGGGCGCTGGACGACGCCAGGGCGACGGTGGACGTGCTGCACGGGCTGATCGCCCGTCTCGGCGGGTACCGGGTGGAGACCCTGGGCGAGGCGATCGAGTTCGCCAGGGCGGTCACCCCGGTCCAGCGACGCAAACGGCACCTCGCCGACGGGCTTCCCCGGGTCCCGGGCGTCTACATCTTCCGGGCCGCCGACGACCGGCCGCTGTACGTGGGCACGTCGGGCGACATCGCCACCCGGGTGCGCAGCTACTTCACCGCCGCGGAGAAACGCGCCCGGATCTCGGAGATGCTGGCGGCGGCGGTACGGGTGGAGGCGATCGAGTGCGCGCACGCCCTGGAGGCCGAGGTCCGGGAGCTGCGGCTGATCGCGGCGCACAACCCGCCGTACAACCGGCGGTCCCGGTTCCCCGAGCGCGTGCTGTGGCTGAAGCTGACGGCGGAGCCGTACCCGCGGTTGTCGGTGGTCCGTGCTCTCACGCCGGACGACGAGGTCTACCTGGGACCGTTTCACTCCCGGCGGGCGGCGGAACTCGCCGCCGCGGCCGTGTACGACGCGGTGGGGCTGCGCCAGTGTACGCACCGGCTCTCGCTCCGCGGCACCGTTGCGGCCTGTGCCCTGGCCGAGCTGGGCCGCTGCCCGGCACCGTGCGAGCACCGGATCTCCGTGTCCGAGTACGAACGGCGGGTGGTCGCGCCGGTCCGCAGCGCCATGATGGACGATCCGCACCATCTGGTCGACGCCCTGCTGGCCCGGATCGAGACTCTCGCCGCGGCCCAGCGGTACGAGGAGGCGGCGGTGGTCCGGGGCCGGTTGGTGGCGGTGCTACGGGCCGCGGCACGGATGCAGCGGCTGGTCGGGCTGACCCGGATCGCCGAGCTGGCCGCCGCGCGGCGGACCCCCGAGGGGGGCTGGGAGATCGCCGTGGTGCGGTACGGACGGCTCGCCGGTGCCGCCACCGCCGCTCCGGGTGTGCCGCCGCGGCCGGTCCTCGAACTGGTCCGGGCGACCGCCGAGACGGTGCTGCCGGGCCACGGGCCGGTGCCCTGCGCCTCGGCCGAGGAGTCCGAGCGGATCCTGTCCTGGTTGGAACGACCCGAGACGCGGCTGGTGGAGGTCTCCGACGGCTGGGCCTGCCCGGCCCGGGGCGCGGGGCGTTTCCGTGACCTGATCGCCCGTGCCGAGACGGCGGCCCAACTACCAACCGAACGCACATAGGCAAGTGACCGATCGGACGACCGCCACTCGCTTAGTCTGTTAGAGAAGTTCAGTCCTGCCCGATTTCGGGGTTTGCTTCCGTGTCCGCATCCACGGACGGTCACGAGGAGCGATCATCGAGACGCGGGTGGTGAGTGAGGAGGTGGCTCCGCGTGGACCTCGACGCCAGCCACGGTGCCGCCCTCGGGGGCGTCCGGGCGACCGAGACCACGCTGAGCAGACGACTGCGTGCCCTCCTGTCCTGGCCGTCCGCTGAGGACGATCCGGTCGCCAGGCTGGCCCGGGTCCACCGCAGCATCCACCCGGGTGCCGACATCGGGATGCTCCGCCGCAGCTACGTCATCGCCGAGAGCCTGCACCGGGGCCAGTTCCGCAAGAGCGGAGAGCCGTACATCACCCATCCACTGGCGGTGGCACAGATCTGCGCCGACCTCGGCATGGACACGGTCACCCTGGTCGCCGCGCTGCTGCACGACACCGTGGAGGACACCCGCTACACGTTGCAGGCGCTGACCGACGACTTCGGATCCGAGGTCGCCCACCTGGTCGACGGGGTCACCAAGTTCGACAAGGCGTTCTACGGCAAGGCCGCCGAGGCCGAGACCATCCGCAAGATGATCATCGCGGCCGGCAAGGACGTCCGGGTCCTGATCATCAAGCTCGCCGACCGGCTGCACAACATGCGCACCCTGGACGCCCGCTCCCCCGCCTCCCGGGCCCGGATCGCCCGGGCCACCCAGGAGGTGCTGGTGCCGCTGTGCGACCGCCTCGGTATCCAGGCGCTCAAGCGTGAGCTGGACGACGAGGTGCTGCGCCACCTCGAACCCGAGTGGTACGACCGGATCGACCGGCACGTCAAGAACCGGCCGGACTGGGCCTCCTACCTGCAGGACGTGGTCAACCAGGCCCGGGTGGTGCTGCGACGGGACAAGATCGACGCCACGGTGAAGCCCCGTCCCCGGCACTACTACTCGATCTGGAAGGAGAGCGTCGCCCGGGAGCAGACCGTCCCGTTCGACCCCCCGCGCATCGTGGTCGTGGTGGACGGTCCGGACACCGACTGCTACACCGCGCTCGGCGCGATCCACGGGCTGTGGCGGCCGGTCGCCGGGCGGTTCAAGGACTACATCGCCGCCCCGAAGAACAACCTCTACCGCTCCCTGCACACCACCGTCATCGGCCCGGGTGAGCGCACCGTCGAGGTGCTGATCCGGACGAAGGCGATGGACCGTTCCGCGGAGTACGGCATCGCCGCCGACTTCCGCTACCCCCGCCCCGGCGTCAACGCCGCGACCAGCGCCGAACAGCTCGGCTGGCTCCAGCGGGTGCTCAACTGGCAGCGGGAGACGGCTGACCCGGCGCAGTTCCTCCAGTCGCTGCGCTGCGATCTCGCCGAGGCCCAGATCCAGGTCTTCGCCGAGGGCCGGCAGATCGTGCTGCCCGCCGGCTCCACCCCGGTGGACCTGGCGTACGAGCTCGGACCGGAGCGCGGGGACCACTGCCTCGCGGCCCGGATCAACGGCCGGTTGGCACCGCTGTCCTCCGAGCTTGAGGAGGGCGACGTGGTCGAGATCTTCACCGAGACCCCGCCCGAGGGCGAACTGGACCTCACGGTGGCCCAACCCGGACCGCGCCGGGAGTGGCTCGACTTCGTCAAGTCCCCGCACGCCCAGATGCAGATCAACCGCTGGTTCGCCGAACACCAGGAACCGGGGATCTCGATCGCCGACAAGATCCGGCTCGGCCGGGCCACCATCGGGCTCTGCCTCCGCAAACACGACCGTGGACTGGCCAACGACCTGCCGCTGCGACGCCTCGCCGAGCAGCAGGGCTACCCCGACCTGGAGACCCTGCTGGTCGCCGTGGTCGACCGGACGGTCGACCCGGACACCGTGGTCGAGCAGCTCATCGCCATGGTCGACCATCAGGAGTGAGGCCCACCGTGCCCCGGGTCACCCGCCGTGCCCGTGGGACGTCTAGCCTGGTCTCGTGATCACCCGCCGCTCGCCGACGCGTGCCCTCGGCTACAAGCTCTTCTACCGTCTGCCCCTCGGGGTGCGTCGTCGGCTGGTCCGGCTCGCCGTCCCGAAGTACATCGTCGGGGCGGTCACCCTGGTCCGCGACTCGGAGGCCGCGGAACCCGGACGGATCCTGCTGCTGCGGCAGCCGCCCGGCCGGGGGTGGACGCTGCCGGCCGGTCTGCTGCAGCGGCGGGAGGCGCCGGTGGCCGGCGCAGCCCGCGAGCTGCGGGAGGAGACCGGGATCGCGCTTCCGCTGGAGCGGTTCCAACCCGCGGTGCCGAACGCGGTGGTCCACCTCAAGGGCTGGGTCGACATGGTCTTCGAGGTCCGGGTGCCGGCCTCGACCACGAAGCTGGCGGTCGACGGCGCCGAGGTCTACGAGGCCGCCTGGCACCGCCTCGACGAACTGCCCCGGCTCACCGGGGCGACCGCCCGACTCCTCGCCCACTACGGAATCGGCCCCCTGGCCGCCGCCGGTTCCAACCCGACCGACCTCCGTCCGCCGACATGAACGTTTCAGCCAGCCCGGGGCCGAACCCGCCCGACGGGATCTGCGCCGTCATCCTCGCCGCCGGGGTGGGACGCCGGCTGCGTCCGCTCACCGAGCACCGACCGAAGGCACTCTGCCCGGTCGGGAACGTCCCGCTGCTGGACCGGGCCCTGCACCGGGTGGCGGCGCTCGGCTTCGGTGATCCGACCACCGTCGCGGTCAACGCCTGCTACCTGGGCGACCAGGTGGTCCGGCACGTCGGCGACCGGGCGTGGCTCTCGGTGGAGCCGGGCGAGCCGCTCGGCACCTCCGGCGGGATCGCCCGGCTGCGGGACTGGATCGCCGGCCGGGGCGTCCTGGTCGGCAACGCCGACGCGTACCTGGCGGCGCCGGGGGTCCCGGCCGGCCCGGACATCGCCGCCCTGCTGGCCGGCTGGGACGGCCGCACCGTACGCATGCTCGCCCGGCCGGTCACCGGCCCGGCCCGGCCCGGCGACTTCGGCCGGCACCGGTTCGCCGGTTTCTCCCTGCTGCCCTGGTCCCGGGTCCGCGACCTGCCGGAGATGCCCTCGGAGCTGGTCCGGACGGTCTGGCGGCCCGCCGAGGCGGCCGGCGAGCTGGAGATCGTCGAGTTCACCGGAACGTATCGCGACACCGGCACCCCGGCGGACTACCTGGCGGCCAACCTGCACGCGGCCGGCGACGGCAGCCTCGTCGACCCCACCGCGACGGTCACCGGCGAGCACCGGCGTGCGGTGGTCGGGGCGGGCGCGACCGTTCACGGGACGGTCGAACGTGCGGTGGTCTGGCCGGGCGGCGTGGTCCACGCCGGTGAGCACCTCGTCGACGCGGTACGGGTCGGCCGCAGCCTGACGGTGCCGGCCCGGCCGGCCCCGGGCGCACCTTCCGCCCAGCCCTGACCCGGGCAACCCTTAGCATGGGCGGGCAGCCGCGATCCGAGGCCGGAGGGGCGATCCCGCACCCGGTACGGCGTCGGCACGAGCGGCACGCCGACGAGAGGAGCCGCACAGGTGATCACCGCGATCGTCCTGATCGACTGCGCCACGGACTCGATCCCCGAGGTGGCCGAGTCGTTGGCCGCCCTGCCCGGGGTGAGCGAGGTCTATTCGGTCACCGGCCACGTCGACCTGATCGCGATCGTCCGGGTGCGGGAGTTCGACCAGGTCGCCGAGGTCATCGCCGGACGCATCTCGAAGGTTCCCGGAGTGGTCAAGACCGAGTCCCACATCGCGTTCCGGGCCTACTCCCAGCACGACCTGGAGGAGGCCTTCGCCATCGGTCTCGCCGACGCCGACTGACCGGGCCGGCCCCGGCCGGGGGCCGCTCGCCGGCCCCGACACTCCGGGGGCGTCGGCGCCCGGAGGGCAACCACCGCTACTCAGCGGTAACTTGCCTGGGTACGATCCCGGAATGACCTCACGGTCCCAGAACGACCAGCCTGACCACGAGCCCGTCTTCGTCGACCGTGCCGGCGAGCGTCTCGCGCTGAGGATCCACCCGGGTTCCGACGACCGGCCGGACTCCCCGGTGGTACTGCTCTGGCCCGCGATGGGCGTACCGGCCCGCTACTACACGCCGTTCGTCGCCGCCCTGCGCGCCGCCGGGATGGCCGTGGTCGTCGCGGACCTCCGCGGTACCGGGGCGAGCACGCCGCCGCCGGGTCGCGCGTCCCGGTACGGCTACGCCGAACTGGTCGACGACGTCGGCGCGGTGCTGGAGGTGCTGAAGGAGCGGCTGGACGGCCGTACCCGGCTTCTGCTCGGCCACTCGCTCGGCGGGCACGCCACACTGTTGCACGTCGCACTCACCGGCGGCGCACAGGTCGACGGACTGGTCCTGGTGGCGGTCGGGACGCCGTACTGGCGGCTCTACCCGGGCCGCCGCGGACACCTGGTGCTCGCGGGAAGCCAACTGATCCACGGCACGGCACGCCTGCTCGGCTGGTGGCCCGGCTGGGGCTTCGGTGGGCGGCAGGCCCGGGGGGTGATCCGTGACTGGGCCCACACCGTCCGCACCGGCCGGTTCCCACACCTCGACGGGGTCGACGCCGAGGCGGCGCTCCGGGAGATACGCCTCCCGGTCCTGGCGGTCAGTGTCGAGGGCGACCGGTTGACCCCCGCCGCCACGCTCGACCACCTGTGCGCCAGGCTGACCGCCGCGCCCGTCACGCGCCACGACTACACCACGGCCGAGGCCGGTGCCCCGATGAACCACTTCACCTGGGTGCGGGCCGCCGGCCCGCTCGCCGCCCGGGTCGCCGCGTTCGCCGCCCACCTGCCCGCCCGTCCCTCGGCCACCGTGCCGCCCGCCGGTCAGCCGGCGGCCGGACACCGGGGCGACGGCCCACCGGAGCGACCGGGCGTGCGGTCGCCGGCCCGTGGACGTGCCGCTGCCGACCCCGGCCGTACCTCCGATGGCGGGGGTCCGGTCGCCGGTGTCGTCGTCTGAGAAGGCGACGGTCCGCCCGGGCGCGGTACGCGGGCCGGAAACGCCGTGGCGCCCACCGGAGGATCCGGCGGGCGCCACGGGCGTGGTGTGTGTGTGCGGGAGGTCAGCGACTGCCGCCGCTGCCGACCTCCTGCCGCTCCGAGCGGGGCTCGACCGGCGGGTGGCCGGGCGAGACGGGGGCCTCGACCGGCTTCTCGATCGGGAAGAAGAAGCCCCTGATGGCCGGGCCGAGCGCGCCGAGCCGGTTCATCTTCTTCGGTACCGCCCAGCCGACGTACTCCAGCGTGCCGTGTCCGTGCTCGTCGGTCGGACCGAGCGGCTGGTGCACCTCGACGAACTTGCCGTTCGGCAGGCGTCGGATGATGCCCGTCTCGACGCCGTGTGCCAGCACCTCCCGGTCGTGCTGCTGCAGACCCAGGCAGATCCGGTAGGTGACGTAGTAGGCGAGGGGCGGCAGGATGATCAGGCCGATCCGGCCGACCCACGTCATCGCGTTCAGGCTGATGAAGAACTTGTCCGCGATCACGTCGTTCGCGCCCGAGAGGGTCAGCACCAGCCAGAAGGTCACGGCCATCGCGGCCAGCGCGGTCCGCCCGGGTACGTCCCGGGGCCGCTGGAGCAGGTTGTGGATGCGCCGGTCCTTGTTGAGCCGTGCCTCGATGAACGGGTAGGCCAGCGGGAGCACGACCAGGATGCCGGGGAGCACCACGGTCGGCCAGAACAGCGGCGGAATGACGTAGCCGTCGCCGATCGGGATGTTGATCTCCCACGGCGGCATCAGCCGGGTCGAGCCGTCCAGGAACATGACGTACCAGTCGGGCTGGCTGGCCGCGGAGACCACCGCCGCCTCGTACGGACCGAAGAGCCAGATCGGGTTGATCTGCACCAGCCCACCGAGCAGCGCGATCACGCCAAAGACGATCATGAAGAAGCCGCCCTGCTTGATCGCGTAGCGCGGGAACATCCGCTCGCCCACCACGTTCGAGTTGGTCCGGCCGGGGCCGGGCCACTGGGTGTGCTTCTGCTTGAAGACCAGACCGAGGTGAGCGCTGATCAGGGCGACGAGCAGCGCCGGGATCAGCAGCACGTGGGCGATGTAGAACCGGCTGATGATGATCTCACCGGGGAACTCGCCGCCGAAGATCGACGAGGTGATCCAGGAGCCGATCACCGGGATCGAGAGCATGATCGCCGAGGCGATCCGCAGACCGGTGCCGGAGAGACCGTCGTCCGGGATCGAGTAGCCGGTGAAACCGGCCAGGAACCCGACCCAGAACAGCAGGTAGCCGATCATCCAGTTCAGCTCGCGCGGCTTGCGGAACGCCCCGGTGAGGAAGACCCGCAGCATGTGCACCACGATCGCCGCCATGAACAGCAGCGCCGCCCAGTGGTGCATCTGCCGCACGATGAGCCCGCCCCGGACGTCGAACGAGATGTCCAGGGTCGAGGCGTACGCCGCCGACATGTGCGCGCCGCGCAGCGGGGCGTAGCTGCCGTTGTAGGTGACCTCGGTGAGCGACGGTTCGAAGAAGAACGTCAGGTAGACACCGGTCAGCAGCAGAACGATGAACGAGAAGAGCGCGATCTCGCCGAGCAGGAACGACCAGTGGTCGGGGAAGACCTTGTTCAGCAGGGAACGCAGCGGGGTGTTCACGCCGAGCCGGTCGTCGACCTCGCGGGCCGCCCTGCCCGGCAGTGCCGCCATGTCGAGCTTTCGACGCTTCACGGCCGCTCCCAGAAGTCAGGCCCGACCGTCTCGGTGAAGTCGGACTTCGCCGCGAAGAAGCCGTCCTCGACGGTCAGCGGGAGCTGCGGGAGCCGGCGGCTCGCGGGTCCGAAGATCGGACGGGCGTTGTCGGTGATGAGGAACTGCGACTGGTGGCAGGGGCAGAGCAGCCGGTTGGTCTGCTGCTCGTAGAGGCTGGCCGGGCAGCCCGCGTGCGTACAGATCTTCGAGTACGCGATGTAGTTGCCCCACATGTAGTCGGCGTGGCCGGCCCGCTCGTTCGCCGCCCGCGCCGCCGCGGCGTCGTCGGGGCGCAGGTGGATCAGCAGGACCGGAGAGTCGGCGTACTTGTTGGTGGCACCACCGGGGATGCCGGGGAACACCGTGATCTGGCCACCGGGGCTGACGTCCTCCGGACGGACCGGAGTGCCGTCGTGGTGGGTCAGCCGCACCAGCCGGGTCGTGCCGTTCTCGGTGATCGGCTTCCAGCCGGTCGTGAACATCTGGTTGTTCTTGTGCGGCTGCTGGATCAGACCACCGACCAGCGGCGCCGCCGCGACCGCGCCGACCGGCGCCAGACCCGCCAACAGCGAGACGCCCAGCAGCGGACGGCGCCGGATGCCGAGCTCGTCGACCATGTAGAGGAGGGTGTTGCCGGTGAGCCTGCGCTCCTCCTCGGAGGCGGGTTCGTCGTGCCGGGCCTGGATCGACACCTCCTTCGGCAGCAGCTTCTTGCCCCAGATCAGGATGCCGAAGCCGATGCCGAGCAGCGCGATGCCGAGGGTCAGCCCGAGGATCGGGGTGTAGTACTTGCTCGCCCCGGTGCCGTGCTCGTACCGCCACGGCCACCAGATGTACGCCGCCACGAAGGCCGTCGCCGAGACGCCGACCAGCAGGAAGATCGACGCGACGGTCCGGACGATCCGGCGTTCGGCCCTGCTCCCGGGGGGAAACTGCGGCTCGTAGTGGACGATCTCGATGTCGTCGCGACGGGCGCCCTCACGGACGAGATCGAACCGGCTCAGGCGCGGGTCGTTGACGTCGAACGGCTCCCGCGGGTTGTCCACGACCTGGTTGCTGTGCGCGTCCGTACGTGTGCTCATGACTTACCCGCAATCCACAGCGCGGCGAAGACCAGGGCGACGATGCCGATCAGGAAGACCGCCACGCCCTCCGTGGAGGGACCGAGGCGGCCGAGGTTGAACCCACCCGGGTCGCGGTCCTTCGCCAGAACCTCCTGGACGTACGCGATGATGTCGGCCTTCTGCTCCGGTCGCAGCTGGTTGTCGCCGAAGACCGGCATGTTCTGCGGGCCGGTGAGCATCGCGGCGTAGATCTGCCGGTCGGTGGCCGGCCGCAGGCTCGGGGCGAACTTGCCCGAGGAGAGGGCGCCGCCGCCCCCGCCGAAGCTGTGGCAGGAGGAGCAGTTGATCCGGAACAGCCGGCCGCCCTCGACCGGGTCGCCGCCCCGGTGCAGGTTCTCGCCCTCGGGGAGCTGCGGACCGCCACCCAGCTCCTGCACGTACTGCGCGAGCTGCTGGATCTGGTCGTCGGTGAAGACCGGGGGCTTCCGCTCGGCCTGGGCCTCCTGTCGGGCCAGCGGCATCCGGCCGGTGCTCACCTGGAACTCCACCGAGGCGGCGCCGACGCCGATCAGGCTCGGCCCGCGACCCTCGACGCCCTGCGCGTTGCGCCCGTGACAGGTCACGCAGCTGGTGTCGTAGAGCGCCTTGCCCTCCTGCGCGGCCGCGCTCAGCTGCGAGGTCTCCTGCGCCTGCAGATCCGGCGCGAAGACGGTGTAAGCGCCGCCGGCCAGGGTCAACGCGGCCAGCAGCCGGACTGCGGCGCCCAGCCGCCGGCGGGCCTTGCTGCGCGGGCTGGACCGCGCGCGGCGCAGCCGCGAGAGCAGCCCGCGGGATCGAGCGCCGCCGGGGGTGTCAGAAGTCATGGCCTGTGTCCTTAACGGTTTCTCGACCTTTGTCTTGAGGGACGAAGCGTCGTGGCGGAGCGTGACAACGCCAAGATCACTGGAGCCAGTAGATCATGCCGTACAGCGCGATCCAGACCACATCAACGAAGTGCCAGTAGTAGGAGACGACGATCGCCGCGGTCGCCTGGGCGGGGGTGAACCGGCCCATGGTGGTCCGGATCATGTAGATGATGAAGGCGACGAGCCCGCCGGTCACGTGCAGCGCGTGGAAACCGGTGGTCAGGTAGAACGTCGAACCGTACCCGTCGGCGTTGATCTTCACCCCCTCGTGCACGAGCTCGCGGTACTCGTTGAGCTGACCGAGTACGAAGATCAGGCCCATCACGAAGGTGACGGTGAACCAGCGGCGCAGCGCGTGCACGTCCCCCCGCTCGGCGGCGAACACACCGAACTGGCAGGTGATCGAGGAGAGCACCAGGATCACCGTGAACGTCGTCGCGTACGGGACGTTGAGCACCTCGGTGTGCTTCTCCCACTGCTCGGGCGCTGCCGCGCGGATGGAGAAGTACATCGCGAACAACGCCGCGAAGAACATCAGTTCGCTCGAGAGCCACACGATCGTCCCGACGCTGACCATGTTGGGTCGGGTCAGCGAGTGGATCCGGCTCTTGTCAATGGCTGAGGCCGCAGTCACGCGGTCATTATTGCCCCTGACCGGCATCGGCGATCGTCGGGGTGGCCCAACTCCCTCGTCGGATGGGGTGACAACCTCCGCCCGGTCGGACTGGCCTAGCCTGGGAGACGTGCTGCACCTCGACCCCGGCACCGCCGGCACCGCCGTGGCCGGCCCGCCGTCGACCCCGGCCGTCCTCGCCGCCGAGGGTGTCCGGACGGAGCCGTTCGGCGTCTCGGCGATCGTCACCGAGAGCACGCTGAACAACTGGTTCGCCGTCGTGTTGGTGCTCGCCGGGGCGCTGTACCTCTACGGGGTGCACCGGCTGCGGGTCCGGGGCGACCACTGGCCGGTCGCCCGCACGGTGCTCTTCCTCGGCCCCGGTCTCGGCGGAGTCGCGGCGGTGACCCTGAGCGGGCTCGGCGCCTACGACACCACCCTGCTGTCGGTACACATGATCCAGCACATGGTGCTGTCCATGGTGGCGCCGATCTTCCTGGCGCTCGGCGCGCCGGTCACCCTGGCGCTGCGGACGCTCACCGGGGCGCCGCGGCGCCGGCTCCTCGCCGTCCTGCACAGCCGGGTCGCGCGGGTGGTGTCGTTCCCGCTCTACGCGTACGCGGTCTTCGTGGCCAACCCGTTCGTGCTGTACTTCACCGACCTCTACCGGGTGAGCCTGGAGCAGCCGCTGGTCCACGAGCTGGTGCACGCGCACTTCGTCGCCACCGGTTGCCTCTTCTTCTGGCCCCTGCTGGGGCTGGACCCGCTGCCGGGCCGCTGGCCGTACCCGGCGCGCGCCCTGCTGATGCTCCTCTCGGTGCCGTTCCACACCGTGCTCGGGCTCACCATCATGCAGAGCACCACCCTGCTCGGCGGCGACTGGTACCCGTCGCTGAACCTCGGATGGATCGATCCGTTCACCGACCAGAAGATCGCCGGCGGCATTCTCTGGGCCGGTGGGGAGTTCGTCAGCGTGACCATGATCGCCGTGTTGGTCGTGCAGTGGATGCGGCAGTCCGAGCGGGAGGCGCGGCGGATCGACCGCGAGCTGGACCGTCAGGAGGCCCGCATGCGGGCGTCGGGTACCTCCGCGGGCACCCCGTCCTGACCTGCCGGTCCGCCCCGTCGAACCCGGCACGGGGCCGGTACGCCGTCCCGGAATGCGGGCGTGGCTCACCCCGGGGACGGGCGGGCGGTTCGGCGCCCGGGGACGACCGGTACGATCGGCGGGCAGCTACGAGGTGGGAGCCTGGCAACCGATGAGCGATCGTTCGTACACCGTTCTGCTCTACAGCGACGACCCCGAGGTCCGGACCGCGATGCGGCTGGCCGTGGGGACCCGGCCGGCCGCCGATCTGACCGTCGAGTTCGCCGAGGCCGGGACCTACGACGAGTGCATCCGGCTCATCGACGAGTACGAGATCGACCTGCTGTTGCTCGACGGCGAGGCCAGCCCGGCCGGCGGGCTGGGCGTCGCCCGGCAGATCAAGGACGAGCGTGACGACGCTCCGCCGACCTGCCTGGTGATCGCCCGCGCCGCGGACCGTTGGCTCGCGGCGTACGCCCAGGTCGACGCCACGCTGATGCACCCGCTCGACCCGGTGACCACCGGTCAGACCGTGGCCAGGCTGCTCCGCGCCCGCGCCGCCGGAGTGCCGGCACTCGGCTGACCGACGTCGCCGGCGGGCCCGGGGAATCACCACACCGCCTCCTCACCCGACCACCACCCCGCATCGCTCGGGAGGCTTGTATGGGGGAACGGACCTGGCCCAACCTTCTCGCCGCACTGTTGCGCGCCGAGGAGCTCTCCACCGCCGACACCGCGTGGGCGATGGGCGAGATCATGTCGGGGGCCGCGACCACGGCGCAGATCGCCGGTTTCGTGGTGGCCCTGCGCGCCAAGGGGGAGACCCCGGCCGAGGTGGCCGGTTTCGTCGAGGCGATGCTCAGCGAGGCGACCCTGGTGGAGCTGCCCCCGGACCTGCGGGACCGTGCGGTCGACGTGGTCGGCACCGGTGGCGACCGGGCCCACACCGTCAACATCTCCACGATGACCGCGATCGTGGTGGCCGGGGCGGGGGTACCGGTGGTCAAGCACGGCAACCGCGCCGCCTCCTCCTCCTGCGGCGCCGCCGACCTGCTCGAACACCTCGGAGTTCCGTTGGATCTGGGCCCGGCCGGCGTGGCCCGGTGTGTCGCCGAGGCCAATGTCGGCTTCTGCTTCGCCGGCCGCTTCCACCCCGGGATGCGGCACACCGCGGTACCCCGCCGTGAGATGGGGGTGCCCACGGTCTTCAACTTCCTCGGTCCGCTGACCAACCCGGCCCGGCCCCGCTCCGGCGCGGTGGGCTGCTTCGACGTGCGGATGGCGCCCGTGATGGCCGAGGTCTTCGCGCGCCGGGGCGACTCGGTGCTGGTGATGCGGGGCGAGGATGGTCTCGACGAGTTCAGCACCGCGGCGCCGACCCGACTCTGGATCGCCCGGCAGGGCCGGGTCACCGAGACGGTGGTCGATGCCGTCGAGCTCGGCCTGCCGCGGTCGGCCCCCGGTGACCTGCGGGGTGGCGACGCCGCCTTCAACGCCGACGTGGCCCGTCGGCTGCTCGCCGGTGAACCCGGCCCGGTCCGGGACGCGGTGCTGGTGAACGCGGCGGCCGCGCTGGTCGCGCAGGGCGGCTTCTCGGGCGAGTTGGTGCCGGCGTTGCGGGCCGCGGTGCAGCGGGCCGCGGAGTCGATCGACTCCGGCGCCGCCGCCCGGACGCTGACGCGGTGGGTCGAGGTGGCCCGGGCGGCGAAGGCCGCCGAGTGACCCGGGCGGTCCGTTCCTCCCGTCACGTTCCGTCCGTCCCGACCGACCGGTGCGGCCCGCCTCGTGCCGGGACCGTCCGTTCCGCCGGCCGTCGCGTGCGCCGCGTCCCGTCATGACCCGTGTCCTCCGGTCGCGCCCGTCCTGCTGACCTGCCTGTTCGGCCCGCCGGCACCCCCTGGTGGCCGGCCGGGGTGCCGTGTCCGCCGGGCCCGGTCGTCCGCACCGGCGGGGTGCGTACGGGATCATGTCGGCCGAAGCGGAGTCGTCCGCGTGTCCGTCGCACAACCGGGTACCCCGGAGGTTGAACGACGGAGGGGGGAACAACCATGTCGGTCACCAAACGCCTGGGCGCGCTCGCCGCGATGGTGCTGCTCGGCCTGGCGCCGGCCGGAGCCGCGTACGGCGCCGTGACACAGCCGACGCCGTCCGGGACGCCGGCCGCCGCGCTGTCCGCCCAGGACAAGCAGTTCCTGCAGTCGATCCACCAGGTGAACCTCGCGGAGGACACCACCGGGAAGCTCGCCCAGCAGAAGGGGACCAACCAGGAGGTGAAGTCGCTCGGCGCTCGGTTCGTGACGGACCACGCGCAGTTGGACGAGCGGGTGCGGAGCGTCGCCTCGGCGGGCAAGCTGACGTTGCCGGACAAGGTGACCAGTGAGCAGCAGGCGGTGGTGAACCAGCTGCAGAACGTCAGCGGGGCGGACTTCGACGCCCAGTGGGTCACGGCGCAGCTCACCGCGCACAGCCAGGCGATGCAGGTGGTGCAGGCTGAGCTGACGCAGGGCTCGGACCCGGGCGCCAAGCAGGTGGCGCAGCAGGCGGCGCCGGTGCTCCAGGCGCACCACAACGCGTTGGTGGCGCTGGCCCAGAGCCTGGGCGTGCCGATCCCGGGCGGGGTCACGGTGGTGCCGAGCCCGGGTGTCAGCTCCGGAACGCCGGCTCCGAGCGGTACGGCGACCACGCCGGGGCCGACGTTGAGCTGACCGGGGTCGGCCGCCGGCCGCAACCGGCGGGACACCGCGCTGTGACGGGTCCACGGGCGATCATGCCGGTGGGCCCGTCGCCGTACGCCAGGGCCCCGCCCGACCCGTGGGCGCGCCGGGCGACGCCGTCACGGTCGCCCAGGCCGTGCCCAACTCCTCTCCGTCGTGTGGCGCGGCCCGCGGTCGGTTCCGGCCGCTCCTCGGGCCCACAACCCCCGGACGGCGTACGACCCGCCGCCCGGGGTGGGCGGCGGGTCGTACCGCGTGTCCTGTCGGGCGATCAGTGCTCGGCGGTCCGCCGGGTACCGGTGTAGTACTCGAAGAGCAGGCCGCTGGCGGTGAAGAGGACCGCGACCAGGCCGGCGATGGTCAGCCACCACTGCCAGAACACCAGCCCCAACCCCGCCACGCTGGCGGACAGGGCCACCCCGAACGGCCAGTAGCTGCCCGGGCTGAAGAAGCCCACCTCGCCGGCACCGTCGGCGATCTCACCGTCCGGCCGGTCCTCGGGACGGGGCTCGATGCGGCGGGAGACGAACCAGAAGAACCCCCCGCACATGGCGGTCAGCAGGCAGGACAGCAGCAGCGCGACGACGCCGATCCACTCGATCCGCCCGGTCTCGCCGTCGGTCCACAACCCGTACACGACGGTGGCGATCGCCAGGAAGAACGAGACGATGCCGAACAGGCGCCACTCAGACTTCATCTCCGCCGTCCTCAGCTTCCCGCGCCCGCGGCGCTCGCGTTACCGAAGTTGTTGGCGTCCCGCCGGGTCTCGAACGGCGTCGTCGTGGTCGCCAGCGGCGGCTCGCCGATCAGGGCCAGGGCCTCCTGGGTCGACTGGCCCTGCTGCTTCGCGGCGATGAACCGGTCGTACCGTTCCGGTGAGACCACCCGGAGCTCGAAGTTCATCATCGCGTGGTACGTGCCGCACAGCTCCGCGCACCGACCGACGAACGCCCCCTCCTGGTCCAGGCTGGTCACCTGGAAGACGTTGCGGACGTTGCCGGGGAAGACGTCGCGCTTGAACAGCAGCTCCGGCACCCAGAACGAGTGGATGACGTCCCGGCTGGTCTCCTCGATCCGGATGCTCCGCCCGGTCGGCAGGACGAGGATCGGGATGACCTCGCTGGTGCCCAGCGTCGAGGCGATGGTCCGGGCGTCCTCACCCGGCCGATCCCGGTAGTTGAACTGCCAGTTCCACTTGAAGGCGACGACCTCGACGGTGACGTCGGGGTCGTCCGTGACCTTGTTGACCCCGGTCTGCACGACGGCGGTGTAGTAGAAGAGCACCGAGACGACCAGGATCGGCGCGATGGTGTAGAGAAACTCCATCGGCATGTTGAACCGGGTCTGCACCGGCAGCGACTCGCCCCGCTTCCGGTACCGGATGATGCACCAGAAGATCAGGCCCCAGACGAAGACACCGACCGCGAGGGCGGCGATGACGGAGCCGATCCACAGGTCGTACATCCGGCGGGACTCCGGGCTGATGCCTCCCTGGGGCCAGCCGAAGCCGTCGAACGTCTGCCCGACGTCACACCCGGTCAGCAGGGCGAGCAACGCGGCACCGCCGGCGCCGAGCCCGGCCAGCCGGCCGAACGCGCGCCGCTGGTCACGCCCTCGGGCACCCCGGGGACTGTTGTGCCGTACGACCGACGGCGGTACCTCCGAACCCCTTGCGACCACCTGGTCCTGCCTCCCTAGTGCGCCGCACACTGTCCGCTATCTCGACACCGGCGGCAAAGGCGTCACCGACGGTCGCAGATTACTCGACCTGCGTCGGCGCAGCGGCTTTGGGGTCGGCGTCCCCACCCCGCCGAGGGATCTTGCCCGGTTCGGCCCTCGCGTTACCGTTTCCTGGTGAACCAGCCCTCGGCGTACTTCGACGCGGCCGCCGCCGCACCGTTGCACCCGGTGGCCCGCCAGGCGATGCTCGCCGCCCTGGAGGACGGCTGGGCGGACCCGGCGAAGCTGTACAGCCAGGCCCGGCGTGCCCGCCAGCTCCTCGACGCGGCGCGGGCCGCGGCCGCCGAGGTGCTTCGGGTACGTCCCGACGAGCTCTCGTTCACCACCAGCGGCACCGCCGCGGCGCACGCCGCCGTGCTCGGTGTCCTGGCCGGGCGGCGCCGGGTCGGGAACGTCCTGGTGCACTCGGCGATCGAGCACTCGGCGGTGCTACACGCCGCGCGGCGGCACGTCGAGGCGGGCGGCGTGGCGACGTCGGTGCCGGTGGACCGCGTCGGGCGGCTCGACCTCGACGCCTGGTCGGCCGCGGTCGCCGCACCCGGGGTGGCGCTGGCCGCGCTGATCAGCGCCAGTCACGAGGTGGGGACCCTCCAGCCGGTGGCGGAGGCGGCGCGGGCCTGCGCGGCGGCCGGGGTCCCGCTCTACGTCGACGCCGCCCAGTCGGTGGGACGGGTGCCGGTGCCCGAGGGGTGGTCGGTGCTGTCGGCCAGCGCCCACAAGTGGGGCGGCCCGCCCGGGGTCGGGATCCTGGTGGTACGCAAGGGCTGCCGCTGGGAGTCGCCGTACCCGGCCGACGACCGGGAGGCGGGCCGCAGCCCCGGGGCACCGAACCTGCCGGCGATCGTGGCGGCGGTCGCCGCGCTGCGGGCCGCGGCGGCCGAGGCGGACGCCGAGGCGGCCCGGCTGGCGCCGCTGGTGGAGCGGATCCGCACCACCGTGCCGGCGACGGTCCCCGACGTCGAGGTGGTCGGTGACCCCGTCGACCGGCTGCCGCACCTGGTCACCTTCTCCTGCCTGTACGTCGACGGCGAGGCGCTGCTGCACGCGCTGGACCGCCGGGGTTTCGCCGTCTCCTCCGGCTCCTCCTGCACCTCGTCGACGCTGCGCCCGTCGCACGTGCTGGAGGCGATGGGCGTGCTGACGCACGGCAACATCCGCATCTCGCTGCACCGGGACAGCACCGAGGCCGAGGTGGAGCGCTTCCTCGCCGAGCTGCCGGGGATCGTCGCCGACCTGCGGGCCGAGGCCGGGGTGGTCGGCCTGTGAACCGGCCGGCGGCACGCCGTGGCGGGGTCGGTTGGCGGCCGGGCGACCGGCGGCGCAGAATCGCCGGATGGGTACGGATTCCCCGGGCCACACACCCGACGAGGTCGTCGACTGTCTCGGCCAGCGCTGCCCGCTACCCGTGATCGCGGCCGCCCGCCGGATGCCCGACCTGCCGGTCGGTGCGGTGCTGCGGGTTCTCGCCGACGACCCGGCGGCGGCCGTCGACATCCCCGCGTGGTGCCGGATACGGGGGCAGGAGTTCCTCGGTGCCTCGACCGTGGACGGCTCGCCCGCCTACGACATCCGCCGCGCGCGCTGACCGGGGTCAGCCCGGGATCAGGTGCGGCCGGACATCCTCGGCGGCCTCGTCGCCGTACGACTCGGCCAGGCGCTTGACGAACAGGTCGGGGCGGACCTCGTACTCCTGGGTACCGACGGTCTCCAGCACCAGGGTGGCGAGGAGCGAGCCGACCTGGGCGGCCCGTTCCAGGCCGAGCCCCCACGAGATGGCGGCGAAGAAGCCCGCCCGGAAGCCGTCCCCGACCCCGGTCGGCTCGGCGATGTGCGTCTCGCGGGCGATCGGTACCCGGAACGGGGCGATGTCGCGCCCGGCGATCTCCACGCCGTCCTTGCCCAGGGTCGTCACCCGGATCTTCACCCGCTCCAGCAGTTGGTCGTCGGTCAGCCCGACCTTGCTCTGCAGCAGCGACTTCTCGTACTCGTTGGTCAGCAGGTAGTCGGCGCCGTCGATCAGCGACATCACGTCGGCGCCGTCCATCCGGGCGAGCTGCTGCGACGGGTCGGCGGCGAAGGGGTACCCGCGCTGCCGGCACTCCTCGGAGTGGCGCAGCATCGCGTCCGGGTCGTTGGCGCTGATCAGGACGAGGTCGAGCCCGCCCACCCGCGCCGCGACCGGGGCGAGTTCGATGTTGCGGGCCTCACTCATCGCACCGGCGTAGAAGGACGCGATCTGGCACATCTCGATGTCGGTGGTGCAGACGAACCGGGCGGTGTGTGCCACCTGGCTGACGTGCACCGACTCGCAGTCGACGCCGTGCCGCTCCAGCCACGACCGGTAGTCGTCGAAGTCGGTGCCGACGGCGCCGAGCAGGATGGGGCGCAGCCCGAGCTGGGCCATCCCGAAGGCGATGTTGGCGGCCACCCCGCCGCGCCGGAGCACCAGCTCGTCGACGAGGAAGGAGAGCGACACCTTGTGCAGCTGGTCGGCGATGAACTGATCCGCGAACCGCCCCGGGAAGGACATCAGGTGGTCGGTCGCGATTGAGCCGGTAACGGCGATCTTCATGTCGGCCTCGGTATCGGAGAGATGGGACCGCAGCCGGGACAGCCTACCGTTTTGGTTCCGTCCTGTCCCGAATCAGTAACGAACCGGTCACCAAATGCTTCTTCTCCCGTAGAGCCATCGATCCCCATATATGGGACGCCGCTGCTCGCCGACGGCGTACCGCGAACAGCGGAGTGGGCCGCCCGCAGCCCCGGACGCCCGACCACGCCGGTGGTCGGGCGTGCCGGGTACGCGGACGGCCCACCCGGGACGAGATCCGGTATCTGGTGGGAAAGCCCCTGTCAGTGGAACGAGTCGCCACACGCGCAGGAGTTCTGCGCGTTCGGGTTGTCGATGGTGAAGCCCTGGGCGTCGATGCGGTCGGCGAAGTCGATGGTCGCGCCGGCCAGGTACGGCGCGCTCATCCGGTCGACGACGACCTCAACCCCGCCAAACTCGCTGACGATGTCACCGTCGAGCGACCGCTCGTCGAAGAAGAGCTGGTAACGCAAGCCGGAGCAGCCACCCGGCTGCACGGCGACCCGCAGTCGCAGGTCGTCCCGGCCCTCCTGCTCGAGCAGAGCCTTCACCTTCTGCGCAGCGACGTCGGTGAGGATGACGCTGCGCGGGGTGGTTGCCGCGGTCGACTCGGTCTGCGCTGGCGTTGTCACGTGAAAGTCTCCCTGCGCCGGTGCGATATCTGTCCGTAAGAGGCCAACGCTAGTCGGATGGCCGGTCATTCCCAAGCCGGGTCCCCTCGATTGTAGGTGGACGCGGCGCTGCTCACCCGGCCTCGACCGAAGTACCCGGGCTCGTTTCGGCCCCGCCCGTCCCGGATGTCGCGCCCGGCGGCCCACCCCGTGTCCGCCGGCGGAAGCCGGCGTCAGCGGCGCCCCCACTGCCGGGCCAGCCGCGCCGCCAGCGCCCGCAGGCCCTCGGTCGGACGGCTCGTCGCCCGCTCGACCCCACCGTGCGGCTCGCCCCCGAAGTACTCGACCAGGCTGTGCGCCTCGGTCACCCCCGCCGCCGCCGACTCCCGGCGCCCGGTGCTGACCCGACCAGCCAGCACCACGCACGGCAGTCCGCGGTCCCGGGCCGCGCCCGCCACCCCGGCCACCACCTTGCCGCGCAGCGACTGGTGGTCGAACGAGCCCTCCCCGGTGATCACCAGGTCGGCCCGATCCAGCGCGGCGTCCAGTCCGATCAGTCGGGAGACCAGCGCGATACCGGACTCGCACCGCCCGCCGAGCGCCAGCACGGCCGCACCCAGCCCGCCGGCCGCCCCGCCGTACGGCAGCCCGGCCAGTCCCGGCGGACAGCCCGGCAGGTCCCGCTCCAGCACCTCGGCGAAACGGGCCAACGCGGCGTCGAGCAGCAGCACGTCCTCCGGTGAGGCGCCCTTCTGCGGCCCGAACACGTACGACGCCCCCGTCGGTCCGGTGAGCGGGTTGTCCACGTCCGTCGCCGCGACCAGCTCCATCGCCCGGATCTGCGGCAGCCCGGCCAACCCCGCGACCGCCACCAGCGCCGCCCCGCCGTACGGCAGGGCCATCCCCGCCACGTCCACCGGGACGGCGTTCAGCGCGGTGAGCATCCCCGCTCCCCCGTCGTTCACCGCCGAACCACCCAGCCCGATCACCACCCGCCGGGCACCGCACTCGGCGGCGGTCGCGATCAGCGCCCCGAGCCCGAACGAGGTGGTCCGCCTCACGTCCCGTTCGTGGGCCGCCAGCAGGTGCAGGCCGCAGGCCTGGGCGCTCTCGACGTACGCCGTGGTCCCGTCCTGGCCGAGCAGGACCTCGCCGCCGACCGGCCGGCCGAGCGGGTCGACGGTCCGCACCGGTACCCGCCGCCCGGGCACCGCGGTGGCGAGCACGTCGAGGAATCCCGGTCCGCCGTCGGAGAGTGGCCGGATCTCCAGTTCGTCGTCCGGGGCACCCTCCCGCCACCCCTCGGCGATCGCCGCGGCCGCCTCGGGTGCCGAGAGCGTCCCGGCGAACTTGTCCGGACAGATCAGGATCCGCATGGTCGGCAAGTGTGGCAGCCCACACCCGGGCCGGCGGAAACCGGGCCCGGCTGTGGAAACATGGAGATCGTGACTTCGACGTGGGTAGAGCCGTCCAGCACCGCAACCGCCCTGCTGCTCCTGGGCCGGGGCGCCGACCCGTCCAGCGAGCGCGGCGTGGACTGTCCGGGGGCGCTTCCCCCGCCCAGCGACCCGAGCCTGGTGGACCGGGCCGCCGCCGCCAAGGCCGCGCTGGGTGACCGGGTCTTCATCCTCGGCCACCACTACCAGCGTGACGAGGTGATCCAGTTCGCCGACGTCACCGGGGACTCGTTCAAGCTCGCCCGCGAGGCCGCCGCCCGGCCCGACGCCGAGTACATCGTCTTCTGCGGCGTGCACTTCATGGCCGAGAGCGCGGACATCCTCACCAGCGACGCGCAGCGCGTCATCCTGCCGGACCTGGCCGCCGGCTGCTCGATGGCCGACATGGCGGCGCTGAGCCAGGTCGAGACGGCCTGGGAGACGCTGGCCGACCTGGGCATCGCCGACTCCACGGTCCCGGTGACGTACATGAACTCCTCGGCCGACATCAAGGGCTTCGTCGGCCGCAACGGCGGGGTGGTCTGCACCTCGTCCAACGCCGAACGGGCCCTGCGCTGGGCCTTCGAGCGGGGCCGGCGGGTCCTCTTCCTCCCCGACCAGCACCTGGGCCGGAACACGGCGGTGCTGAAGCTGGGCTTCGACCTGGCCGACTGCGTGCTCTACGACCCGCACAAGCCGGGTGGCGGCCTCACCCCGCAGCAGCTCCGGGACGCCCGGATGATCCTCTGGCGGGGGCACTGCTCGGTGCACGGTCGCTTCACCCGGGACAGCGTCGACGAGGTCCGCAGCCGGGTGCCCGGGGTGAACGTGCTGGTCCACCCGGAGTGCCGCCACGAGGTGGTGACGGCGGCGGACTACGTCGGCTCGACCGAGTACATCATCTCCACCATCCAGGCGGCGCCGGCCGGCTCGGCCTGGGCGGTCGGCACGGAACTCAACCTGGTCCGTCGGCTCGCCCACGCCCACCCCGACAAGCAGATCATGTTCCTGGACCGGACGGTCTGCTACTGCTCGACGATGAACCGGATCGACATGCCACACCTGGTCTGGGCGCTGGAGGAGCTGGTCGCGGGCCGGGTGCCGAACCAGATCACGGTGGATCCGGAGACCGCCCGCCACGCCCGCGCCGCGCTGGACCAGATGCTCGCGCTGCCCTGACCAACGGTCACGCACCGCGACGACCAGGCGGAATTTCGTACCTCCGTCACCGGTTCACACCACTCGCCCGCCGTGACCGCTGCCACTACTGTGACGGAGCGCTATGCTGCCGGGGCCGTCACAGACCCATGCCGCGACAGGCCCATCGGGGTCGGCACGACCGTGCGCCGCCGCCGGTGACACGTGTCGACCGATGGCCGCCCTCGCCGGCAGCTCGCGCGAAGCAGCATCGACCCGCTGGAGGTTGCGTTGACCGACGACGTCCTGGTCGTACACGGAGGTACGCCGCTTAACGGGCAGATCCGGGTGCGCGGTGCGAAGAATCTCGTCTCCAAGGCGATGGTCGCCGCCCTGCTCGGCAACGGGCCGAGCCGGCTGTTCGACGTACCGCGGATCCGCGACGTCGAGGTCGTCCGGGGTCTGCTCGAACTGCACGGCGTCAAGGTCACCGACGGCGAGGAGGACGGCGAGCTGATCTTCGACCCGACCAACGTGGCGAGCGCGAGCACGGACGAGATCAACGTGCACGCCGGGTCGAGTCGGATCCCGATCCTGTTCTGCGGTCCGCTGCTGCACCGGCTCGGGCACGCGTTCATCCCGAACCTCGGCGGCTGCCACATCGGGCCACGGCCGATCGACTTCCACATCCAGGCCCTGCGCCAGTTCGGTGCGATCGTCGACAAGCGGCCCGAGGGGATGTACCTCACCGCGCCGAACGGGCTGTCCGGGACGAAGTTCGAGCTGCCGTACCCGAGCGTCGGCGCCACCGAGCAGGTGCTGCTGACCGCCGTGCTGGCCGAGGGGGTCACCGAGCTGCGCAACGCGGCCGTCGAGCCCGAGATCATCGACCTGATCTGCGTCCTGCAGAAGATGGGCGCGATCATCAAGGTGCACACCGACCGGGTGATCGAGAT
>CALGAM010000156.1 GCA_937951935.1 uncultured Micromonospora sp. | reverse complement strand
GCGCGGCCAGCGCCAGCTCCTCCGACAGTCGGGGCGCCGGAGCCAGCACCTCCACACAGATGCCGTCCCGCTGCACGGTCTCCACCACCGGGTACGCCGCCACCTGCCCGAACGGCGAGCGCGCCACCTGGACGGCGAGCTCCCGACGCAGCGCCACCCGTTCCTCGACGATCAGCTCGGCGTGCCCGGTGAGCAGCCGGTCGACCAGGCGCGTGGCCTCGGTCGGGTCGTCGACCACCCACACCCCACGCCCGTCGTAGCCACCCCGGGCGGTCTTCAGGACGACCGGCCAACCCACCTGCTCGGCGAACTCGACCAACCCGGCCGGGGTGGTCACCGGCCGCCAGCGTGGCACCGGGGCACCCAGCTCGGCCAGCCGCTCGCGCATCGCCCGCTTGTCCTGGGCGTACCGCAGCGCGTCCGCCGGCGGGTAGACCGTCACGCCGGCCTCGGCGAGGGCCCGGACGTGCTCGTTGGGCACGTGCTCGTGGTCGAAGGTGACCACGTCGCAGCCGTCGGCGAAGTCCCGCAGCGCGGCGAGGTCGGTGTGGTGGCCGATCCGGACGTCGGAGGCGACCAGCGCGGCGCCGTCGGCGGGGTCGAGCGCCAGGACGCGAAGCGACTGGCCGAGGGAGATCGCGGCCTGGTGGGTCATCCGGGCGAGCTGGCCCGCCCCCACCATGCCGACCACGGGTAGACCGGTACGGGGATCCATAGCGGCGCCAGCCTAGCCGCCGCCCCGACGCAGCTGCGACAGCAGGTCCTCCGGGTCGGTCACCGGACGGTCGCAGACGAAGCCGCGGCAGACGTACGCGGTCGACCGGCCGTCGCGCATCGGCCGGCCGGCCAGCAGCGGCACCCCGGGCTGGTCGGGCGGGCCGGCCACCACCACCGCGCCGGGCGGGGCGTGCCGGCGGGCGACGTCGAGCAGCGGGTCTCCGGTCGGGTCGGCGGTGACCACCGCGATCTCGTACGGACCGGAGAGCAGCGCCTCCCCGACGGCGGCCGCGTAGCCGGTGAACCGGGCGTGCCGGGCGACGATCGGGGCCAGGGTGCCGAGCGCGGTCTCGGCGACCTCCCGGTAGCGGGTCTGCCCGGTCAACGCGGCGTAGGTCACCAGCGCCGCCGCCACCGACGACAGCCCGGACGGGGTGGCGTTGTCGGTCGGGTCGGCCGGTCGGCTGATCAGCCGCTCGGCGTCGTCGGCGGTGTCGTAGAAGCCACCCCGGCCGGTGGCGAACCGCGCCAGGGCGGTGTCGAGCAGCTCACCGGCCAGCCGCAGCCAGCGACCCTGCCCGGTCAGCTGGTGTACGGCGCAGAACGCCTCCGCGACCGCGCCGTAGTCCTCCAGCACCCCGGGGGGCGTCCCGACCCGGCCGTGGCGGGAGACCCGGCGGAGTCGCCCGTCGACGATGTGCCGGTCGGCCAGCACCTCGGCGATCCCGACCGCGGCGGCGGTGGTGACCGGGTCGGCGGTGAGGGCGGCGTACTCGACCAGGGCGGTGACGGCCAGTCCGTTCCAGGCCGCCACCACCTTGTCGTCCCGGGCCGGCTGCGGTCGCCGGTCCCGGACCGCCCGCAGTCGGGTCCGGACCCGGCGCCAGCGTTCGCGCAGCCCGGGGTCGGCGCCGTCGATGTCCCTGGCCAGCCGGAGGACGCTGGTGCCGTGTTCGAAGCTGCCGGCCTCGGTCACCGCGAACAGGTCGGCGGCCCAGGCACCGTCGTCCGGGCCGAGCGCCTCGACGAGCTGCTGTGGGGTCCAGACGTACGTGGCGCCCTCCACCCCCTCGGTGTCGGCGTCCAACGCCGAGGCCAGGCCGCCGTCGGGGGTGCCCAGGTCGTCCAGGAGGAACGCGGCGGTCTCGGCCGCGACCCGCCCGGCCAGCTCGTCCCCGGTCAGCCGCCACAGCAGGGTGTAGACCCGCAACAGCTGGGCGTTGTCGTAGAGCATCTTCTCGAAGTGCGGCACCGTCCAGTGGCCGTCCACCGAGTAGCGGGCGAACCCGCCGGCGAGCTGGTCGTAGATGCCGCCCCGGGCCATCGCCTCACAGGTGTGCCGGACGATCTCCAGGCTCCGGGTCGATCCGGTGCGCTGGTGGTGGCGGAGCAGGAAGAGCAGGTTCATCTGCGGGGGAAACTTCGGCGCGCCGCCGAACCCGCCGTTGACCTCGTCGTACTCCCGGGCGAGCTGGTCGGCGGCGGCGTCGAGCAGGTCGGCGCCCAGCGGGCTGCTCGGCCCGCCGAGGGCCCGGGCCCGGCCGATCGCCTCCACCACGGCGGCGCCCTGGCGCAGCACCTCCTCCCGCCGCCCGGTCCAGGCCGCGGCCACCGCCCGGAGAAGCTGCAGGAACTGCGGTTTGGGGAAGTACGTGCCGCAGTAGAACGGGGTGCCGTCCGGGGCGGCGAAGACGGTCATCGGCCAGCCGCCCTGCCCGGTCATCGCCTGCGTGGCGGTCATGTAGACCGCGTCGACGTCCGGCCGCTCCTCGCGGTCCACCTTGATCGAGACGAAGTTGTCGTTCAGCACCCGGGCCACGTCCTCGTCGGCGAACGACTCGTGGGCCATGACGTGACACCAGTGGCAGGCGGCGTAGCCGATGGAGATCAGCACCGGCACGTCCCGACGTGCCGCCTCGGCGAACGCCTCGGCCGACCAGGGCCACCAGTCGACCGGGTTGTCCTGGTGCTGCAGCAGGTACGGGCTGGTGGCGCCGGCCAGTCGGTTCACCCGACGACGATAACCGCTGTGCCGCGTCCGCCGCCGCACGGACCACCCCGGCACACATCCCCGGGCCACCCGGGCGAGCCCGCGACCTCGTCGACACCGACCCCGGCTGACACACGCCGCCTGTCGGCAGCGAATCAACCGACGGTGGCTGCCGCCCGCACGTCAGCCCGGTAGATCCTCAATCGACCGGTCGACGCCCGATTGCGACCAGCGCCGACCGGATCAGCCGACGTCGGGGGAACCGGAGCCCGTCAGGTGCGCTCGGGCAGCTCGCGCGGCGACAGCACTCCGGTCATCAGCAGCGGCCCGAGGACCTGACGGTGCCGGGTCGCAAGCCTCGCCAACTGCTCGTGGAGGCGGGCCTCATCCCGAGCGACGTCCATGACTCGACCGATGTCTTCTTGCCAACTCAGCGGAGGCAGTACGACCGGCAGCTCTGCAAGAATCGTCTGGTTGATGGTGGGCACAGCTGTCCCGCTCGCATGCCGGATTATCCACTCACGGACAGCCGATAGCCCAAGGTAGTGGGCAAGATAATTGGGCAGAATCCCTGGTCTCGGACGGACTCGGAGCAACCCGGTGCCGAAGAGCCAGCCGGTGTGCTCGGCCTCGACCAGACCATGTCGGCCCAGCTCCCCGGTACGCGCGCAGAGAACGTCGCCAGGCCGCAGTCCATAACGGTGGACAAGTTCTTCCGAAGCCGGTTCGGGCTTGACCGTCTCTCCTGCGATCCACCCATCCCTGAGGTCCCTGGGTTGGACGACCGGGACATCCTTTGACACGGTGCCTGCTTTCGACAGTTTCGGCCCTGCCTGAATGTCGGCAAGCCGACCCAAGGGCACCTCATCCCAGCTGTCCGGCACATCACCTATCAGAACCGCGCGGGTTCGTCGACGGTCGTTGCTGCGATGTTCGAGTCGACTCGCTTCGAGGGCACCTCCACTCACCTCCGCCACACGGACTCGCAACCGCCGCAGGTCGACGGACAACAGCTGAACCTGAGCAAGCTGCTTCTCAACTTCCTCCTCCCGATGCCGGAAATCCACGTAAGATAGCGGGTTGAGCGAGTATTCACGACTCCGGATTTCCTCCAATGTCACTCGCCGCGCCCACCGGTTCTCCAGCAACGCATCCCGATCACCACTCCACCACGCCCGAAAGGCTTTCTCCACCTCGGACAACTCGTCCTCACCAAGGACACGCGATGTACGGGACACAAGCGTCCCCATTGAGCTCGCGTCGAGGAACAAAATCTCGTCGGAGACTGGACGCTGCTTGGCGAGCACCCACAGTGTTGCGGGCACCGCCGTGCCAGCGAAAAGCTGCGAAGGAAGCGCGACAAGACTGACAACGTATCCGCGCTCCACCAAGTCAGCACGGATAGCCCGGTCACTCTTCGATGTCGAGAAGCAAGCGTTGTTTGGCATAAGTACGGCCCCGCGACCTTCGGGACTCATGGCCGACACGACATGCTGCAACCAGGCGAAGTTCGCGTTGCGCAGCTTCCCATACGTCCACGTGTGCCTCTGCAGCATATGCTCATCGATCCGCATATTAAATGGTGGATTCGAGACCACGATGTCGTAGCTCGCCCGCGGCGGATCCGCCAGGCTGAGTCCCGGCCTCACCACGGGACTCAAGCCCAGCAGGTTCAGATGCAGCTCAGCGACTTGGCTCGTTGCCGCCCTCGGATGCCGCCCCTCCACTCGTAGTTGTTTCGACGGGTCGACAGGGTTGCCCGCAACCTCAGCCACCACAGCCGAAAGGAATTCGCCGGAACGACAAAATGGATCATAGACGGAAGTGCCACCTCCCGTCGCCTTGAGGATCCGCGCAGCCAGACGCGTGACCGAAGGCGGAGTGTAACGCTCCACCCCGCGTCCGCCCGCCCGTTCCGCAAACCTTTCAAGTAGGCCGCCGAAGACATGCCACAACAGCGAGGTCCGCCCGACCGGGGTTCCGTCCACACCCTTGTCGATAGCCCGAACGACCTCCTTCGTCAGCTCGATACGGTGCGCGGTCGCCATCACCGCTCGAAAGAATTCAGTGAAGGGCCCCAAATCGGGCATGGTCAGGACCGTCCGCAACTCACCGAGAAACTCTGCGGACGACCGGTTCGCAGATTGCACCAGCTTAGACCAGTCCGTCGGCCGGCAAGCCGCCGCATGCACGAGGATCAGGAGAAGGTCCCGGTGCTCGCCTATGTCCAGAACGTCGCGGAAGGCATCCAGCTTGGCAGGCTCGGTGAGCACCTCGACGATAGACCGCCCAAGCTGGGCAGGTCCGAGATCGACAAGCTGCGGCAGATTGCGCCGAAGACGATCACCGTAGGTGATGCCTTCTGGTTCGCCGGCAAGGCGAGCGTCACGCGGGATCTTCCGGGACGAGAGCCATGCCGCCACATCCGCAGCGCGGAAGAGTTCGACCCCCGCATTCACCGTGACTGGCCGGGGGAAGTCGGGATAACGCCGACCCCAGTTCGTCACCGCTGGCCGCTGCACGCCGGCCAGCCTGGCGATGTCGGCCCGATTGATCAGTACATCAGTATCAGGTGACACAAGCCGCCCCCAAGCGAGGTGCAGTTGCAGATCATCAAGCGTCGGCCCACGCTCAGCGCGGTCTCTCCTGCAGAACCGCAGGCACACGATCGTGCAGTCGTACGCCGTCGGCGAGATCGGGGCTGAGGTAGCCCAACAGCCGATAGATCGTGGCATGGTCGGCCACAAGATCGCGGTGATGGATCGGTTCCTGGTGGCCGATCCGGTTCCGCAGCAACCGCATGGTGTCCAAACCCCGATGGAGCGTGTCGCGTCGGCCGGCATAGTGCGGGAACGCCCGATGGAGGGCCGGCACCCAGAGCGGACGGTCGTAGCTCCTGCTGACAAGCGCGACCCAGAATCCGAAGGACAACTGAGCAACAACGTCGTCGGCGGACGGCTGTCGTCCGCCACGCCGTGCAAACTTGAGGCGCGCCTGCTCCACGCGCCACAGGCTGCTCTCAGTCAAGGGAGCCGCTGCCCACCAGTCGGCTCGTTCGTACCGCTCCCGTAGTCGGGAATGCAACGCGTTACGGACCGCTACCTCAAGATGACCGAGCGGAAAGGAGAAGGCTTCGGCGATCTTTGCGTTCCACCAGTAGAGGCGCATGGCCCCCTGCGCGTCGCCCTTCGCCGCGCGCAGGTAGGGCTCCAGGCGAGCAGGAGAGAAGCACTCGGTAATCCAGCCGGGGAGGTCGTCACTCATCTGCGCTCGTCTCCTGCCGAATCGATTGCGGGGCGGATGACCTGTGGTAACCTTGCTCTGTAAGCCCCGGGTCCGCCTCTGCGCAGCATGCCACCCGGGGCATTGCTATGTGTGTCTGCGGCCATGCCGAGACCTCAGCCGTGTCTAGGCCGTCTCCACCAGAGAGAGACCAATCCGGCGTGGAATCACGCTACCGACCCACTGTCCGATCGTCAATACTGCATTGGGATGCACTCGATTTTGTTAAGGGCTGACGGTCCTCGGCGGCCTCGGCCGCAGTCCGGCGATGGGTGACACCGCGTCGAGTGGGTCCGCGGCGCTGCTGTTGGTGCAGATCGAACACCCCGGCATCGGGTCAGAGCACCCCGACGCGGCTGGCGAACCCGCGCACACATGGGAGGCGATGACTGCTCTTGGAGAGCAGGTCGGCGGTGAGCTGCCGCCCCCAGGGCCGGAACCGGACCTCCTGTGGGTGTCACGCTCGGCAGCCGGCGGCGCCGGGAACGCCGCCTGCGGGCGACCGCGGCGTACAGAGCCAGGACGGTGTTCTCCCAGTACCGGGCACGGTGCTCTGGCGAGATGAGCCGGGCCGGGTCGACCAGCCGCGCGGTGCCGTAGCCGCCGAGCACCCGCGACACGCTGATCTTGTAGACCGGCCGGTTCGAGCGTGTTGAACCGGTCACCTTGATGCCGCCGGCCCGGCGAGCGGCATCTTCGGCCTCGCTGAGCAAGGCCAGGCGCTGCCGGGGTCGTCGCGCATCGCGGCGGCATACGAGGCCGCAGCCAGCAGTTGCCCGTACAGGGCGCTTTGGGCGACGTTGGTTAGGCCGGTGTCGGCCTGCAACGTTCGGGCGGTATCGAGCATCAGCTTCCGCGCCCCGTCGCGGTGCTGGGTACGGCGCATCACGATCGCGGCCAGCCTGCGCGCGTCAGCCAGCGCCAAGGGGTCGTGGCCGCCACGGGCGGCCTGGACCGCTCGGTCAGCGGTGGCCCAGGCCATGCCGTCGTCGTGCAGCTTGATCAACAGTTGGACGTCTGGGCCAGTCGACTGGCCGCCTGCGACGCCTCGTCGACAGCGGCGGCGTCGCGGGCGGCAATGGCCTGGGCGAGCAGCCGCGGCAGGCGACGGGCGAGTTTGGCGTAGCGGGCACCGCACCCTCACCGCTCTATTCGTATACCAATCCGGCGGAAAAAATCATGGCAACGATAGCCCATGGAGAAACATCATCGATACCCACTCCTCTTGCGCGCAGGAACTCGACCGCGTTCTCGCTCCAGTAGCCAGCAGCCTCAATAAGATCGGGCGACGCTTCATTCTCGACCGGCGTCAGTCCCGCACGCGCCCGCGCCGCCAACTCGACTAGGTGGGCAGATAGCTGATCGGGCGTACCTATCGCGAGAGCGGTTGCCACCGGATGTGGTGGATTCGGTGGCGGGGAGACCAGCCAGCACCGCTGTCTGGTCCCCGCTGGCGAGGGCGGGCCGCGCGGAGGAAGGCTTGGGGAAGGCGGCCAACCGCGCGTCGGGTGCCTCAGTCCCGCCGACATCCAATCTGGGCCGCCGATGCAGCGTGACGAAAGATGAGCCACACGCAAGGCGTCAACTGGCGCTGGCTGTGGCTGAGGTGCCGGCTTGACGCTGGTGGCGCTGCCTCGGCGACGCGTCGGTGCCCAACGCGCCGTACGCCCTCGCCCCCGTGCCGGCCGTCCTCACCTGGCTGCCCACCATGCCCCACCGGCCCGCGCTCGGGCCACCACCAACGGCGGACACCCGCCTGGAACGCCGCCAACGGCCACCACACCGCCGGGGCCGGCCGACTCACACCACCCCCACCCCCATACCTCCCGTGTCACCGTCAGCCGCTGAGCACCGTCGTACTCGGTGACATGACCACACCACCAGCCGGCCCCGAGCACACACCCCACCGCCCGACCTGGACCTGCCGCGCCTGCCACTCGACTGGCCCTGTGACACCACCAAGACCGCGCTACGCGAGGAGTACCGCCCTCGCCCCCCTTGGCACTGTTCGTCCACCTCGGCACGACCCTGTAGGAGGCCGCCCACGACCTCTGCAGGCTGAGCCCGAACCCCGGACCGGACCCCGTCGAACTGCACGCCCGGTTCATGGTCTGGGTCCCCGTCAGCCGACTCATCCGCCGGGCCCTTCTGATCCGTGGATTCCTCGGCGGACAACCCCTCCCGGCCCCGGGCTACCTCACCCGACGACCGGACACCAACAGCAGCCCGTAGCCCCGCCGCACCGTGACCTTCCGGGAACTCCTCAACGGTACGTCGACCAGGGTGGGATATGTCCTCAGGAGGCGCCGTCGGCGCGCAGCGGCAGGATCCGGGCCTGGGCGGAGTCGAACAGCGACCGGAGCACCGCCACGATCTTGTCCGAGGGCATGGGCCGGAAGAAGTGGTAGCCCTGCGCCGCGTCGCACCCCAGTTCGGCCAGTGCCGCCCGTTGGTCGGCGGTCTCCACGCCCTCGGCCACCACCCGCAGGCCCAGCTCCCGACCGAGGTCCACGGTGGTCCGGACGATCGCCGCCGCCTCCGGCGACTCCGCCATCTTCATCACGAACGACCGGTCGACCTTCAGTTCGTCCACCGAGATCCGGGTCAGGAAGGTCAGCGACGAGAAGCCGGTGCCGAAGTCGTCGACCGCGATGCGCACCCCCATCTGGCGCAGCGCGGCGAGCACCTCGTCGATGACCTCCAGCTCGCTCATCATCACCGTCTCGGTGATCTCCAGCACCAGCCGGTGCGGCGGCACCTGGTGCCGTCGCAACGACTCCGCCACCTCGGCCGGCAGCCGGGGGTCGAGCAGGCTGCGGGCCGACAGGTTGATCGAGATCGGTACGTCGAGACCGTGCCGCGCCCAGTCGGCGGCGACCGTGAGCGCCTTGTCGATGACGTACCGGGTGAAGGCGCCGAGCAGTTCGCTCTCCTCGATCGCCCGGACGAAGTCCGCCGGGCTGAGCGGGCCCCGGCGCGGGTGCCGCCACCGGATCAGCGCCTCCACCCCGGTCGGCTCGCCGGTGGTGAGGTCGACGGCCGGTTGCAGCGCCAGCACGAGCTGGTCGTCGACGCCGAGCGCCTCCCGCAGCTCGGCGAGGAGGGCGAGCTTGTCGGTGCTGGTCACGTCGCGGGCGCTGTCGTACGGGGCGACGCTGCCACCGCCCTGCTTGGCCTGGTACATCGCGATGTCCGCGCGCCGCAGCAGCTCCGTCATGTCCGCCGAACCGGCCGCGGCGACCACCACCCCGACCGACACCTCGACGGACATCCGCACCCCGGCCACCTCGAGCGGGGCGGCGAGCCGTTCGACGATCTCCCGCGCCCGGCGCAGGACCTGCGGCATCGGCGCACGCTCGCCAGCCGCGTCGCCGAGCATCGCCGGGGAGGGGATCAGGAGCGCGAACTCGTCTCCGCCGAGGCGGCCGAGCAGTTCACCGGGGCGGGTCATCGCCATCAGCCGCCCCGCCGTCACCCGCAGCAACTCGTCACCGGCCGCGTGCCCGAGGGTGTCGTTCACCTCCTTGAACTGGTCGATGTCCAGCAGCAACAGCGCCACCGGGTGGTCGTGGGCGAGCTGGTGCAGGGCGCGGTCGCCCCGGCTCAGCAGCGCCGCGCGGTTGACCAGGTTCGTCAGGGTGTCGTGCACCGCCTCGTACGACGACCGCGCGGTCACCTCCTGCAGCTCCCGGTGGGTCGCCGCGTCGTGCAGCGCGGACGCCAGCGCGTCGCCGAACGCCGACAGGGCGTCGTGGTCCCGCCGGCTCGGCAACGCCGTACGCGGGAACCAGACCCGCAGTTCGCCGACCTCGCCCCCGCCGACGGCCAGCGGGCGGGTGAGGTCAGGGTCCGACCGGGTGGCCGGCGGCTGCGGGGTGGCGCCGGAGCCGCACGGGCTCCCGAGCGGAAGCCGGTCGGCCGCGATGTCCCCGCCGACGTAGTCGGCGGCGTCACCGAGCGTGGTGATGCCCGACGCCGCACCGACCCGGGTCGCGCCCCGCGCGGCGATCCGGGCACCGACGGCCGCCCTCTCCGCATCGGACAGCTCACGGTGGGTCACCGGCTGTCCCGGCTCTCCGGTGTAGCGGCGCCACCGCCCGTCGACGCAGCGCACGTCGAGCTCGGTTCGTTCGGCGCCGAGGAAGGTCAGGGGCCCGCTCACCCCCGCCGTCGCCACCGCGTGCTCGTCGAGCTGGTTGAGCGCCCCAATCGCCTCGGCGAGCGCCCGCCACGCCCGGCGTTCGTCGTCGGCCCGGATCCGCTGGCGGTACGTCTGCTGAAGCAGCCAGAGCACCGCCGGCAGGAGCAGCAGCCAGCGCGGTTCGGCGCCGGCCACCGCCACCACGCCCAGCCCGACCAGGATGTTGCCGACGAACATCGGCAGCTTGCCGTGCAGGGCGCGCAGCAGCAGCGAGCCCGCCTGGCCGGTGGGTCGCAGCGCGAGGGTCATGCCGGCGATCCCGGCGGCGACCAACAGGTACGTCAGCGCGCCGACGGCCAGGGCGGCGGCCAGCGGGATCGTCGGTTCGGCACCGAACGGCGACGCCAGGCGCGTGGTGACGACGGTGGCCAGGGTGACGGCGATGGTCAGCGCGGCCGCGGTGTGCAGGACCTCGACCCCGGACCGTCGATCCGCGAAGATCGCCAGCAGCGCCCAGGCCAGGCCGACGCCGAGCAGGGTGGCGGCCGGCATCCAGTTGGGTGGCACGAGGTGGAGACCGATGATGAGGGCCGCCTCGCCCCAGGAGACGCTGACCAGCCCGGTGCCGACCCGGAAACGCAGCCGGAGGAGCTGGGCTGCGGCCAGCACACCCACGACGGTGCCGAAGCGGGCCAACGGGGAGAAGGTGTCGTCCGGTGGCAGCGTCACGGGCATCGCGAGGCCGACGACGGCGACGGCCAACGCGATGGCCAGAAGGCCGAGCGTGATGATGGGCACCGGGCGGGGGGTCGGGGCGACACCGAGCGAGGCGAGGAAACGACCGGTTCGCCCGGCGCCGTTCACGGATCGCCGCCGTTCGCCATACGGGGCTGGGCGACGCCAGCCGACACGATACGCCGGGCGTCGGGTCGGATGATCATCGGCGCCCCCTTCCGCGCACGGTTCGGGGACTTTTGGTCCCCCGGCGGAAGGCTAAGCCAATCCGGGTGAGCGCAACAGGGGGCGCCGTGCCGGACTAGCGTGATTCACGGCCTCGTCTAGCTCTTCCTTCCCTGGTCAGCGGCTTTGGGAGCGCTTCCACGAGATTCCTCTCCACTGACCGTTCTGTCGACACCGCCGGAGGCCGTCGCAGCCACCCCGTCCGGCTCACCGGTCGACTGGTGGGGGAAGCGGTCGGGCAACCGCCGTAGTCGAGCATTCATGTTACGGATCAGCAGCACCGTGGCGACAGCCAGAAGGACGATCAGGAAGAGGCCCATCGGACCGGCGAGGCCGCCCGTCCGGGTGTCTCCGAAGTTGTTCGCCGCGAGCGCCTGGGTAGCGGTCAGCATGGGAATCCTCCGATCCGCACGGTGCCTCCACCGTACGCCTGGTCCACCTCACCGGGCGTACGCGGTGCCACGGATGCCCGCGAAGAGGTCCGACTCGGGCAGCGGGCTCTCCACCAGCGAGCGGGCCAGTTGGAAGTCCTCGGTCGGCCAGGCACGCTGCTGCACCTCCATCGGTACCTGGAAGAAGAAGCCGTCCGGGTCGATCTGGGTCGCGTGTGCCCGCAGCGCGTCGTCCCGGATCGGGAAGTACTGCGCGCACTCGATCCGGGTGGTGATCCGGAGTCCCTTGTCCGGCCGGTTCTCCTTCTCCCAGCGTTGCAGCCACTCCACGTACGGCGACTCCCTGCCGGCGGCGAGCATCGCCTCGTGCAGCGCGGTGATCCTGGCCTTGGAGAAGCTGACGTCGTAGTAGAGCTTCAGCGGCTGCCACGGCGCCCCGGCGTCCGGGTACCGGTCGGCGTCACCCGCCGCGTCGAAGGCGGCCACGCTGATCTTGTGACACATGATGTGGTCGGGGTGCGGATAGCCGCCCTCCTCGTCGTACGTGGTCACCACGTGCGGCCGGAAACTCCGCATCAGCCGGACGAGCGGAGCGGCGGCGACCTCGACGTCCTGCAACGCGAAACACCCCTCGGGCAGCGGCGGGAGCGGGTCGCCCTCGGGCAGCCCCGAGTCGACGAACCCCAGCCACGCCTGGTCCACGCCGAGGATGTCCCGCGCCGCCTCCATCTCGGCCCGGCGGATCTCGGCGATGTTGGCCCAGACCTCCGGGCGGTCCATCTTCGGGTTCAGGACGCTGCCCCGCTCACCCCCGGTACAGGTGACGACGAGAACCTGTACGCCCTCGGCGACGTACCTGGCCATGGTGGCCGCACCCTTGCTCGACTCGTCGTCGGGATGGGCGTGTACGGCCATCAGCCGCAGTTGCTCTGCCAACTCCGGTGCTCCCTCGTCGTGCCTGGCCGGCGGCCCCGGCCACGCCGCGCCGCCGCTGCCCGTCGTCTGTTTTCTCGTCTGACCCTTTTCTCTTCTGACCCACGAGCCCGGCGCGTGGGCGCCACGCGGCCCCGGCCCGGTATCGTCCGGCCTACGACCTGGCACACCCGTGCCGTCGTCGGCTGGGAAGATGGACCTGCCCATTCTTGCCGATGCCACCGACACCACCCGCAGGAGATCGTCGATCGTGCCCGAGACGACCGCCACATCCGCATCCGCCGCCCCGGTCTTCCCACCCGGGCGGTACGGCCGCCGGCGGGCGGCCCGCCGGCGGCGTCCCTGGGTCACGGCGCTGCTGGTGGCCGTGCTGGGCGTGGCGCTGCTCGCCCTCTCGTTCCGGCTCTACCGGCAGTACGGTGACCCGAACTACGACGCCCAGGTGATCACCTACACCGAGATCACCGACTCCCAGGTGGTGATCGACTTTCGGGTCACCGTGCCGGAGGGCGGGTCGGCGGTCTGTGTGCTCCGGGCCAGGGCGAGGGACGGCGCCGTCGTCGGCCTTGAGACGATCTCGGTGAGCGCGGAGCCGGGGCAGCGGCACCTGACGGTCCGACACCGGCTCGCCACCACCGCGCGTCCGATCGTCGGCGAGGTGCTGCGCTGCCGCCCGGCGGGGTGACCGGTCGCCGGGCTCCCCGCCCGCCGGCGGGTCGTCCGGTCGGCCCCGCCACGGGTTCGTGGCCGAACGACCCGACACCGACGCCAGACCGGTCCGACACGCCCGACGAGCCGGGCACCGGCACACGGAGACCACCCCGGTTCGCCCGTCGCGTACCCCCAGGCCAGCCCACGGATGGGCGAAAAACGACTTGCCGTCCGGTGGGTAGCGCACTGGTAACTTGGTAATTCGTCCCTGTCCGCCGTACGAGCACCCGAGGAGATCATCTGTGTCCACGAGCGACCGCGAGACGGCCACCTGGCTGTCCCAGGAGGCCTACGACCGGCTGCAGGCGGAGCTCAACGAGCTGATCGCCGCTCGCCCGGTCATCGCCGCAGAGATCAACGCCCGGCGTGAAGAGGGTGACCTCAGGGAGAACGGCGGCTACCACGCCGCCCGCGAGGAACAGGGCAAGCAGGAGGCCCGGATCCGGCAGCTCCAGGAGCTGCTCCGGAACGCCAAGGTGGGCGAGCCACCCGCCGCTGACGTCGTGGCGCCCGGCTGCGTCGTCACGATCCACTTCGACGACGACACCGACGACACCGAGACCTTCCTGCTCGGCTCCCGCGAGATCGCCGCCACCACCGACCTGACCGTCTACAGCCCGGAGTCCGCCCTCGGCAAGGCCATCCTCGGTGCCCGGCCCGGCCAGACCGTGACCTACACCGCGCCCAGCGGTGCCGAGATCAAGGTCACCGTGATCCGCTTCGAACCCTACGGCCGCTGACGCGACCGGCACCCGTCCACACCCGCCCAGCCGGCCCGCCCGGCTGGGCGTCGTCGCGACAGCGCCCGGTCACGCCGGTGCGGTCAGCCCGGCGGGGCGACCTCGACCTGGTAGCCGTTGCCCCGCAACGCGCTGATCAGTTCCGTCGAGTGCTCCGCGCCCCGGGTCTCCACCGAGAGCGCCACCTCCACCTCACCGAGCCGCAGGTGCGGGCTCTGCCGCTGGTGCGCCACGTCGACCACGTTGCCTCGCTGCTCGGCGATCAGGCCGAGCAGCGAGGCGAGCTGCCCGGGGCGGTCGGCGCAGCGTACGGTGATCCGCAGGAACCGCCCAGCCGACGCCAACCCGTGCTCGATGACCCGCAGCATCAGCAACGGGTCGATGTTGCCGCCGGAGAGCACCGCCACCACCGGTGGTTCGACCGACACCACACCGGCCATCAGTGCCGCGACGGCGGCGGCACCGGCCGGTTCCACCACCTGCTTGCCGCGCTCCAGCAGCAACAGCAGGGCCCGCGAGATGTCCTCGTCCGAGACGGTCACCACGTCGTCGACCAGCTTCGCGACGTGTGCGAAGGTGAGTTCCCCGGGTCGGCCGACGGCGATGCCGTCCGCGATCGTGGCGTACGCCGGCAACCGGACCGGGGCACCGGCGGCCAACGACGGCGGGAAGGCCGCCGCCCCGGCGGCCTGGACCCCGATCACCCGCACCTGCGGGCGCAGCGCCTTGGCGGCGACCGCGATCCCGGAGATCAGCCCGCCTCCCCCGACCCCGGCCACGATGGTGCGCACCTCGGGGCACTGCTCGAGGATCTCCAGCGCCACGGTGCCCTGGCCGGCGATCACGTCAGGATGGTCGAACGGGTGGATGAAGACCGCCCCGGTGCGCTCCGCGAAGTCCTGCGCCGCCACCAACGACTCGTCGACGGTGGTGCCGACCAGCTCGACCCGCGCGCCGTACCCCCTGGTGGCCGTCACCTTCGGCAGCGGCGCGCCGGTCGGCATGAAGACCGTGGCGGTGGTGCCGAGCAGCCCGGCCGCGAGCGCCACTCCCTGGGCGTGGTTGCCGGCGCTCGCCGCCACCACACCCCGGGCCCGTTCCTCGGGACGAAGACGGGCGATCCGGACGTACGCTCCGCGGACCTTGTACGACCCGGCCCGCTGCACGTGCTCGCCCTTGAGCCAGACCGGCCCGCCGAGCGCGACCGACAGGGGCCGGGACGGCTCCAGCGGAGTGGTCCGGACGACATCGGCGAGCAGTTTCCGCGCCGCGACGACCTCGGCGAGTCCGACCAGCTCCGTCATGTCCCCGATCGTCGCATCACCGCTGGTCGGCGGACCACGGCGCCGGCATCGTCATGCCGGGCGTCACAGGCCCGGCCGGGGCGGCCCGGTCCAGCCGGGCGTGCTGCGCCCGGGAGACCCGGACGACGAGCAGGACGAACGTCACCGCCGCCAGCACCCCGGCGGCCAGGATCGGCAGGTGCCGGACCAGCGCCTGCTCGTAGTACCCGACCCAGGTGGTGACGTCCTCGGGGGTCAACATCAACGGCAGGTCGTCGTACTGCCTCAGGTCGTACCGGTCGAGGACCTGGCCGCCCCAGTAGTAGACGAGGAACGGCAGCCACCAGACCCAGACCAGCCCAGGGGTGCCGGCCCGGAACAGGCTCGCCCGGGCGATGTCGGCCATCACCCGGAACGGGATGACGAGGTTGGCCAACGGCACGAACCAACCCCCGATCGCCCAGCCGGTCCGCAGTTCGGGCACCGAGCCGGCGAACGCGTCGAGGTTCGCCCGGGCCCGGTAGAACCAGACGACGACCAGCGGGATCGCCACCAGCCGGGTGCCGAGCAGCACGAGGCCCAGCAGGCCCCCCGCGGCGTCCAGCCGGCCCTCCACGGCCAGGGCCTCGATCGGGTCGCCGTCGAGGTCGCGCTGCGCGGACCGGACCAGTCGGGCGCCGGCCAGCGGCCACAGCAGGTACGCCGCGTCGGCCAGCATCGCCACCGCGACGGCGACGCCGGCGGCGAGACCGACGCCCCACACCCGATAGGTACGGACGCCGGGCAGCACCGCCGGCTGCCCGGCCGGGGTGTAGCAGGTGGGACAGTCGGACCTGCCGGGCGGTATCTCCGTGTCACAGGTGTTGCAGCGCATGGCCTCCGTCCTCCCGGGCGTTGGCGGCAGCGCGCCCACCCTACTGGACGAGACGCGTCCCGTGTGGACTCCGTGCCCCGCCCACGGCGGGCGCCGGCGGCCCGCGCGGCGCGGGCGGATCCGCTCAGCTCGCCCGGGTCGGCACCCGGGGATAGCCCGGCGCGTGTCGCTGCCACGGCGCGGCCAGCTCGAACTGTCCGGCGACGCCGAGCAGCAGCAGTTCCGAACCGGGCGGGCCCACGAGCTGGACCCCGACCGGCAGTCCGTCCGGGCGCAGCCCGACCGGCACCACCAGTGACGGCAGACCGGCGATGTTCCACGGTGCCGCGTACGGGGCGTACCGGATGCACGCCAACAGGTTCGCCGACCAGGACCGCCCCGCCCAGTTCACCGCCGGCGGCGGAGCGCTGGCCAGCGCCGGGGTGAGCAGCAGGTCCACCGAGTGGTCGGCGAAGAAGGCGACCGCCCGTTCCCGCCAGGCGACCCGGTCCCGCTCGCGCACCAGGCCCCACCGCTGCGCCCAGGTGCCCAGCGCCGCGTGCCGACGGCTGCGCCGCTGCAACGTCGTCCGGTCGACACCGGCCTCCTCCGCGGCCAGGGCGGCACAGGCGAGCCAGGTGGCGATGCCCCGGATCCCGAGCGAGACCGGGTAGACCGGGTCGACGCTGACCGTGTCGTGACCCGCCGCCGCCAGCAGCCGGGAGGCGGTGGCCACCGCGTCCCGGTTCGGCTGGTCGGGTCGGATGCCCGCGACCGGCGACCGGAGCGAGACCGCGACCCGCAGCCGCTGGGGCGGGACGAGTTTCTCCGGACGCCGCCCGGCCAGGACCGCGAACCCCACGGCGGCGTCCGCCACGGTGGTGGCGAAGATGCCGTGCTCGGTCAGGCCGAGCCAGTCGTTGGCGGGGAGCTGGCACGGCACCACACCCCGGCCCGGCTTGAGCCCGACGAGGCCGCAGCAGGCGGCCGGGATCCGGATCGAGCCGAGGCCGTCGTTGCCCTGGGCGATCGGCACCATGCCGGAGGCGACCGCCGCGGCGGCCCCACCGGACGAACCGCCCGGGGTACGGTCCGGCCGCCACGGATTGCGGGTCACCGCCGACTCGTCGTCGGTGGTGCCGAAGAGCCCGAGCTCCGGCATCCGGGTCGCGCCGAGGATGATCGCGCCGGCCCCGCGCAGCCGCCGGACCACCTCGTGGTCGGCCTCGGCGACCGCGGTACGGACCGCCGCCGACCCGTTCCAGGTCGGCAGCCCGGCCACCGGGGTGTTCTCCTTGATCGCCACCGGCACCCCGGCCAGCGGCAGGTTGGCCAGGTCGTCCTGCTCGTCGACCTTCTCCGCCTCGACGATCGCCTCGCCCCCGCGGACCACCCGGAACGCGGCGACCTCGCGATCGGCGCGGGCGACGTGGTCGAGGTGATCCGCCACCACCTGGGTGGCGGAGGTGTCACCCCGACGGACCGCCCGGGCGATCTGCTTCGCGGTCGCGCCGACCCAGGTCGGCATCATCTCCTGCACGGCCACCTCCCCATCGGCTCCTCCGCGGCGCCGCCCGAGCGGGCGGGTAGCTCCACCCTGCCGTACGAGCGGCCCGGACCGCGTCATCCCACGCGGTCCGGGCCGGGTCCGTACGTCTCCGGCGACGATCAGCCGAGCGCCTGCTCCAGGTCCGCGAGTAGGTCGTCGGCGGTCTCGATGCCGACAGACAGTCGCACGAGATCGGCGGGAACTTCAAGCGCCGAGCCGGCAGCACTGGCGTGCGTCATCCGGGCCGGGTGCTCGATCAGCGACTCGACCCCGCCGAGCGACTCGGCGAGCACGAAGAGTTTGGTCCGGTTGCAGATCTGGATCGCGTGCTCCTCACCGCCGGCGGCCCGGAACGAGATCATGCCGCCGAACCGGCGCATCTGCTTGGCGGCGACCTCGTGCCCGGGGTGATCCGGCAGGCCGGGATAGAGGACCTGGGCGACCGCCGGGTGCCGGCTGAGGTAGTCGGCGATCCGCTCGGCGTTGTCGCAGTGCCGGTCCATCCGCACGCCGAGGGTCTTGATCCCGCGCAGGGTGAGCCAGGCGTCGAACGGCCCGTTGACCCCGCCCATCGCGTTCTGGTGGAAGCGGAGCTCCTCGCCGAGCACGGTGCTGGCGGTGACCAGAGCCCCGCCGACCACGTCCGAGTGCCCCCCGACGTACTTGGTGGTGGAGTGGACGACGACGTCCGCACCGTGCGCGATCGGCTGCTGCAGGTACGGCGAGGCGAACGTGTTGTCGACCACCAGCAGCGCGTCGATGTCCTTGGCCAGCGAGGCCAACCCGGCGATGTCGGCGATCCCCAGCATCGGGTTGGTCGGGGTCTCCGCCCAGATGATCTTCGTCTGGCCGGGACGGAGCGCGGCCCGCACGGCGTCGAGGTCGGAGATCCGGGCCGGGGTCCAGGTCAGGCCCCAGCGCTGCGCCACCCTGGCGAAGAGCCGGTACGTCCCGCCGTACGCGTCGTCCGGGATCACCACGTGGTCACCCGGCCGGCAGACCGTCCGCAGGAGCGTGTCCTCGGCGGCCAGGCCGCTGGCGAAGGTCAGACCGACCTGCCCGCCCTCCAGCGCGGCGAGGCACTCCTGCAGCGCGTCCCGCGTCGGGTTGCCCGAGCGACTGTACTCGTAGCCGAGCCGCGGGTCGCCGACGGCGTTCTGGGCGTAGGTGCTGGTCTGGAATATCGGTGGCACCACCGCGCCGGTCCGGGCCTCCGGCTCCTGGCCGGCGTGGATGGCAAGTGTCTCGAAGCCGTGACTCATTTCTGTGAGGCTAGTCTGCTCGTGATGGCTGCCTGCGTCTTCTGCGGCATCGTGGCGAACTCCGTGCCGGCGTTCCGGGTCGTCGACACCCCGGAGGGGGTGGTGTTCCTCGACAGGAGGCCCGTGTTCAAGGGGCACGTGCTCGTGGTGCCCCGGGACCATGTCGAGACCCTGGGCGAGTTGCCGGCCTCCTCGGTGCCGGGATACTTCGCCCTCGTCCAGCGGCTCACCGTGGCCGTGCCGGCCGGGCTGGGCGCGGACGGCACCTTCGTGGCGATCAACAACCGGGTCTCCCAGTCGGTTCCACACCTGCACACCCACGTCGTACCCCGGAACAGGGGTGACGGGCTGCGCGGCTTCTTCTGGCCCCGCACGGCGTACGCCTCCGACCAGGAGGCCCGGTCGTACGCCGACCGGATCGCCGCCGCGCTCGGCTGACCCGACCGCCTCGTGCCGTCCCGACATCCCGCGCGCCCACGAGCGTATCGCCCACGCATCGACCACCGTCTCACCGGGGCACCCGATCCGTGGTCGGGGTCCCGCCCGGGCCCCGACGGGACCACCGGCCGGCCCGCGCCCTGGTCCGGCGGCCCGACGCGCGCGGCGCCCTCCGCGGCTGGGGTAACCGGTCGGCCGCCGGGTAAGAATCGGGGGCGGAGCCGCGTTGCACCGGGCGGAGGCACGAGAGGAGTCAACCGTGTTCCTACGGCGTGTGAAGGCCGAACTGCCCACCCCCGACCAGGCCCTGCCCGGCCGGCCGGTCGCGATGCCGGTTCCCGACCGTCACGAGGTGCTCGGGACCCCGCTGAAGGGGCCGTGGCCGGAGAACGCCCAGGTGGCCGTCTTCGGAATGGGCTGCTTCTGGGGCGCCGAGCGACTGTTCTGGACCCTCCCCGGGGTGATCTCGACCTCGGTGGGCTACGCGGGCGGTTACACCCCGAACCCGACGTACGAGGAGGTCTGTTCGGGCATGACCGGCCACGCCGAGGTGGTGCAGGTGGTCTACGACCCCTCGAAGATCAGCTACGAGGACCTGCTCAAGGTCTTCTGGGAGAACCACGACCCGACCCAGGGGATGCGGCAGGGCAACGACGTCGGCACGCAGTACCGCTCGGCGATCTACGCGACCACCGAGGAGCAGCTGGCCGCGGCCCGCGCGTCCCGGGAGGCCTTCGCCCCGGTCGTCGCCGAGGCCGGGTACGGCGAGATCACCACGGAGATCGACCGGCTCCGCGAGTACTACTACGCCGAGGACTACCACCAGCAGTACCTGGCTCCGACCAAGAACCCGTACGGCTACTGCAACCACGGCCCGAACGGCCTGACCTGCCCGGTCGGCGTCGCCCGTACCACCAGC
>CALGAM010000155.1 GCA_937951935.1 uncultured Micromonospora sp. | reverse complement strand
CGGTCAGCGGGCCGATCACCGCGCCGGGATTGCCGATCTCCACCTCCGCCCGTGCCCAGGCCGCCACGGCGTCGAGGTAGCGCTGTCGCCAGGCCTCCCGGACACGCCCCGCCCACTCGCCCGGTACGTCGGCGAGCGGGTCGCCGCGCCACAGCGTCATCGCCTGCCGCAACGACGCCACCCGCTCCTCGACGGAGCCCCGGGCCGCGTCGGCCCGCGCGACAAGGCGACGGAAGCGGTGCAGGTCGACGTGGTCGGCGTCGACGCTGAGCACGTATCCGCCCGGTCGGCGCACCAACCGGGCCGCCTCGGACCCGGGGTCGGACGGCTGCTCCAGCATCCGCCGGATCCGGCTGATGTGCGTGTGCAGCGTACGCCGTGCCCGGTCCGGTGGTCGGTCGCCCCAGAGCCGGTCGATCAGCGTCTCCGTACGGACCAGTCGGTTGGCGTCGACGGCCAGCATCGCGAGCACCGCCGTCTGTTGCGGACGCGTGGCGACCAGCACCCGCCCGTCGACCCACACCTCGACCGGCCCCAACACCCGAAGATCCATCCTGTCTCCTATTTCGAACTATGTCCTATCTAAGGACCGTTTCGGCGGTGAGTCTGGTTGCCACCACCCGACGGTCGCGAGCGCCGGAGGCAGGATTCGTCGACGGTACTGGTGAATCCGAAGAGGAATGCTCCATTCCTGGCACGCGTGACACGGGATTCGAATCCGGATCGCGTTCCTCGTCGCACCGTGATCGGCCACGGCGGGTGATCGGACAGGGCGTCGACGCGCGCGGTGGCGACGAGGCGCTCCGGTGGGTACGCCGGAAAGCCGGCCGCGCCGGTATCCGCCACAGGACGTCAGCCGGCCGCCGGCGTCCGACCAGGACACCAGGGGTTCGAGACCTCTCGGGCGCCCGGTCGGACGCCACCCGAAGCCGCGGTGCGGGTTGAAGGCCGTACCCCCGGCGGGGAGGGTGGGAACGGGCGCGGCACGGCACACCCCGGCCCACCCGCCGGTTCTCCGGCGACCGTGCGCCGGTCAACCGCACACCGAGCGGCGTGGTCGTCACCGTGTCCGACGCTCCGGCGCCCCGTGCGGTCAGGTGACGGCGAACGACAGGCAGGGCGCAAACGACGGGTGGACGAACTCCCGTGGTTCCGAGTCCTGTTCGGGTCCGTTTCCGCGTCGGGGTCGTCGCACCAGGCCGGACCACCCGTACCCGGCCCACGCCGACCGGCCCGCCGGAGCACCACGGCGGGCCGGGACGCGGCATCGGGTACGGTCAGCCGCAGTTACCCCACGGGCTGGTGTGGTTCCCGCCACCGTGGTAGCCGAAGTACCGGACGCACCGGCCCGCCGCGTACAACCGGACCGGACCGGCGTAGTACCGGTAGTCACCGATGTCGTACGCCCAGTCCCGGCCCTCCGCCTGGAGCCCGGCGGTGGTCCGCGTCGGCGTACCGACCGACGAGGTCTTGATGGTCACCACGCAGTTGCTCGAACCGTTGTAGAGCTGGTAGACCCGGGCTCCGGGCAGCGAGTGCGACCGCTGCACGTAGTATCCACCGCCGCACAGACCCTCCGGGGTGTACGCGGCCTGCGCCGGTGTCGGTGCCAGGGTGAGCGCGGCAACGGTCGCGGCCACGGCCGCCCCGACCACGGTCAACGTCTTCCGGAAAGACACGGTCCCTCTCCTCAGGACGTCGGTAACCTTCGCCCTGAAGGGTCCGGCACTCGTGTCGGCCGAAAGCCTGCCGATTTGTCAACGCGGCTCGGGCCCACGCGCGGCGGCCGGGTCGCGGGTCGTCGTCCGGCCGGTGCCGATCCCGTCGCCCTCGACCGGGACGGTTACCGCCCTCCCGCCGACCGCCCGCCGTCGCCGAGCTGGGCGAGGGCGGCCCGGGCCTCGGCCCGGATCCCGTCCGGGGTGTCGGTGGCCAGGACGTGCTCCAGCGCCCGCCGGTAGGCGACGTCGTACGCCTGCTCCGCCGGCACCGGCACGTCCGGCTCGACGCCGGTCCCCTCCCAGTTGGTGCCGGTCACCGGATTGATCGACCGGGCGTTCGGCACGGTGATCTCAAGGGTGGGGGTGATCGGGAAGATCCGGGTCGGGTGCGCCCCGCCCCGGGTCGTCTCGCCGATCAGCGTGGCCCGGCCCCGGGACTTGAGGTTGTAGCAGAACTCCTCGCCGCCGGAGAACGTCGCGCGGCTGGTCAGTACGAAGACCGGGCGGTCGAGGTAGCGCTCGCCCGGCAGGTACGCCAGGCTCCAGTACTGCCGGGTGGTGCCGCTCGTCCTGTCGTAGATGCTGTTCAGGTGGGTCTGGTCGTCGGGGAACAGGTAACTGGTCCAGAAGATGACCCCGTTCGGCACGCCACCCCGGTTCTGTCGCAGGTCGATGACGAGCGCGTGGGTGTGCGCGACGAGTTCCATCGCGGCGGCGATGGCCCGGCCACCGACGCTGGCGTCGGCGATCATCCGCAGGTCGAGGTAGCCGACGTTGCCGGGAAGCCGTTCGACCCGGGCGATCCCGTAGTTGTCCAGCCGCATCTGGTCCAGCAGTGCGGTCGCCAGCTCCGCCTCGGTCGACGCGGCCGCGAGGGTTCCGTTCCGGACCCGCACCCGCAGGTGTTTGTCCCCGCAGACGGCGAAGAGGTCCGCGGTCAGCCGCTCGGCCAGCGCCTCCTCGGAGAGTCCGTCGTACGCCCCGGCTGCCCGCCGGGCCCGGATCTCCCCGGCGGCCCGCGCGGCCGTCTCCGGGAAGACGTACCTGGCCTCGAGCAGGGCCAACGCCTCCTCGATCGCATCGGTGGTCATGGACAGACCCTACCGACCCCGCGGTGGCGACCGGATCGGCGAGTTTCGCCGCCGGTGGCGGCTCGGGGCAGCGACCGGGCGACGTCCGGACGTCGTCCGGACGTGGTCGACCGGTCGGGGTTCGGAAACGGCGGGGGACGTGCGGTCGGGCAACGGCCGCCCGACGTCAACGGCGATCCACCTGGAACGGGGCGAAGCTCTGTGCGACCGGCATCAGCTCGATGGTGTTGACGTTGACGTGCGGCGGCTGTGTCGCGCACCAGTACACCGCCTCCGCCACGTCGTCGGCGGTGAGCGGAACCATGCCCGCGTAGACCCGGGCCGCCCGCTCGGCGTCTCCGTCGAAGCGGACGACGGAGAACTCGGTGCCCCCGACCATGCCGGGCTCGACGCAGGTGACCCGTACCCCGGTGCCGTGCAGGTCGCTGCGGAGGTTGAGGCTGAACTGGCGGACGAACGCCTTGGTGGCGCCGTACACGTTGCCGCCCGGGTACGGATACGTCGCCGCCGTGGAGCCGATGTTGACGACGTGGCCGCGCCCCCGGGCGACCATGCCGGGCAGGACCGCGTGCGTGCAGTAGACCAGCCCTCGGCAGTTGGTGTCGAGCATCTGCTCCCAGTCGTCGAGGTCGGCCTGGTGCGCCGGTTCCAGTCCCCGGGCGAGGCCGGCGTTGTTGACCAGGACGTCGATGTCGGCGTGGGACGCGGGCAGGGCGTCGATGGCGGCGGCGACCGCGGCGCGGTCCCGCACGTCGAGCACCAGCGGGACCACGTCCGGGCCGAGCGCGGCGAGCCGGTCGGCGCGCCGGGCGCAGGCGACGACCCGGGCACCGGCGGCGGCGAACCGTCGGGCGATGGCGGCGCCGAGGCCGCTGCTGGCACCGGTCACGAGAACCGTCGTCACCGCCGCACCCCCACTGCCGCGACCCGCCGGAGCAGCCGCCCGAGCGCGTCGTTGAAGGCCGCCTCTCGCTCCAGGTTGGGCAGGTGGCCGGCACCGTCGACCACCAGCAGCTCCGCGCCCGGCACGCACCCGGCGACGAGTTCCGCGTCGGCGAGTGGGGTGAACCCGTCCTCGGCGCCCACCACGACCAGGGTCGGCACCGCGACCCGGCGCAGCGTCTCCACGTAGTCGGGGCGGTCGGCGCGGCCCCGCAGCGCGGCGGCGGCACCGACCGGCGAGGTCGTGTGCATCATGACGCTCACCCGTCTGACGACCTCCGGCATGGCCGCGAGGGTGTCGGGGGCGAGCATCCGCGGCAGCGTCTCCTCGACGTACCCGGCCATCCCCTCCCGGAGCAGGCGGTCGGCGAGATCGTTGCGCCACCTCCGGCCCGGCTCGGTCTCGGCGGTCGCCGAGGTGGCGGCGAGCAGGACGCCGGTGACACGGTCGGGGAACAGCCGCAGGCACTCCATGACGATCTGTCCGCCCATCGACAGCCCACCGAGGACGAACCTCGGCACGCCGAGCCGGTCGAGCAGGCCGGCGACGTCCCGGGCGAAGACGTCCAGGGTGGTGCGTCCCGGCACCACCGTGCTCTGGCCGTAGCCGCGCAGGTCAGCCGCGATCACCCGCCAGCCCGCCCGGACGGCGTACCCGACCTGCGGTTGCCACATGGTGCGGTTGAACGGGTGGCCGTGGACCAGGACCAGGACCTGTTCCCCGGTTCCGTGGTCGTCGTAGGCGATGTCGATGCCGTCGACCCGTGCGGTTGCCATGCCGGCTCCTTCGCGCTCGTCTCGCGGTGACCCGTTGGTCTCGACAGCCGAGGCTATGCGGTGCAATAGTCGAGTGCAATAGGATCAATATCCTCGGAGCAATCGGAGTGCAGTGTGGACGACTACCGCCGGATCGCGGATCGGATCGCCGCCGACATCGCCGCCGGCCGGCTCGCCGCCGGCCAGCGCCTGCCGACACAGCGGGCCTTCGCCCGCCAACACGGCATCGCCAACTCCACCGCCGCCCGGGTCTACGCCGAACTGGCCCGGCGCGGCCTCGTCACCGGCGAGGTCGGCCGGGGCACCTTCGTCCGGGCCACCACCCCACCGCCGGAGCCCGCCCTCGCCGAACCGGCCGACGCCCGGGTCGACCTGGAACTGAGCTTCTCGGTGCTGCCGGACCAACCCACGCTCCAGGCCCGCGCCCTGGCCACCCTGCTGCGGCCCGACGTACTGGCGGCAAGCCTGTCTCCGATCGGCGCCGCCGGCACACCCGCCGCGCGAAAGGCCGCCGCCCGGCTGCTCGACCGGCCCGGCTGGACCCCGACCCCGGACCGGCTGCTGTTCACCGGCAACGGCCGGCAGGCGATCGCCGCCGCCATCGCCGCCCTCGTACCGGTGGGCGAGCGGCTCGGCGTCGAGGCGCTCACCTACCCGGTCGTCAAGGCCGTGGCCAGCCGGCTCGGCGTCACCCTGGTTCCGCTGCCGGTCGACCGGGACGGCCTGCTGCCCGAGGCGGTCGCCGAGGCGCACCGCGCCGCCCCGCTGCGGGCGGTCTACGTGCAGCCGACCCTGCACAATCCCCTCGGCACGACGATGCCGGCCCACCGGCGTGCCGCACTCGCCGAACTGGTCGACCGGCTCGGGGTGTGCGTCGTGGAGGACACCGTCTGGTCGTTCCTCGCCGACGCACCGGCGCCACTGGCCGCGTTGGCCCCGTCCCGGACCGTGCTCGTCGACAGCCTCTCCAAGCGGCTCGCCCCCGCTCTCACCGTCGGTTTCGTCGCCGCGCCGCCGCAGCTCACCGAGCGGCTCGCGACCGCGATCCGCTCCGGCGGCTGGACCGCCACCCGCTTCGGGCTGGAGGCGGCCGTACGGTGGATCGGCGACGGGACCGTCGCCGCCGTCACCGCCGGCAAACGCCGGGACGCCCGCAGCCGGCAGGAGCTGGTACGAGACCGGCTGGCCGGCCACGCCGTCCGGTCGGACCCGGGCGCCTACCACTGCTGGTGGGAACTGCCGGCGCCGTGGCGCGCCGACACGTTCGTCGCGGCCGCCGCGCGCCGGGGCATCGCGGTCACTCCCGCCGCCGCGTTCACCGTCGGGACGAGCCACGCCCCCAACGCGGTACGACTGGCGCTGGCCGCCCCACCGCTGCCGGTCCTCGCCGGAGCGCTCGACACGCTCGCGGCGTTGGCCCGATCCACGCCGGAGGAGCTGGGAACGGAGTGACCGGCCGCCCACACGGGCGTGCCCTGGCCGCCGGTGGGCGACCAGGGCACGCGGTGGGGAGATCCGGGCCGTCGGCCCTGACCTACCGCAGTCCGTTGGAGATGGCGGTGACGAGTTCGCCGTTGCCGGTGTCGCCGGAGAGCTCCCAGAAGAACGATCCGCCCAGCCCCTGGCTCCTGACGTACGCCATCTTGCCGGCGATCGTGGCCGGGGTGTCGTAGCTCCACCAGTTGTTGCCACACCTGGCGTACGCGGTGCCGGCGATGGTGCCGGTGGCCGGGCAGGTGTTCCTGAGCACCTTGTAGTCCTCGACGCCCGCCTCGTAGGTGCCGGGTGCCGGGCCGGTGGCCGTCCCGCCCGGGGCGTCCTGGGTGACGCCGGTCCAGCCGCGCCCGTAGAACCCGATGCCCAGCAGCAGCTTGCTGGCCGGAACGCCCTTGCTCTTCAGCTTCTGGATCGCCGCGTCCGACCAGAAGCCCTGCTGCGGGATGCCGGAGTACGAGTACAGCGGCGAGTGCGGGGCGGTCGGGCCCTGCGCGGCCCAGGCGCCGAAGTAGTCGTAGGTCATCGGCATCAGCCAGTCGAGGTAACCGACGGCGCCGGCGTAGTCGGCCGCGTCGATCTTGCCCCCGTTGCTGCCGTCCGCGGTGATCGCGGCCGTGACCAGCGCCGACGAGCCGAACCGGGCGCGCAGCGCGGCGATCAGGTTCTTGAAGGCGTTCGGGCCACTGCTGTCACAGGTGAGCCCGCACGCGTTCGGGTACTCCCAGTCGATGTCGATGCCGTCGAAGACGTCGGCCCAACGCGGGTCCTTGACCAGGTTGTAGCAGGACTCGGCGAACGCGGCCGGGTTCTGGGCCGCCTGGGTGAAGCCGCCGGACCAGGTCCAGCCGCCGAACGACCAGATCACCTTCAGGTGCGGGTACATCCGCTTGAGCTTGCGCAGCTGGTTGAAGCTGCCGCGCAGCGGCTGGTCCCACGTGTCGGCGACGCCGTCCACGCTCTCCGCCGCCGTGTACGCCCGCTCGTAGTCGGCGTAGCTGTCGCCGATGGTGCACCGGCCGCCGGTGGTGTTGCCGAAGGCGTACAGGATGTGGGTCAGCTTGCTCGCCGAACCGCTGGTGTGGATGTTCTTGACGTGGTAGTTGCGGGCGTAGACGCCCCACTGGGCGAAGTAGCCGACGACCTTCTGTCCGGCCGGCGGGGTGGTCACCGGCGGTGTGGTGGGCGGGGTCGTGGGCGCGGTCGTCGGCTGCGTGGTCGGTGGCGTGGTCGGCGGGGTCGGCGTGCCGCCGCCGCAGGAGGCACCGTTGATCGTGCAGTTCAGCGGGGCGCGGTAGCCGCCGGTGCCGATGTAGCCCCAGCTGAAGGAGGCGCCGGGGGCGAGATCGCCGGCCCAGCTCTTCTTCACCGCGACGTAGCGGTTGCCGGTGCGGGTCACGTCCGCGTCCCAGAAGCTGCTGATCGTCGTCCCGTCCGGCAGGTCGAACTCCAGCCGCCAGGTGGGTACCGCCGCGTCGGTGCCGTTGGTGACCGTGACCCTGACCTCGTGTCCGGTGCCCCAGTCCGAGCTGACGGTGAAGGTCGCGGTGAGGCTGCCGGCGCCGAGCGCCGCGGTGACCGGGACCGCCGCGACGGCCAGGGCCGCCGCGAGGCCGGCCCACATGGCCCGGCGCAAGGATCGTCTCATGGCGTCTCCTTATTTCTTAGGAAACTTTCCATTTAATGAAGGACGCTACTCAGGAGTCCGCCACTTCGTCAAGATGCCCATGTTTCGATCTCCGGACCGCGGCGACCAGGCCGGCGACGGCCGGATCGGCAGGTTCGGGCCTGCTCGCCGGTATCGGCGGCTGTCGCTCCTGCGTGCCCCTCACCGCCGGTTGCGGCCGCGACCCGGTCCGCGACACACCGGCCCCAGCCCGACACGGCAGCGATCAGAGCACCCCAGACCGGGTCAGGTTGGTTTCGGGCAGTCCGAGAACGGCTCAGACCCGACGCCGCCCGGGAAAGCCACACTCCGCCCGGTGATACCACTCGACGTCGTCGTCGCCCTCCAGCCAGCACCACAGCACCGGCCGGCCGTCCCGCTCACCGGGAAAGTCGAGCAACACCGGGGCGAACCCCTTGACCTGGATGCCGTGCCCGCCCAGCTCTTCGAGGATGTCGACGATGCGTGCCTCCAGGCTCTTGGCCTCGGGCAGCCCGCCGAGCGGACTGGACCCACGCTCGGCCAGGTCCACGCGCAGTTCGGCCAGGTCGGCACGGAGTCGGACGAGTTCGTCGATCCGGGGGCGCAACGTGGCGACCAGGTGCCGTGCCTGGGCGAGGGTGAACCGGACGTTCTCGCTCACTCGTTCTGGGCGGCGATCTCCCGGGCCCGGTCCCGGGCGGCCTCCAACGCGGCGAGCAGCGCGGCCCGGACGCCGTGGTTCTCCAGCTCCCGGATCGCCGCGATGGTGGTTCCGGCCGGCGAGGTCACCGCCTCGCGCAGCCGGACCGGATGCTCGCCCGAGTCCCGCAGCATGATCGCGGAACCGATGGCCGTCTGGACGATCAGCTCGTGGGCGACCTGGCGGGGCAGCCCGAGCAGGATCCCCGCATCCACCATCGCCTCGACCAGCAGGTAGAAGTACGCCGGCCCCGAGCCGGAGAGCGCGGTCACCGCGTCCTGCTGCGACTCGGGCACCCGGATCGTCGCGCCCAGCGGCCGGAACATCTCCTCGGCCAACGCCAGATGCTCGGGCGTCGCGTGCTCACCGGCGGAGATCGCCGTCATGGCCTCGTCGACCAGCGCCGGGGTGTTGGTCATGACCCGGATCACCGGGGTCCCCTCCGGCAGCCGCCGGGCGAAGAAACTCGTGGGGAGGCCGGCGCACAGCGAGATCACCAGCTTGTCGGCCGGCACCTTGGGCCCGATCTCCTCCAGCAGCGCGGCCGCGTCCTGCGGCTTGACCGCGATGGCGAGGACGTCCGCCTCGGCCACCGCCGTCAGGTTGTCCACCACGGTCACGCCGTACCGTGCGGTGATCTCCTCGGCACGGGCCGGGCGGCGCGTCGTGGCGAGCAGGCGCCGCGCCGGCCACCCGGCACGAAGCAGTCCGGAGAGCATCAGCTCCCCGATCTTCCCGGTGCCGATCACGGCCACCGTGTGCACGCCCGGCGCCATCGCCCCTCCTTCCGTGGGATGCCGTCACACCGTCGTGGTGTACCCGCCCAGAGCGGGACGGCCCGCCGTGCCGGCGGAGACACCGAGCATGACCTCGGGTCGGGCACGGCGGGCCACTCACCACACCACCCTGATCCGGCAGGCCGCCCGGGCCGGCGACGGCCTGCCACGGGCGTCAGCTGCCGAAGAAGACCTCCGCCTCGGCGTAGCGCTCCAGCGGCACCGTCTTCAGCTCGCGCGTCGCGTCGGCCAGCGGCACCCGGACGATGTCGGTGCCCCGCAGTGCGACCATCTTGCCCCAGTCGCCCTCGTGCGCCGCGTCGATCGCGTGCAGCCCGAGCCGGGTGGCGAGCACCCGGTCGAAGGCGGTCGGCGTGCCGCCCCGCTGGATGTGCCCGAGGACGACCGTACGGGCCTCCTTGCCGGTCTTCGCCTCCAGCTGCTCGGCGAGCCACTGCCCGATGCCGCCGAGCCGGACGTGGCCGAACGCGTCCCGCTCCTGGTTCTGCAGGATCAGCTGGCCCTCGATGGGCTGGGCACCCTCGGCGACCACCACGATCGGCGCGTACTGGTGCTGGAAACGCTTCTCGACGTACCCGGCGACCTGGTCCACGTCGAAGGGCCGCTCGGGAAGCAGGATGACGTTCGCACCACCGGCGAGACCCGCGTGCAGGGCGATCCAGCCGGCGTGCCGGCCCATCACCTCGACGACCAGGGTGCGGTGGTGGCTCTCGGCCGTGGTGTGCAGCCGGTCGATCGCCTCCATCGCGATGTTGACCGCGGTGTCGAAGCCGAAGGTGAAGTCGGTGGCGCCGAGGTCGTTGTCGATCGTCTTCGGCACGCCCACCACCTGGACACCGAGCTCGTGAAGCTTGGTGGCGACGCCGAGGGTGTCCTCGCCGCCGATCGCCACCAGGGCGTCGACGCCCTGCTCCGCCAGGTTGTTCTTGATCTTCTCGACGCCGTTTTCGATCTTGAACGGGTTGGTCCGGGAGGAACCCAGGATGGTGCCGCCGCGCGGCAGGATGCCCCGCACCTCCGCGATGCCGAGTGGCTTGGTGAGCCCTTCCAGCGGACCGCGCCACCCGTCACGGAACCCGACGAATTCGTGGCCGTAGGTGGCGACACCCTTGCGCACCACCGCACGGATCACCGCGTTCAGACCCGGGCAGTCACCACCACCGGTGAGCACGCCGATACGCATGATCTGCTCATCCTCCAGGAGCCTTCGATGTAGCCCGCCTAAGCCCCAGGGTCGAAGTCGTGTCAGACCGTCGGCGTCGTTGCCGGCCCGGGGCGGGCCGTCACTGCGCACTGTAGTCGGCGCCCCGAAGGCAGGCCAGGGCGACCCGTCACCGGTCGCCGGGACACCGCCCGAGGATCGCTCCGGGCGTGATCCGGACGGTCGCGCCGGATCCGCCGCACCGGTCGGGCCGACGGCGGGCGCGGGCGGCCGCCCGTCGGACGTCGCGGGACACCGGGGTCAGGCGTGCATCGCCCGCCAACGGGCGAGGTTGTGCCGGGCGTCGAGCAGGGCGTCGTGCCGCTCGGTGGCGGCCGGCAGCGGCGGCCGGCCCCGGTCGTCCCACCGCTGCCGCAGCTCCCGGGTGAAGCGGGGAATCTCCGGGGGCAGCGCGGTCATCGCACCCCAGAGCTGGGCCAGCGCCACGTGGTCGTACGCCGCGTACCAGGCCCAGAGCTCGATCTCCTCCCCCGGCCGGTTCCGGATCGGCTCCACCAGGAACTCGTAGAGGTCGTCGCGGATCCGCTCCCGGGAGCGCCAGGCCCGGTCGCCGGGCGACGGCAGCCGGTCCAGTACGTGACGCCGCACCCACGGGACCGCCCGGGACCCGTCGAACTCGGTGGAGACGGCGTAGAACTCGCGACCGTACTCGTCGACGACGCCGATCGACACGAGGTCGATCAGCCGGCCGTCCTCGATGAACTCGCAGTCGTAGAAATAGCGGTAGACCATCACCGCCATCCTCGCCCATCGCGGCTCGTCGCCGCGGCCCGGGTCGGTGGGGACCACCCGTCCCGGCACCCGGACGGGCCGCCGGCCCGGTCCGACCCCGCCACGCGCCGGGTCGGTCCGCGCCGCACGGTCGGGGCGGCCCCGCCCGCCGTCGGCCTCGGCCGACGCGCCCCGGAAGCCCTCCACGTCCCGCCGGCCACCCGTGGGCGCCGGAACCATCCCCGGATCATGAGCCATTTGGCGACAGAACTGTCACAGAAGTGATTCGAGGACTGTACAGCAAGCGACATGGCCGTCATGATCTGACGTGTACCGCTGCCGGACTCCTACCGGTATCAGGATCAGGCCGATACTTCGGGTGGTTGCGGGTCGTCCGGGGGCAATACAAGTATTTTTCACCGGGGAGGGGTTGAGCCTTGGAGGTTCGCCTGCCTGAGCCGGGTGACGCCCTCACCGGCGTCGAGATGTTCGCCGGCCTCGAACCCGAGGCGCGTCAACGAGTGATCGCCGCCGCGGTCCCGCGCACCTATCGCAAGGGCCAGCTGCTGTTCGTCGAGAACGACCCCGGCGAGTCTCTGATCATCCTGCGCCGGGGGGCGGTGGCCGTGTTCCGCACCGCGCCGACCGGCGAGCGGGCCGTGCTCAACGTCATCCGCCCCCCCGACGTGCTCGGCGAGGTGTCCCTGCTCGACGCCTCCACCCGCTCCGCGTCCGCCGAGGCCATCGAGGACTGCAGCGCGCTGGCCCTGTCCCGGGCCGCCTTCATGGAGCTGGTGCACTCCAACCCGCGCATCCTGGACGCGGTGATGCGCTCGCTCGGCGGGCTGATCCGGCGGTTGACCGAACAGAACGCCGACCACGTCTTCCTCGACCTGCCCGGTCGGGTCGCGAAGACGCTGGTCCGGCTCGCCGGGGAGAGTCCGGCTCCCATGATCACCATCGAGCTGAACCAGAGCCAGCTCGCCGAGATGGCCGGGGGCTCACGGCAGAGCGTCAACCAGGCCATCGGCTCGTTCGCCAGTCGGGGCTGGCTGCGTACCGAGGGACGCCGAATCGTCGTCACCGACGTCGCGGCGCTGCGCCGGCGCGCCGGCATGGTCGACCGCTAGGCGGGCACCCGCCAGCCCGGTCCGCGACCGTCCCACCCGGTCGCGGCCGTCGCCCGCTCCCGGCCCCCCGGCCGGCGGAAGCCCGGACGCCGGAGTCCGCCATCTGTGCCTCGACCGTCCACCAACCGGCCCCGGACGCGTCCGGCAGGCACACCGGACGGACACCACCGGCGCCCCGGGTGACCGCGTCGCCACCTCCGGGGCGCCCGACCCGTGAGCGGGCGGGGGGGGATCAGGTCGGTCCCAGCCAGTCCGTGCCCTCCGTGGGGCCGCCCTTCGCGCCCGGCTCCACGCCCTCCCCGGCCACGATCCCCGCAGCCTGGAGCTTCGCCAGGGTGGCGGCGTCCACATCGATCATGTCGCCCGCGGAATGCCCGACACCGTCGCCGTCGGTCCACTCCTTTTCCAGTCGGACATACACCATTGCCTGTCCCTCGTCGGTCGCCTGCCTGTCCCTCGGTTGGTCGCGGTCGATCGGCGGCACGACTGTACCGCGAATCGCCGACGGGTGGAGTGTCCACTAGCCAACAGCCCGGTTCCCGACACTGGACTTCGACGGCGATACTCGGCGGTGGCGTTCGCCGACCTCCGGTCCACACCCGGCCCGGTCCTCGACGACCCGCCGCGGTCTCCGGCCCCGACCGGAGATGAGCGCAGCCCGGCAGAGAGCACACCACTTCGACGCTGTAGGAGGACGGGATCTCCGCTCCGTGTGCCAACTGCGGCCGGACCGCCGCGGCCGGCGACCGTTTCTGCGCCGGCTGCGGGACCGAACTCGCCCCGCTCTGTCCGCGGTGCGAGCGGCCGTTCGCCCCGGACGCCGCCTTCTGCACCGGCTGCGGCGCGCCCCGACCAGGCGGACCGGATCGCCGGGCGACCGTGTCCCAGGAGGACCGGCGCCGGGTCAGTGTGCTCTTCGTCGACCTGATCGACTTCACCCCGTACGTCGAACGGGTCGACCCCGAGCTGGTCCGCAACATGCAGACCGCCTTCTTCTCCGCGGCCCGACGGGTCATCAGCCAGTACGGCGGTGTGGTGGAGAAGTACATCGGCGACGCGGTGATGGCCCTGTTCGGCGCGCCGGTGGCGACCGAGACCGACGCCCTGCGCTGCGTCCACGCCGGACTGGAGCTGCAGCGGGTGCTGACCCGACTCACCCCCACCGGCGCCGACCACCTGCGCTTCCGGGTCGGGGTCGCCACCGGCGAGGCACTGGTCGACATCGCGGCGGCCCGGGACGGCGGGCAGGCGATCGTGGCCGGGGACGTGGTCAACACCGCCTCCCGGATGCAGTCGGTGGCGCCGCCGGGCGGGGTGCTGGTCTGCGGCACCACGTACGCGCTGACCCGGGACGCGATCCGGTACGCCGAGCAGCCCCCGGTGACGTTGCGCGGGCGCTCCTCGCCGACCGAGGTCTGGCTGGCCCTCGCCCCCGTCCTCCGGCAACCCGCGGATCGGGAGTCGGACACCACGCCGCTGATCGACCGCGAGCACGAGCTGGGACTGCTGGTCAACGCCCTGCACCGGTCCATCCGGGACCGGCTGCCCCAGCTCGTCACCGTGCTCGGGCACGCCGGCATCGGCAAGAGCCGCCTGGTCCGGGAGCTGTTCCGGCACACCGAGCGGCTGACCGACCAACCGCTGACCTGGCGGGTCGGCCGTTGCCCGCCGTTCGGGGAGAACGTCACCTTCGCCGCGCTGGCCGACATCGTGAAGGCCGAGGCGGGGATCCTGGACACCGACTCCGCGGACGTGGCCGCCCGCCGGCTGGAGTCGACGCTGGCCGGCCTGGTCGACCCGGGCGAGGCCGACCGTCTGATGGACGCGCTGCGACCACTGGTCGGGTTGCCCGGACCGACGCTGCCCGCCGAGGAGGCCGAGTCCGCCTGGCGACGGTTCCTGGTCGCGCTCGCCGCGCGCCGGCCGACGGTGCTGGTCTTCGAGGACCTGCACTGGGCCGACGAGGCGATGCTCACCTTCGTCGAGCTGCTCGGCGCGTACGCGCAGAACGTGCCGCTGCTGCTGCTGTGCACCGCCCGGCCCGAGCTGGTCAAACGGGAGCCGAGCTGGGCGCAGACGATCACCGCCGCGCTGACCATCACCCTGCCGCCGCTGCGGGACAGCGCCATCGCCGCGCTCTACGGCCACATCTTCGGCCAGGCGGCGTTCTCCACCGAGATGCTCAGTCCGTTGGTGGAGGTGGCCGACGGCAACCCGCTCTACGCCCACGAGTACGTCCGGATGCTGATGGAGCAGGGTGCGCTGCGCCAGTCCGGGCGCGGGTGGTCGCTGGAGAAGCGGCACGAGCTTCCGATGCCGGAGAGTGTGCACGCGGTCATCGCCAACCGGGTCGACCTGCTCGACCCGCCGGACCGGGCGGTGCTGCTGGCCGCCTCCGTGGTCGGCATGCACTTCTGGCCGGGCGCGGTCGCCGCCGCGCTCGGGCAGCCCGTCGAGGCGGTCGAGCGGGCCCTGCGCCACCTGGAGCAGCGCGACTTCGTCCACGAGCAGCCGGCCTCCACGATGGAGGGCCAGCCGGAGTTCCGGTTCCGGCACATCCTGGTCCGTGACGTCTGCTACCAGCGACTGCCCCGGACCGAGCGGGTCGCCCGGCACGAACGCACCGCCGACTGGCTGGACAGCATGTCCCAGGGCCGGGAGACGGACCTGGCCGAGGTCCTGGCCCACCACCGCTGGGCGGCGCACGAGATCGCCCACACCCTCGGGGTGGACACCGCCCGATACGCCCGGCCGGCCCGGGAGGCGCTGCACCGCGCCGCGCGCCGGGCGTACGCCCTCCACGCGCTGGACGTGGCGGCCAACCACGCGGCCCGGGCGCTGGGGCTGGCCGACGACACCGACCCGGTCGGCCGGCTCCAGCTGGAGCTGCTGAGCACCGAGATCTCGTACTTCCGGGACGGCAACGCCTTCCTGGCCGGCGGCGGCACCGAACAGCTGCAGACCCTGGCGGAGCGGCTCTTCGCGTACGGCGAGCACGGCGGCGCGGCCCGGGCCTGGACCCTGCTCGGCCAGGCCGCCTGGTTGCGGGCCGACCGGCCCGGCGCACTGTCCTGTCTGGACCGGGCCGTCGAGCTCTTCGACGCGCTGCCGGACACCCCGCAGAAGGCGGACGCCTATGCCGAGCTGGGCCGGCTGCACATGCTGAACTACGAACGTGACCCGGCGATCGCCGCGGCGGGTGCCGCGGCGGACATCGCCGAGCGGCTCGGGCTGGTGGAGACCCAGGCCAACGCCCGGATCACCGTCGCGACGGCACGCTACCAGGCCGGGGATCCGGCCGGCCTGGTCGAGCTGTACGAGATCCACCAGTTCTGCCAGACCCACCAGCTCCTCGCGTTGCCCCGCGCGGCGCAGAACCTCGCCTACGCCGTCCGGGAGGAGGGCGACTGGATCCGCTCGGGCGAGATCATCGCCGCGTGCCCCGCCCTGGCCCGGGGCGAGGCGCTGGCGACCGGCGGCTCCGGTGAGGCGATGCGCGCGTACTGTGAGGGCGATTTCGGCAGGCTGCTGGCCGTCGCGGACGCCTTCGTCGACACCCCGGCCGGGCGGTGGGACATGCAGGTCCGCGGCATCCGGGCCTGCCTGCGGGTGCTCCGCGACGAACCGGTGCCCGGGGCGAGGGCCCGGCCGCAGACGGGCGAGGCACGGGCGCCGGGCGGTTCGGACGAGGCGATCGACGCCGGCCGGGGAGGCGATCCCGCCGGCCGGGCCGGCGAGGCGACGCCGATCCGACGGAACGCGCCGATGGTCGACGACGTGACCGACGCGCTGGAGACGGCCCGGCGCAGCGGTTTCCACCGGCTGCACTGGACCATGCTCGGGCTGGGCGCGCTCTGCCGGGCGCTGCAGGGACGCCGGGCCGAGGCCACCGAGCTGATCGAGGAGCTCGCCACCTCGTGGTCGGCCGTACCGGCACTGGCCAGCGGGGAGTGGATCCCGGCGGCTGCGTACGCCGCCGCGCTCTCCGGCCGACCGGCGGCGGCCCGGGTCCGCGGCATGCTCGACCGCGTCACCCACCGCACCCCCTGGGTGGAGGCCGCGGCGAGCACGGTGGCGGCCGCCATGGCCGCCGACGACGGCGACCACGCCCGCGCCGGTCGGCTGTACGCCGGGGCGGCGGAGATCTACGCCGGGATCCCGGACGCCACCGACCGGATGCTCGCCATGGCGCTCGCCGCCGGCGAACTGCACCGGGCCGGTGAGCGGACCGAGGCCGAGCTGACGCTCGCCGAGGTGCGGACCTTCGCGCTGCGCAACCGCGCCCCGGGGCTGCTCCGGCTCACCCAGAACCCACCGGCTCCCGGCACGACGCCCGTGCTCGCCTCCTGACCCGCGCCGCCGTGGCGCCGGTGCGTGGGGGCGCCCGGCAGACTGCCCCCCCCGCGCGGTGGTGTTCGGGGTCGGACGGCGTGTCCGCCGCCTCCGACGTACCGGGCCGCCGTCGGTTCAGGCCGCGGCCGGGCCCTCGGCCCTTCCCGCCGTGGGCAGCGCCGCCGTCCGCTGCCGGTTCTTGATCTTGTGGGCGTAGACGTCGACGTACTCGCGGCCGGAGAGCTCCATCAGCTCGTACATGATCTCGTCGGTGATCGCCCGCTCCACGAAACGGTCGCCCGCCATCCCCGCGTAGCGGGAGAAGTCCAGCGGCTTGCCGAAACGGATCTTCACTCGTTTGATCCTCGGTATCAGTCGCCCGGGCGGCTGGATCTCGTCGGCGTTGAGCATCACCACCGGAATCACCGGTGCGCCGCTCTCCAGCGCGAGCCGGGCCACCCCGGTCTTGCCCCGGTAGAGCCGGCCGTCCGGGGACCGGGTCCCCTCCGGGTAGATGCCGGCGAGGTTGCCGGCGCGCAGGACCCTGAGCTGGGTGTCCAACGCCTCCTGGGCGGCGCGTCCACCGGAGCGGTCCAGCGGGATGGTGCCGGTGCCGACGAAGAACCACCGCACCAGGGCGCCCTTCAACCCCCTGCCGGTGAAGTATTCGGCCTTCGCCACGAAGGTCACTTTTCGCTTGACCACCAACGGCATGAAGATCGAGTCAGAGAAGGAGAGGTGGTTGCTGGCGAGGATCGCCGGACCGGAGTCCGGCACGTTCTCGAGCCCTTCCACCTGCGGCCGGAAGATCAGCCGCAGCCAGGGACCGAGGATGACGTACTTCAACAGCCAGTACAGCACCCGGTCTCCCTCCCCGAGCCTCCCGCGTGCGTCCCGCGGCGGACCCGCCGCCGGCTCCCGGGCCGCGCCGCGGGCGGGGCGTGTCCGGCGGTGACCGGAGAGCCGAAACCTGTCGGCACCGAGCCTACGAAGCGGGTACGGCACACCACAACGCACTCCCGGAACCCGTGCCCGCCGTGTCACGATTCCATTGCACGGTGGGTGGAGCCAGCGGTGGCGGGGACACCGTCGCGCCCACCGGCCGGGAGGGAGGGTGTCGGCAGTGTCAGCGGGAGGAGACCGCCGGGGCCGGCGGGACAACGGGTTGGTGGCGACGGAGTACGCGGTCGCCGGCGACGTGGACCCGCGCCTCGGTGAACACCTGCTCGACGTGCTGGCGGCCGGCGGCATCGCCGCCTACCTCCAGCCCTCCGCCGACCTCAACCCGCTGACCCGGACCACGACGGCGCCGTCACGCCCCGTCGACCGGCTCTACGTCGACCGCAGTCACCTGGACACCGCCCGCGACTACCTCAACCAACTCGCCGACGACACGCCGGAACCGCCGCCCGCGTCGCGCCCGGAACCAGACGTGGAGGCCGAGTGGGCCCGGATCGTCGCCGGATACCACACCGAGGTCGCCGCCGACGCGCGCTCCTGGCCCGCCGCCGAGGACATCACCGAGAGCGGCACGGGCCAGCCCGGCGGTGTCACCTCCCCGGCCCGGCCGGGCCACGACGCGCCCGGCCCCGGTGGTACGGGCGGACGCCGGCTCCCCTCGGCCATCGACGTCGCGGGCATCTCGGTCGGCCGCGACGACGAGCCCTCGCTGTTGGACGGGCTCGACACCTTCGGGGCGGACCTACCCGACGAGGACGAGGAACGCTACGTCCCGCCCCCGCCTCCCCCGTTGCCGCGGCCGTCGAAGTACGCCGTGATCGGGGTCCTGGCGATCGTCGTCGGGTTCACGCTCTTCCTCTTCCCGACCCTGCTCCCGGTCGGCCGTGGGCTGGCCACCCTGCTCGGCTTCACCGGCATCCTCACCGGCTTCGTGATGCTGATCTGGCGGCTACGCCCCGGTGACGAAGAGGATGACGACCCGAACGGCGGTGCGGTGGTCTGACCGGTCCGCCCAGATCGCGAGATTCATCGCTGTCTGGTGTTCAGGCGTAACCATCGCGTAATTTCGCATGAGTAGGAATACTGCTGTACGTCACCTGCCCCTCAGCGACTACGCGATCGCTCGTCATGTGGTCGCCTCGCCCGGAACGAGGTGCCCGAATGCGACAGAGTCCACTCGTGGTGGTGGCCAACCGGCTTCCCGTCGACGACAGCGTGGCGCCCGACGGCGCCTGCGAGTGGCGTCGTAGCCCCGGTGGCCTGGTCAGCGCCCTCCACCCCCTCCTCCAACACACCCCGGCAACCTGGGTCGGCTGGGCCGGCGGCACCGGTCCCGCCCCCACCCTCCCCGACGTCGACGGTGTCCGGATGCACACCGTCCCCCTCACCCACGACGACGTCCGCGACCACTACGAGGGCTTCGCCAACTCGACCCTCTGGCCGCTCTATCACGACGCCGTCGAACAGCCCGTCTACCACCGTCGCTGGTGGGAGGCGTACCAGCGGGTCAACCGGCGGTTCGCCGAGGCGGCGGCCCAGGTCGCCGAGCCGGGTGCGGTGGTCTGGGTCCAGGACTACCACCTGCAGCTCGTGCCGGAGCTGCTGCGCACCCTGCGCCCCGACCTGCGGATCGGCTTCTTCATGCACATCCCGTTCCCGCCGCCGGAGCTGTTCATGCAGCTCCCCCGCCGCGCCGAGCTGCTGCTCGGCATGCTCGGCGCCGACCTGGTCGGCTTCCAGCGCCCGCAGGCGGCACACAACTTCGCGCAGCTCGCCACCAAGGTGCTCGGTCTCAGCGCCACCGACCGCCGGATCGCCGTCGGCGAGAGGGTGGTCCGGATCGGCGCCTTTCCGATCTCCATCGACACCCGGGAGATGGAGGCGCTGGCCGGCCGCCCGGAGGTGGCGAGGCGGGCCGCCCAGATCCGGCGTGACCTCGGCGACCCGCAGCACGTGATCCTCAGCGTGGACCGGATGGACTACACCAAGGGCATCATGCAGCGGCTGAAGGCGTACAGCGAGCTGCTGGCCACCGGCCACGTCAAGGTCCGGGACACCGTGATGGTCCAGGTCGCCGTGCCGAGCCGGGAGCGGGTCGAGCAGTACCAGATCCTGCGGGACCGGGTGGGGCGCGAGGTCGGGCGGATCAACGGCGAGTTCGGCCGGGTCGGCGAGCCGGCGATCCACTACCTGACCCAGCCGTTCGACCGCACCGAGCTCGCCGCCCTCTACCGGGCCGCCGACATCATGGCCGTCACGCCGCTACGCGACGGGATGAACCTGGTCGCCAAGGAGTTCGTGGCGGCCCGGGTCAACGACGACGGTGCCCTCCTGCTCAGCGAGTTCGCCGGCGCCGCGGCCGAGCTCACCCAGGCGTTCCTGGTCAACCCGCACGACCTGGAGGGGCTCAAGTCGACGCTGCTGCAGGCCCTGCAGGCCAGCGACACCGACCTGACCGAGCGGATGCGGGCGATGCGCGAGCACCTGCGGACACACGACATCCGGGCCTGGGCACGGTCGTACCTCGCCGCGCTGGACCAGGGCGGGGTGCTGGCCAACCGGCTGGGCACGTGAGAGACCGGCCGGCGGGGTGGACTCCGCCGGCCGGTCCGACTAC
>CALGAM010000154.1 GCA_937951935.1 uncultured Micromonospora sp. | reverse complement strand
CGGTGCAGGTCGCGCGGCCTCGTCTGGGCGATCTCGCGGTGGCGGGCCGCGATCGACCGGGCCAGCTCACGGGCTGCTTGGGCGTCGCTCAGCGCGTCGTGTGCCCTGGCGAGTTCGACCTGGTAGTACCGGCAGAGATCGCTGAGTGTCCGCTGGGCGAACCAGGTGGGCTCGACGTGTCGGTGGAGTACGGACGGGTCGATGATGACCGCGTCGTCCCAGTTAACGGCCGGCAGGTGGTGCCGGCCCAGTTCCCGGTGGAGGACGGTGACGTCGTACGGTGCGCAGAACGCGACGATCGGAACCTCGTCGACGACGAGCTTGCCGAGCGCCACCCCTATCTCGGCCAGGGCCTGCCGGGCGGGAAGTCCGTCCTTCTGGACCATCTCGTCGGTGATCCCGTTGATCGCGGTCGCGTCGGGAGGGATCGGCACACCGGGGTTGACCAGCCACGCCTGGCCGCTTCCGTCGGGTAGGACGACGGCGGCCGAGATGACACGCGCCTCGAACGGGTCGTTGGACGTGGTCTCGACGTCAATGGCCGCGAGCGGCATGTGATGCCAGCCGTCGTGCTCGCCGACCGGCGGGGCGATCCTCTCGGGCGCGCACTGGTTGTGATACGTCTGCCAGCGCCCGTTTTCGTTGACGACCTGTCCGGCCCCCGCGTCGACGGTGCCACGGCAGGCTCCGCACCGTCCCGGATATCTGTTGATCATAATTGGACTCCGATGTGGCGTGGTTGCCTCGCCGCCCGTTCCGGGCGACCGGATCCATCATGGATGGTGAAACCGAATCGGAAAACCGGCTCGGTTCGGTGCATGGTTCCGAACAGACCACCTGTTCGGTGGATGCGAATGCATGTACTGACAACACGGAACCCGCGGCGTGTGGCGATCACGGTTGGGAGACCCGCCGGATCTTGACAGTCGCCTCACCTGTCGACGTGTTTCGGTTTCGGAACCCGACGGCCGTCCGGATCCGGCCCGCCGGGCACGTCCTCGGGTGCAGGACGCGGCTCAGGCGGCGATGGCACGGGCGGTGGCGTACACGTCGGGTGGGAGTGGGTGGGTGAGCCGCCAGATGATGCGCATGGGTCGGTCCCCGGTGTGAGAGACGTAGGTCATCGGGCCGGCGTACAGGTACGGTGGCGCACCCAGGTCACCGTCACGGACCTTGGTCTCGCGGACGAACAGGTGCACCGTCGAGCCCCGCGCGGCGTGGTGGATGTAGCGCTGTCCGGTCGCCGACGCCGCCGAGGTGGTGCTCTGGGACTCCCACTGGAAGAGCGTTTCGGTGACGGCCCGGTCGGCGTACATCGTGGTGGGGGAGTAGTGGAGCTCGGACTTGACCAGGGTGACGAAGAAGAGGTCGGCCCGCTCGTCCGGAACCCACCTCACCCCCTCGCGGAGCTGGGTCGGATTCGGTACGCCGAAGGCGGCGCACGCCTCGTCGCGGCTGTATTGGGCGTGCACCCGCAGCGGAACGGTCTCGGTGATCGGCCCGTGGGTGACCCGGCGGACACGGCGCTGGAGGACGTCCGCCAGCTCGGCCAGTTCGGCGCACCGGTCCGGATGCGCCCAGAGCCGTTCCAGCCCTTCACGCACACGGTCGAGCGGAATCCTGTTGCCCCAGAGCGCGACGTGCAGCAGACGCGCGAGCCTGCCGGGCCCGGGGCGCTGTCCGGCGGCGACCCGGCGCAGCAGGTCGATCCGGTCGGGATCGTCCAGGTGCAGCATCCGACCGATCGCGGCGCCGAGGGCGGCGTCGTCCGGGCCGGGCTGTCGGCGGTTCAGACCGGCGCGGCGGCGTAACCCGGCCCAGCCGCCGACGGTTCTGCGGCGGTAGATGTCCTCCAGCTCCAGGCCGGTCTCGGCGAGGAAGACGCCGAGGCTGACGTCCCCGAGTTCGCGCAACTCCCTCGTGAGGTTCGCCGTCGAGGTGGGCAGCGCGGAGCGCAGGTTCGCCAGGACGATGTCCCTGGCCACCGGGTCGAGCTGGATGTGACAGCCACTCGGCAGGTGCGGGAAGTCGTGTTCGACGGCCTCGGCGAGGGCGCGGCGGCTGACCCCGGTGAGCGCCCGCCACCGCAGGTCGAACCGGAAGTTGGCGTGCTGACCGCCGATGAAGTCGAGGACGGTCAGACAGGCCTTGCCCGGGTCGAGCCGCAGACCCCGGCCGAGCTGCTGGAGGAAGACGGTGGCGCTCTCGGTCGGCCGCAGCATCAGGATCGTGTCGACCATCGGCAGGTCGACACCCTCGTTGAACAGGTCGACCGTGAAGAGCACCCGCAGTTCGCCGCGCCGGAAGCGGTCGATCAGGGCCGGTCGCTCGTCGGGATCGGTCCGGGACGTCACCGCGGCGGCCGGGATCCCGGACCTGGCGAAGGTGGCCGCCATGTACTCGGCGTGCGCGACGCTGACGCAGAAACCGAGCGCGCGCATCCGGTGCACGTCGACCTTGTCGCGCACCGCCTGGAGGATCTTCGCGGCGCGGGCGTGGTTGCCGGTGTAGACGCGGCTGAGCTCGGCCTGGTCGTAGCCCTGGCCGCGCCGCCAGCGCAGCGTCGACAGGTCGACGTCGTCGTGCAGGCCGAAGTACTGGAACGGCGCGAGAAGCTGTCGCTCCAACGCCTCCCAGAGGGGCAGCTCGACGGCGGTCCGCCCACCGAACCAGCGGCGTATGTCGCCGCCGTCGGCGCGGTCCGGGGTCGCGGTGAGCCCGAGGAGCTCCCGGGGGTTCAGCCGTTCCAGGAGCCTGGCGTACGTCGGTGCCTCGGCGTGGTGGAACTCGTCGACGATGACCATGTCGAACCGGTCTGGCGGCAGCTCCTCGTCACCGAGCCGGTGCAGCGACTGCACGGAGGCGAAGACGTGCCGCCACATGCGCGGCCTCTCGCCACCGGCCAGGACCTCGCCGAAGCTGCCGTCCCGCAGGACGTGCCGGAACACGGACCGGCTCTGCCGGAGGATCTGCTCCCGGTGCGCGACGAAGAGCAGCGAGTCGACCTCGCGCCGGTCACGCAGGCTGCGGTAGTCCAGGGCGGCGACGACCGTCTTGCCGGTGCCGGTCGCCATCACCACCAGGTTGCGGTGCCGGCCGTGCACCAGGCGCTCGGCGTCGAGGCTGGCGAGGATCGCCTGCTGGTAGCCGTACGGCCGGACGTCGATGCCGGCGAACTCGACGTCCGGCTCCTCGTGGTCCGCGAGCCGGGCGCCGCTCGGTCGGTACCGCTGGCGTTCGTGCCGGAGCGCACGTCGGAGACGATCACGGTCCTGCGCGGGGTCGTACTCCTCGAAGGCCGGGTCGTTCCAGTAGTCGGTGAACGTCGCCTCGAAGGTGTCGATGACGTGCGGCTGCTCCAGACCCGATATCCGGACGTTCCACTCCAGCCCGTCGACCAGCGCGGACCTGGACAGGTTCGACGAGCCGACGTACGCGGTGGTCGCGCCGCTGCGGCGGCGGAACAGCCACGCCTTGGCGTGCAGCCGGGTGGTCCTGGTCTCGTACGACACCCGGACGGCGGCGCCGAGTTCGCTGAGCCGGTCGACGGCGCGCTGGTCGGTCGCACCGAGGTAGGTGGTGGTGATGACCCGGAGCCGGCCGCCGCGGGAGATCAGGTCGCGGATCGCGGGCTCCAGGATGCGTACGCCCGTCCAGGTGATGAAGGCGCAGAGCAGGTCGACCTCGTCCGCGGAGGCCATCTCGGTGGCGACCTCGTGACCGATGCGGGGCTGGTGGCGACCATTGACCAGCAGTGCACCGGTGGAGAGTGGGGTACTGGGGCGGTCGGGAAACCGCGGCCGGGCCGGTGGGGTCGGCGGCCGGGCGATGGCGGTGAGAAGCTGTCGGTGTGCCTCCGCCACCCGGTCGTCCGGGGTGGCGGACCCAGGATCGAGAGCGGCGATGCCCTCGGCGATCCGGTTGGCCAGTTCGACCTGCCGGGCCACCCGGTCCGGGCCCGGGCCACCGGGGACGGACCGGAGCGCACGACGGGCCAGCGCCGCGATGTGCCGGGCGAGCACCTCGTGGGCGTCGGCCGGGTCCAGAGCCGCCCGCTCCACGAGGGCCGGATCGAGGCGTTGGAGCTGGCGGGCGACGCCGGCGGTGATGAGGCGTTCATAGATGCCGGGTGCCAGCTCCGTCACCCGAGGAAGGGTAACGTCCAGATCGTCCTGCGGGATCGGTGATCCTGTCCCCGGAACTCGTCAGCCGTTCAGCTCCGGCTTCCTCGTGCCGCGCCACGTCCACCGAAACCTGCGGCTTTGGTGTCGCCGATCGTGTTCCGCGCGGTCGTCACTCACACCGGCCCGGCCGCGCCAGCGGGCGAGGTTGTGGCGTGTGGTGAGGGTGTCGGGGTGGTCGGGGCCGAGGATCCGCAGACGGTCGGTGAGGAGTTGTTTGAGTGCGGTGGCGGCGCCGGCGGGGTCTCCTGCCTCACCACGCCAGTAGGCGAGGTTGTGGCGTGTGG
>CALGAM010000153.1 GCA_937951935.1 uncultured Micromonospora sp. | reverse complement strand
TACAAGGATCTCGGCCTGGTCGCCCAGGTCTTCGACGAGCCGACGCTCGCCAGCCTCCGCGGCCACCTGGCCATCGGACACACCCGCTACTCCACCACCGGCGGCTCCACCTGGGAGAACGCCCAGCCGACGATCCGGGCCACCAGCGCCGGCACCACGATCGCCCTGGCGCACAACGGCAACCTGGTGAACACCGCCGAACTGGCCCGCCTGGTCGCCGAGCGTGGCATGGACCCGGACGGGGCGACCTCCGACACCGCCCTGGTGACCAGCCTGCTGGCCAGCCGGCCGGACCTGTCCGTCGAGGCCGCCGCACTGGAGGTGCTCCCCACCCTGCGGGGCGCGTTCAGCTTCGTCTTCATGGACGAGACCACCCTCTACGCCGCCCGGGACGCGCACGGCGTACGACCGCTGGTCCTCGGCCGGCTGGAGCGGGGCTGGGTGGTGGCGAGCGAGACCGCCGCCCTGGACATCGTCGGCGCCAGTGTCGTCCGCGAGATCGAGCCGGGTGAGCTCATCGCCATCGACGAGCACGGTCTGCGTTCGGCCCGGTTCGCCGTCCCGGAGCCGAAGGGTTGCCTCTTCGAGTACGTCTACATCGCCCGTCCGGACACCACCATCGCCGGCCGCAACGTCCACGCGGCCCGGGTCGCCATCGGGCGGCAACTCGCCCGGGAACACCCGGTCGAGGCCGACCTGGTGATCCCGGTGCCCGAGTCGGGTACGCCGGCGGCGATCGGCTACGCCGCGGAGTCCGGTATCACCTACGGCGCCGGCCTGATGAAGAACGCCTACGTGGGGCGTACCTTCATCCAGCCCTCACAGACCCTGCGCCAGCTCGGCATCCGGCTCAAGCTCAACCCACTGCGGGAGAACGTCCGGGGCAAACGGCTGGTGGTGGTGGACGACTCGATCGTGCGCGGCAACACGCAGCGGGCGATCGTCCGGATGCTGCGCGAGGCCGGCGCGCTGGAGGTCCACGTGCGCATCTCCTCGCCACCGGTGAACTGGCCGTGCTTCTACGGCATCGACTTCGCCACCCGGGCCGAGCTGCTGGCCAGTGGACTCGACAACGAGGGCATCCGGCGCTCGATCGGCGCCGACACCCTCGGGTACGTCTCGTTGGAGGGCCTCGTCGCGGCGACCGAGCAGCCGAAGACCCGGCTTTGCCGCGCCTGCTTCGACGGTGAGTACCCGATCGAGCTTCCCGCCGGGAACCTGATCGGCAAACACGTACTCGAAGGAGTTGACCGTCGGGTCTTCGCCGTGGGCCCGGAGGAGCCGGAGCGTGAGCGTCCGGCCTCCGCCGCCGCGCACGGTGCGACCGGGCACCCGTTCGTGAACAGTATGAGTGGCGGGGAAGTACCGTCACACGCGTGAGCACCGTGCCGGCCGGACCGACGGGTCGCGACCGGCACGCAGACCGGCCCGGCCGGAGGAGACGGACCGGGCAGCACCGAGTCGAGCGATCCTCGACCCCGACCGACGCGGCCAGCCGCGAGAGCCACTAAGGGGAGAACCGTGACGCACGTGACCGAGCGCAGTGGTGCAGGAAGCGGGTCGGCTGGCATCCGACAGCCCTGGACGGCGGGGATCGGACGGGCCGGCCGCAAACGCACGCTGACGTACGCGGATGCCGGTGTGTCGATCGAGGCCGGTGAGCGTGCGGTGGAGTTGCTGCGGCCGAAGGTGCAGGGCACGCGGCGGCCCGAGGTGATCGGTGACATCGGTGGCTTCGCCGGGCTGTTCCGACTCGACACCAAGAAGTACCGCAACCCGATCCTGGCCTCCTCGACGGACGGGGTCGGGACCAAACTGGTCATCGCGCAGCAGATGGACATCCACGACACGGTCGGCATCGACCTGGTCGCCATGGTCGTCGACGACCTGGTCGCCTGCGGCGCGGAGCCCCTCTTCCTGCTCGACTACATCGCCACCGGCGAGGTGGTGCCGGAGAAGGTCGCCGAGATCGGGGCCGGCATCGCCGACGGCTGCCGGTACGCCGGCTGCGCGCTGCTCGGCGGCGAGACCGCGGAGCACCCGGGCGTGCTCCGCCCCGACGAGTACGACATCTCGGCCACCGGGGTCGGCGTGGTCGAGGAGAGCGAGATCCTCCGCCCGGAACGGGTCGAGGTCGGCGACGTGCTCATCGCGATGCGCTCGTCCGGGCTGCACTCGAACGGCTACTCGCTGGTCCGGCACGTCCTGCTCGGTGCCGGCCGGATGCGGCTGGACACCGTGGTCGAGGAGTTCGGCGGGCAGCGCACCCTGGGCGAGGAGCTGCTCACCCCGACCAAGATCTACGCGCGGGACTGCCTGAAGCTGATCGCCGAGGCCGAGGTACGGGTGCTGGCCCACATCACCGGTGGCGGGATTCCCGGCAACCTCGTGCGGGTTCTCCCCGATCACGTCGACGCCGTGGTGGACCGGGCGACCTGGCGGCCCCAGCCGATCTTCGACCTGATCCAGTCGAAGGGCCGGATCGAGGACCAGGAGATGGAGGCCACCTTCAACATGGGGGTGGGGATGTTCGCGATCGTCTCGGCCGAGGACGCCGACCGGGCCCTGGCCTGTCTGGCCGGGCGCGGGGTGGAGGCGTGGCACGCTGGCGAGATCATCGAGGGCACCGGCGAGGTGCAGATGATCGGCCAGCACACCCGGGGCTGAGGTCGGGCGTACGCGGACCCTGCACGCCTGGCGGCCATCCCACCGCGGTCGGCGCGTCCATGTGACCGGTCGGGCTCCGGAAACCTCGTGTCGTCGCAGCAGATTCCTGATTCTTCGTGATTCTGGACAGAACGGCTCAGGACTTACCGGGGTGGTCCCGGCCGCCTAGCCTGGGGGGCACCTCGGGCGCGGGAGGAGGGAGCATGGCCGTCCGGCGACCGGCGTACTCCGGGATGCGGGGGATCGCCTCGGTTCCCAGCTACGTCGTCATGCAGCCGACCACGCTCTGCAATCTCGACTGCGTGTACTGCTACCTGCCGGCGCGGGCGGTGGACCGGCGGATGCCGGTCGCGGTGGCGGAGGCGGTCGCCGCCCCGGCGAACGAGTGGGCCCGCCAGGGTCGGTTCTCGGTGGTGTGGCACGGCGGCGAGCCGCTGGCGGCCGGGCGGGCGCACCTCGGCGCGCTGCTGGCCCCTTTCGACGAGTCCGTCGAGCACCACGTCCAGACCAACGCGACGCTGATCGACGATGCCTGGTGCGAGTTCTTCGCCGAACACCGGATCCGGGTCAGCGTCAGCGTCGACGGGCCCCGGGAGCGGAACCTCGAACGGGTGAGCCGGGGTGGACGGCCGGCGTACGACCGGGTCATGGCCGGGATCGCCGCGCTGCGCCGCCACGGCATCCCGTTCTCCGCGCTCTGCGTGGTGAGCCGTCCCGCCCCCGGCCTCGCCACCGAGCTGTACGAGTACTTTCTCGACCTCGGCTGTGACGTGCTGGGCATCAACATCGAGGAGACGGAGGGGGTCAACACCCGTCGGAACGCGCACGGGGCCGAGCAGGTCAGCGGCTTCTGGGCCGAGCTGGTCGCGGCCTGGCGCCGGGCCCCCCGCATCCACGTGCGTGAGGTCGAGTGGTCACTGCGGTACCTGGCGGCGGTCCTGGACGGCACCGAGGACCGGGTGCTGCCACGGCAGCTCGACCCCATCCCGACGATCGCGCACGACGGGTCGGTGGTGGTGCTCTCCCCCGAGCTCGCCGGGTTCTCGGATCCGGACTACGGCGACTTCACCAGTGGAAACGTCCTCCAGACCCCGCTGCCGGACATTCTCGCCGCCGCCGGGCGGACCCGCTGGGTGGCCGAGTTCCTGGCCGGGGTCGAATCCTGCCGGGCCCGGTGCCCCTACTTCGGGTTCTGCGGGGGCGGGCACGCCGCCAACCGATACTTCGAGCACGGGCGTTTCGATGGTACGGAGACCGACCACTGCCGTAACAGCAAGATCCGTCTACTGGAGGGAGTGTTGGATCATGCCCGACACCACCAGCCGACGCCGGCCTGAACAGAGCGAGGCGGGATCCGGCGACCCGGTGGCCGCGCGGGTTCGTGAGGCCCGGGCGGGTCTGGCGGTTCTGCTCCAGGAAGCGGCGGAGGCGCGGCGGCTCCGGGCCGAGGCAGCGGCGGAGACCGGGGCGGGCGGTGCCGTCTGCGCGTGGAACCACTTCGAGAACATCCCGACGTTCTACAACTGGAACAACCGGCCGCGCTGAGCGTCCGAGCCGTCCCGCGCCAGCCGTACCCGGGCGCTGGGCGCCGACCGCCCCGTCGCCGCGCTGCTCCTCCCGGCGCCACCGCGCCGGCCGCCCGATGTGGTGACGACACCGCGCGCAGCGAACACCGCTGGGACCTGTCGCCGGCCGGGGCGTGACCCGACGCGACAGGTCCTCACGGGTGGTGGCCCGATCGGGCGCAAGCGCCGCACTGCATGCGGACACGCGTGAGCACGCGGTGGTACCGCGTGCTCAGATGTGACCGGAGGTCAGCGGCGGACCGGGGTCCAGTTGTCCTGGTCGTCGTCCGCGTCGTAGTCCTCGTCTTCGTCGCCGACGTACTCCCGGTAGTCGTCGTCGAAGTCGTGGTCCGACTTGCGGCTGCCGCCGAGTTCTCGCTGCAAGGCGGCGAGGTCGGTCTTCGGGGAGTGGTACTTCAGCTCCCGGGCCACCTTCGTCTGCTTGGCCTTAGCACGGCCGCGCCCCATGGCTCGACCCCCTCGCACAGAATTCGGGGCAGCCCGAAGGCGGGCCCCGATGACGTCAGGCATCTACTCGTGGCTCTTACGGTACATGGGGATACCCAGGTTCGGCACCTCGGGTTGGCCACCGTCCGTGCCCGCGCGTCGCGGAACTCCGACCGGGCACCCGACAACGCCGGGTAAGGGGCTGGTCATGCACCGGTCGTGACCCAACTCCCCCGCCGACCGCAAAGTCCGTCCCAGCTTACGTCCGCCCCACCCTGGGCGGCAAACGACGGCCGACCGCCCACCCGCTCCGATCGTCCGGTCGCCGGTCGGTCCCCCCTCCCCGGTCGACCCGTCCGATCGCCCACCCGGGTGACCGGGCGCGCTCGCCCGGACGGCCGTCACGGAAGGTGAGGGCGGACCCCGAGGCGCCGCGGCGACGGGGCCCGCTCACACCTCAGCGCAGGTGAATCGTCCGGAGCCGGCCGACCTCGGCCATCCGGCGTTCGGCGAGCCGGTCGGCCGCGACCGCCGGCGGCACCCCCTCGGCGTCGGCGAGCTGCAGGATCTTGCGGGTGGTGTCGAAGATCCGCGTCGCGCGCAGCTTGGCGCGGTCGAAGTTGAAGCCCTCGATCTCGTCGGCGACCTGGATCACGCCGCCGGCGTTGACCACGTAGTCGGGGGCGTAGAGGATACCCCGCTCGGCGAGCAGCTTCTCGATCCCGGGGTGGGCCAACTGGTTGTTCGCCGCCCCGGCCACCACCCTGGCCCGCAGCACCGGCACCGTGGCGTCGTCGAGCGCCCCGCCGAGCGCGCAGGGGGCGTACACGTCGATGTCGGAGGTGATCAACGCGTTGGTGTCGGCGACCAGCTCGACCTGCGGGTACGTCCGCCGAGCCCACTCCAGGGCCTGCTCGCTCACGTCCGTGGCCACCACCGAGGCGCCGTCGTCGAGCAGGTGCGCGGTGAGGTGTTTGCCGACCTTGCCGAGGCCGGCGATGCCGACGCGCCGCCCGGCGAGCGTCGGGCTGCCCCAGACGTGCTCGGCCGCGGCCCGCATGCCCTGGAAGACACCCCAGGCGGTCAGCACCGACGAGTCTCCGGCGCCGCCGTGCTCCACGCTGCGGCCGGTGACGTAGCGGGTCTCCCGGGCGATCACGTCCATGTCCGCGACGTACGTGCCGACGTCGCAGGCGGTGTAGTAGCGGCCGTGCAGCGACTCGACGAAGCGGCCGTAGGCGCGCAGCAGCGCCTCGGACTTGATCTGGTCCGGGTCGCCCCAGATGACGGCCTTGCCACCGCCGAGGTCGAGCCCGGCGAGGGCGTTCTTGTACGCCATGCCGCGCGACAGGTTCAGCACGTCGCGCAGGGCCTCGGCCTCGGAGGCGTACGGGTAGAACCGCGTGCCGCCGAGAGCGGGGCCGAGCGCGGTCGAGTAGATGGCGATGATCGCCCTGAGGCCGGTCGGTTTGTCCTGGCAGAACACGACCTGCTCGTGGCCGTCGGATTCCTGGCCGTCGGCGCTGGTGAATACGTCCATGACTTGCTCCTGGTGAGACGGACATCCTTGTGGGATGTGGCGGGTGGGGGCGCCCGGTGGCCGGCGTGGGATGGTGCCGGCCCTGCTGCGAGCGTAATCGTGATCGTGCGGCCTGGTGGAGGTGGCCTTGGGCGGGGTGCGACGGTGCCACGGCGGAGACGATCGGAGATGCTGACGGCAGTGACGTGTGGTCAGTGACGTGTGGTTGACGTGTGGTTTCGTGAAAGGATCGCCCCGTGCCGTCGCTCTTCGCTTCCTATCTGCGGGTGTACGAGCCGTTGACCGCCTTCGACCGACAGCGGCAGCTGTACTGGCGCCGGTACGTCCGGGAGGGCAGAGCGGTGGCCCCGTCGGAGGGGCCGGTGCGGCAGCGGAGTGCCGTGATCGAGGCGCTGGGGGCGGGCTGGACCCGCCTGCCGGACCTGCCCGAGGAGGCGTACGTCCTGGAGGTCGACGACACCCTGCTGGTCTGCCCGTGGAACCTGCGGGTGCGCATCGCCGAGGCGGCGCTGAGCGCCCGGGCCGGCGTACCCCCGGTGTTGGCCGACGCCTTCGTCCCGCCCGCGTTGGCCGGACAGGCGAAGGCGGTGGTGGAGGACTGGCGTAGCGGGGCCCGGGTGCTGGAGCACGGGGTGCCCCGGCTGCACGAGCAGATCTCCACCTGGAGCGTGCCGTTGCGCTGGTTCGTCTTCGTGGACCTCACCGAGCGCGAGCTGACGCTTCAGCCGGACCGGCGGGCACTGCGGTACCGCACCGAGATCTCCAACGCGCGGCGGCGGGCGTCGCGGGCCCTGGCGGTGCTGCGCAGGTCGATGGGGAAGGCGGCGATCACCGAGGCGGTGGAGGAGATCGCCCGGTGGCTGGAGGAGTTCCACCCGCGGTCGGTGGTGGAGCTCGACTACGGCGGGCTGGTCGACCTGCTGTCCGACGAGGCGCTGGCCGCGGACGACTCGCCGGCGTTGGTCGCGGCCGGGCTGGCCGGGCTGTCCCGGGGCGACCCGAAGGCGGCCACCGAGGCGTACGAGAAGCTCGTGGCGCGGTGGCGGGAGATCCAGCTCCGGGAGCGGTGCAACTAGGTCGGGCCGGTCGGCCGCTGACGGTCGGGCCCGTTGGCCCTTGATCAGATCGGCCCATGATCGGGGCGGGTGGCCGGGGCGGCGTGGCGCGAGGTTTGGGAGCGCGCACATCCGAGAGCCGCTCGTAATATTGATGTCACCAGCGGCAATCCGGCGTCCGCTTACGTCTTTTTCTGGCGCAAAAATGGCCATATTTCGGTCATTGTTCATCCGTCCATCCAAGGACCTTCGGCCGTTCGGCCCATGTCGGACATCGGGGACTAGCCGGACCATGGGAGACGCGTCGGCCGGCGGGACCCCGGCCGATGTCTATAGGCACCTGTGGAGGAGTGACCGATGGCATCGCGTACGCACGAACCTGAGCCGCTACTCACGCCGGCCGAGGTCGCGTCGATGTTCCGTGTCGACCCGAAGACCGTGACCCGGTGGGCGAAGGCGGGAAAGCTCAGTGCGATCCGAACCCTGGGTGGGCACCGTCGTTACCGCGAGTCGGAGGTTCGCGCCCTGCTGCAGGGGCAGATTCCCCAGCAGCGTCAGGGCGACTGAGGGCGCGACTGACAGATCGACGTTGATTCAGGGGTGGGGCTGGTACGGCGTACCAACACCACCCCTGAACCGTGTCCGCCACCGCCCCGCGGCGGTCGGGTCACGAGCCCGCCGTGGCGGGGCACCCCGGTGTCGGGTTCAGTCCGTTCGCCCGGGGCCGTCCCCGGCGGGGGAGTCCGGCTCGGCGGCGAGGCCGCTCTCGGCCACCAGCCGGCCGTCGCGCAGTGTCAGCACCCGGTCGGCCAGCTCCACCAGGTGCGGATCGTGCGTCGCCACCAGTGCGGTCATCCCCCGCGCCCGAACCAGCGCCCGGAGCAGGTCCATGATCTCCCGGCCGGTCTCCGAGTCCAACTGACCGGTCGGCTCGTCGGCGAGCAGCAGCACCGGATCGTTGGCCAGGGCCCGGGCCAGTGCCACCCGCTGCTGCTGCCCACCCGAGAGCTCGTACGGGCGCTGCGCCGCCTGGGCACCGAGCCCGACCAGCTCCAGCAGCATCGCCACCCGGGCCTCACGCTCGGCCCGGGGCCGCCTGACGAGCCGCAACGGCACCCCCACGTTCTCGGCCGCCGAGAGGATCGGGATCAGCCCGAACGACTGGAAGACGAACCCGATCGTCGACCGACGCAGCTCCAGCAGCTCCCGGGAGCTGGCCGTGCTGATCTCGCGGCCCGCCACGTGGATCCGGCCGGTGGTGGGCCGGTCCAGCCCACCGACCAGGTTCAGCAGCGTGGTCTTGCCCGCACCGGACCGCCCCCGGACCGCCACCAGCTCACCCCGCCCGACCCGGAACGAGACCTCCCGCAGCGCGTGTACCACCCGGTCACCGCTGCGGTAGTCGCGCCCCACCGCCTCGACCCGGACCAGTTCCTCGCTCATCTGCTCTCTCCAGCGCCGTCCGCCCCGGGAGCGCCGGTGCCCGTCCCGACGTCGCCCGGGCGCACCTCGATGTGGTCCGGCTCCAGGGTGAGCCGGACCCGGTCCCGCAGGCCCAACGCGGACACGAAGGCCGCCGGGAACTGCAGCCGACCCGAGCGGTCCAACACCGCGTACTCCTCGGTGACGACCTCCTCGACCCCGTCCGCGCCGACCCGGGCGGAGCGGCGTACCTCGGAGGCGGTCCGGCCGTCGCGGATCGCGACCGTCCGGCGGACCTGGGTGGCGACGGCGGGGTCGTGGGTGACCACCACGACCGTCACGCCCAGCTCGGCGTTGATGGTCCGCAGCGCGGCGAAGACCTCGGCACCGGTCGCCTCGTCCAGCTCCCCGGTCGGCTCGTCGGCGAAGAGCACCTCCGGATCGTTGGCGATCGCCACCGCCAGGGCGCAGCGCTGCTGCTCGCCGCCGCTGAGCTGATCCGGCCGCCGGTCGGCGCAGTAGCCGACCCCCACCAGCTCCAGCAGCTCGGCCGCCCGCTGCCGGGCCGCCCGGCCCCGCCGGCTGCGGGCCAGCCGCATCGGCAGTTCCACGTTCTCCCGGGCCGTCAGGTACGGCAGCAGGTTGCGGGCGGTCTGTTGCCAGACGAAGCCGACGGTGTGCCGGCGGTACCGCAGCCGCTGCGCCGGCGACATGCTCAGCAGGTCGACGTCGCCGACCCGGGCGACGCCCGCCGTGGGCACGTCCAGTCCGGACAGGATGTTCAGCAACGTCGACTTGCCGGAGCCGGAGGCGCCGACGATGGCGACCAGCTCGCCGCGATCGATCACCAGGTCCAGGCCCTGGAGGGCGACGACCTCGACGCCGTCGGTCTTGAAGATCCGGACCAGGCCCTCGCAGACGACGTGTCCCCGCAGCCGGTCCGCCCCGCCGGCCCGGGCCGCCGCCCGCTCGGTCGCCCGCCGTTCCAGGAGGGCGAGATCGGGTACGACGTCGCCCGTCGGAGCCGACATCAGTTCTCCTCTCCCAGCCGGAGCACCTCGCCGAGACGCATCCGCCGATTGACCAGACCTTCCACGCACAGGGCCGCGACCAGTGCCACCACCACGAGCAGCGGCACCCCGGCGACCAGGAACGGGTCGAGGTGAACCGGGGCCGGCAGGCCGCCGGTGAACCCGGAGAGGCCGAGCGCGGGTTTGAGCAGCCCGGGCGCCGCCACCCCGACCAGCCCGCCGGCCAGCACCGCGACCCCGACCAGCGGCACCAGTTCGTAGCCGAGCAGGGCGCGGCCCTGCCACCTGCTGAGCCCCATGGTGCGCAGCCGGGAGAGCACCCGGCCCCGCTGCGGCGCCTCGGCCAGCACGGCGAACCCGACCGTGAGCAGCGCCAGGACGACCGCGCCGGCCACACCCGTGCGGTAGGTGAAGGTCAGCAACCGGTTCACCCCGCTGCGCTCCAGCGTCCGCCGGTGCTCCTGCCAGGTCGTGACCGTGACCGGCAGGCCCCGCACCTCCTCGATCGGTCTGCCGAGCACCCTCGCCAGGTACGCCCGCTGTCCGGCGCCGGCCACCTCGACCAGGGCGGCGGTCGACAGGCCCTCCCCGGCGACGAGGAACTGGTTGGGCCGGACCGGCTGGAAGTCCGGCACCGGCAGGGCCTGCCAGGGCAGGACGACGAAGCGGCGTGCGTCGACCGTCAGTCCCGGGAACGTCGGCGTGACGGTGTCCACGGTGAAGGCGTACCGGCGGCCCTGCACCTCGGTCAGGAAGGTTCCCGGTCCGAGCTCCTCGGCGACGTCGGGGGAGACCACGGCCGGCACCGGACCGTCGATCCGGCCCGGCCGGGTGAACGCGGCCGGCAGCGGGATGTCGATCCCGCTGTGTGCCAGCACCCGGGCCAGGGACGGGCCGTCCATCACCAGCACCTGGGCCTGACCCAGGGGCTGACCACCCGAGCCGTCCGGGTTGCGGACGTTCAGCTGCTGGCCCGGCTCGGCGGCCACGGCACTCACCGCCGTCACCCCGGGCAGCGCGGCGATCCGGTCACCGGTCTCCGGCGTGACGTAGCTGGCGCTGACCAGCCGGGCGTCGGCCGCGACCTCCCGGTCGCTGACCCGGTCCCGTGCCGCGGCGACGGTACTGGTCACCACGCTGGCGAAGACTCCGGTCGCGACCGCCACCACCAGCAGCGCGGCCGGGAGGGCCGTCACCGGGGCGGCCCGGCCGGCCCGGGCCAGCCCGAGGAACGGCACCGCCGCGCGGGAACGGGCGGCGAGTCGGCTCACCTGGCGCAGCGGCCACGGCACGATCCGCAGCGCGATCAGCGCGGCGGCGGCGGCGAGCAGCACGGGCACCGACGCCAGGTACGGGTCGACCCCGACGCTCTGGTCGAGCCCGCGCTGCCGGACCAGGACCACGCCGAGGACGGCGACCAGCAGCACCACCGCCTCGGCGGTGAGACGTCGGGGGGAGGGACGGTGCCGGACCAGGTCCCGTCGCTGCCCGACCAGGTGCGCCCGACGCTGGCCGAGCATCGCCAGCAGCGGTACGGCCAGCGTGGTGCCGACGAGCAGCGCCACCACCAGCGGCAGCTCCGCGTCGCCCGGCCGGCCGGGGACGAGCCGGCCGAGAAGCCAGCCCGCCAGTGTGGCGGCCGGCAGCACGAGCACGGCCTCCCGCAGGATCCAACCCCCGACCGTCGCCACCGAGGCACCCCGGGCGCGCAGCAGGGCCAACTCCTGTCGCCGGCGTTCCACGACGAGCCGGGCGGCGAGGACGATCAGCCCGAGCACCGTGGTGAGGAAGCCGGCCTGGACGACGGCGAGCAGCGCCTGAACCGACCGCAGCTGCGCGTCGAAGGTCGACAGCATGGCATCCAGCCCGGTCGTCAGCCGCGGCGGGTCGTCGGTCATCGGCCGTCGGGCCTGTCCGATCGCGGCCAGCAGGTCGGGGATCTCCGCCGTGCTGAGCCGCCGCTCGTCGATCCGGTACCGCCAGGTGTAGGTCAGGTTGGACAGCGTCCGCGCGCTCCGCTCCAGGCCGGGCAGGTCGGTGAGCAGCGGCGCCTGCCAGGTCATCCCGGCCCCCGGGTCCGAGCACGGGATGTCCACGAGTCGGATACCGTCCCAGTCCGGCGCCGCCGGGTCCACCGGCTGGTAGATCCCGACGATCCGGACCGGCACCGAGGCGGTGAAGAATCCCCGGCCGGTCAGGGTGACCTGGCTCTCCACCCCCAGCTTCAGGACGTCGGCGGCCTCCTGGGAGATCACGGCCTCGACCGTGGAACCGCGGGAGGCCGGCCACCGGCCCGCGACCACGGTCGCCACCCGGTCGAGGCCCGGTTGTGCCCGCAGCGGCAGGCTCGCCCGGCAGCCGCCGGTGAGGGCGGGCGAGTCGCCCGCCGCGATCAGGTCCTCCGGCCCGATCTGGCCGGCGAACCACTCCCTCCCCACCAGTCCGGGCAGTGGCGCCGCGAGCCGGTTTCGGATCGCGCTGAGCTGGTCGGCGGCCGTCGCCGGATCGACCGGCTCGTCCGGCGGCGGGGTGCGGGTGAAGATCAGGTCCCGGGTCAGGTACGGCAGCCGGCTGACGTCCTGGCCCAACCCCTGGTCGCCGTACCCGTTGGCCAGTCGGGGCGCGCCGGTGGCCAGCAGCGCCGCGACCAGCCCGAGCGCGGCGAGCAGGCCCAGCGGGCCGGCGGAGACCCGGATCCGCCGCAGCGGTCCGGAAAGGCCGAGGACCCCACGTCCGCTCACTGCTGCCGTCCTTCCGTGCTCTGCGGGCCCCGCCGACGGGTTCCGCGGGCTCAACGGTCCTCTCCGATCCGCAACTGGGCGGCCGTCACCCGGCCGCGCATGGTGACGGCGGTCAGCCCACCCAGCCCGAGCGCGACGAGGAGCAGGACGAGCGCGGTACCGCCGACCGGCAGCCAGCCGATCTCCAGCAGCGGGGTCGGCACCGGCCGCTGGGCCGACGGGGTGAGGATGATCAGCGGAGCCATGGTCGCGGCGACGCCGATCCCGACCGCCAGCCCGACCACCACGCCCAGGCCGGCGAGAAAGCCCTGCTCGACGAGGAGGGCACGGGCCAGCATCCGGGACCCGGCACCGAGGGTCCGCAGCACCGCGAACTCGGTGATCCGGCGGCGGGCGGTGGCCCGGATGTCGACCCCGATGCCGACCGCGGCGAGCAGGATCGCGCCGAGCGCCGCGCCGAAGAGGGCGACCCGGGCGCCGACGCCGTACGGGTCGCTGCGGGCCCGCTCGGCGGCGGCCGACCGGTCCAGCACCCGCAGTCCGTCGAGCGTCGCCGCCTGCCGGGCCACCGCCGTCCCGCCCGGCCCGGTCGCCACCCACCACTCCTGAGGCGCCCGCAGCAGCGCGTGGTCGTGGAAGAGCCGGACGCCCAGCGAGGGGAGGTCGACCAGCAGTGCCGCGCTCGTCGGCACCCCCGGTACCGCCACCGCGCTGCCGACGACGCGGACCGGGACGGAGGTACCGACGAGGGTCAGGCTCGTCTCGTCGCCGACCCGCACACCCAGCAGGGTGAGGGCGTCGGCGGTCGCCACCACCGGCACCGGCGCCGGATCGGCGGCCGGGACGACCGCGAACGACAGCGGCATGCTGCTGCCGAGCCCGCTCCTGGTCACCCCGGACGAGCGGTGCCGGGCGTGGAGGGTGCCGTCGCCCACCGTCGCGATCCCCGTCGGGCCACCACGGGTGACCACCCGCCAGGCGTCGGGGTCGCGCAGCGGCAGCCGGGCGTCGCCCCGCCCGTCGACGCGGACCCCGAGGGCGGTCAGGTGCCAGTCGAGGGAGAAGCGCGGCGTGGTGACGCTTTCGACCAGAAAGCCGGCCAGCCGCAGTGGCCCGCCGCGCGCGGGCAGTGCCACGTCGAAGCGCAGCGGGTGCCCGTTCCGGCTCTCACCGAGCGGGAGCCGTCGGTACACCCCGGTGCCGTCGACGAGGACGGCGACACTGCGCACCGGGAACTCGAAACCGTCGGAGGTGGTGACGGTGCTGATCCGGCCGGTCAGCCGCCGGGCGCCGGCCGGCAGTTCGGTCAGCGGCGCGGTCACCTCCGCTGCCGCCAGGTCGGCGAGGAGCCGGCCCGGCTCGCCGCCGGCCAGGTCGGCCCGGTAGCGGACGACCGGACCGGCGGCGGCCGCGGGCAGGGCGAGCATCCCCGCCGGCTCGCCGTTCGTGGCGAGCCGCAGCTCGTCCCGCCACGCCGGCAGGACGGTCGCCGCCGGCAGCTCGGCGAGCTGCTCGGCCCGGTCCGGTGGTGCCTCGCCGCTCGTCTCGACCAGCCGCAGGTCGGTACCGACCTCGTGGTCGGCCTGGTCGGCCAGGGACCTCTCGGAGGTGGCGGCCAGGCACCAGGCGAGCGTGCTGACCGCGACGGCCAGGGCGAGCAACAGGACGGGGCCGGCGTGTGGGCGACGGCCCGCCTGCCACATGCCGAGGGTGGCGGCGGTCCAGGAGGAGCGGCGGTCGACGAGCCGCTCGACCAGTCGGGCCAGCGGTGGCAGCCCACGCAGCGCGATGACCGCGCCGGCCAGCACCCCGACCGTCGGTGCCGCCGCCAGCAGTGGGTCGATGCCGAGGGTGCCGGTTCCGCCGGTTGCGGCCAGCGGGGTGGAGTACTGCCGGAGCTGGACCCAGCCGAGCACCGCCAGTGCGACCAACGCCACGTCGACCCCGGCCCGCTGCACGACCGTCCGCCGGCTCGGACGGGACCGGGCGGTCAGGTCACCGACGTACGTCTGCCCGCGGCGCAGGGCGGGGCCGAGCATCGCCAACAGGCAGCCGGCCGCGGCGAGCCCGGCGACCAGCCAGGTCACCGGGTCGAGTAGGGGCCGTGGATCCAGGGCGGCACCCGCCAGCGCCGGCGTACGCGCGGCGAGCCGGAGCAGCGGCGCGGCGAGCAGCGGCGCGAGTACGGCGGCCGGGAGCACCACCAGCAGCGCCTCCCGGGCGGCCAGCCCGACGAGCTGCCGCGGTGCGGCACCCCGGGCCCGCAGGAGCGCGGTCTCGTTCCTCCGCTGCTCGGTGAGGAGCAGCGCCACGAGCAGCAGCGCGTACCCGCCGAGGGCCGCGACCAGCAGCATCGGCGTGACCAGGGCCGAGCGGCCGACGAGATCGGCCCGGGCGAGCCGCTGCGCCAACTGGTCGAGGCGGGTGGTGGCGAGCCCGGAGCTGCCGAGCCCGACCTCCTCCGGCAACTCGGTGCCGAGTCGTCGGGCGGCCGTGGCCAGCCGGTCCAGCGTCGCCACCGTGGCCCGCCCCAGGTCCGGTTCGAGCAGCCAGGCCACCGAGGCGTTGGCGACGAAGTGGTCCAGGAAGTCGGCCCGGTCCACGGCGAGCGGGCCGTAGGTGGCCGACCCCGGCGTCACCCCGGTCAGGACGTCCGGCACCAGCCGCCAGTACGGGTCCCGGGCGTCGCGCGGCGCCCACACCCCGACGACGGTCACCTGGGTGACCTGCCGGGTCACCCGGTCGGTGATCGGAATCTGGCTGCCGACGCCGACGCCGAGGATCCCCGCGACCGGCTCGGCGAGCGCGGCCTGTACCGGCCGGCCCCCCGGTCGGGGCCAGGCCCCGGCGACGAGGTCGGCGTGTGCGGCGAGGTCGTCGAGGAAGACCACCGAGGCGAAGACGACGCCGTCGTCGTCGGGCACCGCGGTGCCGGTGGGTCCGGAAAGCTGGCGGCCGGCGGCCAGTCCGGCGGCCGAGACGCTGATCGGCACCCCGGCGAGGCCGTCGGCGAGCCGTGCCCGCAGCGCGGTGTCCCGCCCGGTCAGCTCCTCCGGCGTCCCCCCGGCCGAGCCCCGGACCAGGATCGACCGCTCCTCCTGGCTCGCCGCCGCGACGGCGCTGCGGGCGCCGGCGTCGACGACGGCCCGACCGTAGCCGGCGAGCCCGGTCAGCAGCGCGGTGGCGATCAGGGTCGCCCCGGTCGCGGCGAGGAGCAGGCTCGCCGTCCCCCTGGCACGCCGAAACACCAGCCTCATCGTGTCGCATCCCCCGTGCCGCTCAGAGGGCTCGGGCCGTCGTCCCTCATGGCTGCTGAGGCGCCGAAGGCGGACCGAAAGGTTGGCTGGTTCGGCCGTGATCTGCCAGATAGGCGGGGTTTCGTGACCGTCCTGTGACCTCGCCGAGACCGGGGACCGGATGGAACCGCCCGTTACCGGAACAAGGCGGAACCGCGGCCCCGGCACGGCGACGCCGTGACGACCGGCCCCGACGCGGAGCCGCCGCCACGGCGTCGCCGGCGACGCCGGTCAGGCGCTCGGCGGATGGCCCCCGTCGCCGTCCACCACCGTCTCCGGCCGGCTGTCCTCGTCGGCGTCGACCATGGTGACGTCCACCGCGCCGTCGCCGTCGGTGTCGAACTGGAACAGGTCGGCCTTGCCGTCGCCGTCGGTGTCGACCACCCAGACGTCGGTTCGACCGTCCTGGTCGGCGTCGGCCCGGAGGAGTTCGATCCGTTCGTCACCGCGCGTCTCGACGGTCTCCTGCGTCTCGCTCATCTGTTGCCCTCCCGTCGGTTGGTGTTCGGGGCGGGCCCGAACACCCGGGCCTCGCGCCACCCGGACGCGGCCGGCGGAGCTTCGAACCCGGGTACCCGACTGTGCCATCCCGCGCCCGCCGGTGCGGCCCCGCCCCGGCCTGACCCGCCGCGACGGTCAGCCGGTGACGTACGGGTCGACCTCCAGGTCCTGGTACGTGACCTGGTCGATGACGCCGTCGTGGTCGGTGTCCACCAGGAGCTGGTCGGCCCGCCCGTCCTCGTCGAGATCGATCCGTACGACGTCCGGGCGCCCGTCGTGGTTCTCGTCGAAGATCCAGGTGTCCGGCCGCCCGTCGCCGTCGCTGTCCTCGAGCACCTGGTCGATCCGACCGTCGCGGTTGGTGTCGCGCTGGACGCTGTCGAACCGACCGTCCCCGTCGGTGTCCTGGTAGCCGACGTCGGCGAGGCCGTCGCCGTCGACGTCGATCCGCACCAGGTCGACGTAGCCGTCGCCGTCGAGGTCGGTGTCCAGCCGCGTGGAGCCGTCGGCGTAGCGCGTCTCGACCGAGACCACCGCCGGCGGCTCGGCCGACTCCGGCCCGAGGTCGGGAAGCGCGCCGGCCAGTGGATCGGGTGCCGGGACCGCCGCGGGTCCGAAGCCCTCCTGACCGTCGCAGGCGAGCGACTCCTGCCCACCGAGACCGTCAAGTGCCAAGGGGTCACCGTCGTAGCTCATCGCGACACCTTTCCCGTCGAGCGCGTCCCGGTGGTCCCACCGGTGTGACAGCCACGCTAGGCCGCTCGCGGCGACGGCGACTCCCGGAAAAGTGCCACTCCGCCCGCACCCGACGGCTCCGGCGGCTGGCGCCGGAGCCGCGGGCCGACGTCAGCGGTCGAAGTTGAGCCCGGCGGCGGCCAGGGCCTGGATCACCCGCGCCGACTCGCCGAAGCCGATGACCAGGACGGCGTCGGCGCCGAACTCCTTGATCTCCCGTGCCCCCTCCGTGAAGTCGACGGGCGGGGCGTCCGGGCCCGCCGGCGGCTCGTAGGTGAGGAGCTTGAGCTGGTCCGGACCACCGTGTCCGGCCCGCTCCAGTTCGGCCCGGACGTTGGCCTGCAGACCCTCGCCGTAGGAGTCCTTCCGGGCCACCACGGCGATCCTGCGGGGACCGTCGCGGAGGATCATGTCCGCGAGGGCCCGGCTCTGGAGGATGTCCGACGGTGCGGTGCGGAAGTAGAGACCCGCGTCGTCGATCGTGCTGAGTCCGGCATCGGTGTTGCTCGGGGAGAAGAGCACCACGCCGGCGCGGATCACGTCGGGCAGCACCTCCCGGGAGATGCCGGAGGCGCCGGCACCGATGATGACGTGCACGCCCTTTTGGACGTGCTTGGCCACCGTCGCCTTCGCGACCTCCGGGTTCGTCCCGTCGTCGCCGTCGATCCAGACCACGTCCTTGCCGAGCACGCCGCCCGCCTCGTTGATCTCCCTCACGGCGAGCTGCACACCGGCGATCATCGGCGGGTACGCACCGGCCAGGTCACCGGTCTGGGGCAGCAGACCGCCGAGCTTCAGCGGCGCCCCGCTGGTCCGGAGGACCTGCGGCGTCTGCCGTTTCGGCGCCGGCGGCTGCTTGACGCTGGCGGTGGACTCGTCGCCGGCCCCGAGGTACTCGGTCTTGCCCTCGTCGAGCTGGCTGTCCATGCCGAAGTGCAGGGTGCCGTAGCTGGCGGTGGAGGGCTCGCCGGCGTCGGTGAACCCGGCCCGGGTCAGCGAGGCCCCCCGGTAGGCGAGGTCCACGCCGTTGCGGGCGAGTTCCAGACACCGCGCGATCGAGTCGCAACGCTCGCCGCCGTTGGTGACGCCGACGATGTGCTTGGCGATCTCGCTCGGCTTGGTGGTGCCGGCGAGCTGGGCGGCGATGGCACTGATCGCGACCGCGTCGTACGACTCGGCGGCGTACAGGTAGTCGGTGAGCTTCGGGTCGACGCTGTGCAGCCGCCGCCTGAAGTCCTCGGTGAGCCGGGTCAGCGGCGTCGTGCCCTTCATGCCCCTGAGCAACCCGGCCTGGTCCCCGAACTCCCTGGCGAACCAGTTCTGCATGTTGCCGTCGGTGCCGTAGAGGCGGACCCGGGACGACGCGGGTTCCTCGGCCGGACCCTCCTCGTTTGCGCCGCAACCGGTCAGCAGCAGCGCGGCACAGGTGACGGTCAGCGCGAGGCGACGAGAGCCGCGTGATACCAGCATCGGGTCATCCTTCCTCCCCGGCGATTCGATGCGCAGACTAGCGCGCCCTGCTGGTGGGCGTGGCCGGTGGTCGAACCGCCGCGGTCCACCGCGCCGGAGGACGTTCGGGGATGATGGGTGGTGGAACGGTTCGTCGGGCGCGGCTTGACCGGGCGGCATACGCTTCCGCACGTGACGGACGTACCGCGCCAGACGCTCGACGACGCCGCAGCGGTGCTGAGTTTGGCGTTGGCAGGCGACAGCGACGGTGTGGTCAAGACGTTCGACGCCGTGGTCGACCGGGCCGGGGTGGCCGGGGCGTACGAGGTGGCCTGGTGCCTGGCCGCGACGATGGTCGGGGACGGCATCCCGCGGGGCGCCTGGACGCTCGACTTTCCCGGCATCGACGAGGCGGCGTACGACGCCCGTTGGGTGGCCCGGTTCGTCAGCGCGTACGCCAACGCCGACGTCGACACCGGTGCGGCGCTCTTCGGCGCGGCGATGGCCGACGGGCAGCTGCCGGAGTGCCTGCTGACGCTCGCCGGTTCCGCCGTCGCCACGTTGCGTCGCCGCGCCCGGTAGGCGATCCGTGTCCGACTGACCTGTCATCGACGAAAATCATTTCATATCGCCGGTGGCCCGCTCCGGCGACCTGTGCCACGGTGACCGGCACGGCGAGGCGGCCCGCCCGGCGGCCGGGGGGCGGCCCTGACGGGCGTGGTGGGGTGATGCCGGGCACGATCCGCACACCCGCCGACCCGGACACGAGCTGCTGGACCGGGGCGGAGGGGAGCCGCCCCGGCGGTCCCCGACCGCCAGGGCACGTGTGCGCCGGGTCAGCCCAGGGGGCAGGACCTCACCGTCGCGGCGTACCGGGTGAGCAGTTCGTGCCAGCCGGCGGTGAGCGCCGCACGGTACCCCTCGGCGGCCTCGCCGTGCCGGTCGAAGTCGCGGTGCTCCACCTCGACGAGCGTGGTGCCGTCGGCCTTCGGGTCGAACCGTGCCTCCACCACGCTGCACCGGGTCGGATCGGGAACCGGGGCGCGGTCCGGCCCGATCTGCCAGGCGAGAACCAGCCGCCGCGGCGGCTGCCAGTCCAGCACCCGCCCCCAGTCGGCGCGGAACCCGTGCGGGCCGATCTCGTACGCCATACCACCGACGCCGGGTTCGATGCCGATCGATTCCAGCGCGTCCGGGCCCGACCAGGTGTACTCCTTCACCCACCAGTCGCCGAGTCGCCGGGTGAAGACCTTGAAAGCCCGGTTGGCCGGACCTGGGACGCGCAGGCTGCTGCGTACGGAGTACGCGGTCGATTCCTGCCGGATATCGGCAGGGTTCGTTGCCTCCTGTCCCATGGGCCCGGACGATACCGGCCGGGTCACGGAAGTGCACCTGGTACGCGACGGACGGTCGATTTGTGCGCCGAGCGGCACCGTACCCGGCGGGCGGGGTCACGGACCGCCACATCCGGATCACCGATCCCCCTGGCGGCTGTCGGGCTGGGTGATGCTCACCACAGATCGACCCGTTCGGGCACCCCGGTCGGTCCGACGGCGAGGAGGCGGGGTGCCGGGTGCCCCCGTACGACGCACAACGCCCCACCGACACGTCTCGGCGGGGCGTGATCCTGTCGTGGGCTCTGGTGGCCAGGGGCGGGATCGAACCGCCGACCTTCCGATTTTCAGTCGGACGCTCGTACCAACTGAGCTACCTGGCCGGACACCCGGCCCATGCTACCTGGCCGGCGGGCTCTTCGCCGTCGCAGGTGACCTGGACCGATACGCGGATCGCCGCGCGTACGGACGCACGGCGATCGGCGCTGGCGGTCCTGACGGGACTTGAACCCGCGACCTCCGCCTTGACAGGGCGGCGAGCACTCCGACTGCTCCACAGGACCCAGCCTGTCCCCGGCCGAGGCCGGGGAGTCGTGCCCCCAACGGGATTCGAACCCGTGCTACCGCCTTGAAAGGGCGGCGTCCTGGGCCGCTAGACGATGAGGGCGGCCCCGCCATCATTGCACATGACAACTTTGACGGCTGTGCTCCCATCCGGCCCCGCCGGAGGCTCCGAAAGCATACGCGATGCCGAGCCGCGGGACCAAACCGGTATCCCGGTGTGTACGAATTACATCAAAGCACACATAAGCCAGGGACACGGATGAACCAGACACACGGCCGTTCGCTGATCAGGTCCGCCGCCGGCCGCCGCCCCCCTGCGGCCCCACCGTCAGGTCACGGCCGTCGACGCCGGCGCCCCCGTCGAGCCCGGCCGCCCCACCGAGCTCCGCGGCCTCGGTGAAGCGGCGCAGCACCCCGGCCAGCCACGGCGCGTACGCGTCCGGGTCGGCCGCGATCCGGTCCCCCAGCTCCTCCGGATCCACCCAGCGCAGGTCGGCCACCTCGTCCGGATCGGGCAGCACCGACGTCGACGGGCTGAGCTCGCCGCGCAGCACGTGGTCGTACTCGTACTCGACGCGGCCGGTGTCCGGGTCCTCGGCCCGGTAGAGGTACACCCCGACCTCGGTCAGCGGCACCGGGTCGATGCCGAGCTCCTCGTGAAGTCGGACCCGCGCGGCGTCGCCGGGCGACTGGCCGGGCGCCGGGTGCCCGCAGCAGCTGTTCGCCCAGCGCAGCGGGAAACGGGTCTTGACCGCGGACCGCTGCTGGAGCAGCACCCGCCCCTGTGGGTCGACCAACAGCACGGAGAAGGCCCGGTGGAGCAGGCCGGGTGGCTGGTGGGCCTCGCCGACCGTACGCGCCCCGACCGCCGTACCCGACTCGTCGACCAGCTCGACCAGGTGCCCCTCGCGACCCGACGTCATCCGTTACCTCCCGTCACCCGGGCAGCGGCGAGCTTCCCGGAAATCAGCACCATGGGTACGCCCACTCCCGGATGGGTGCCGGAGCCGACGAAAACCACATTGGACAATGTGTGGTGAAGGTTACCGGGACGGAACGGACCGGTCTGCCACAGCGTGTGGGCGGCGGCGAACGGGGTGCCGGCGGCCATCCCGGCGTCGGCCCAGTCGGCGGGGCCGACGACGTGACGGACCTCGACGCTGTCGACCAGCCCCCGGTATCCGCGCCGCTCCAGCGTGGTCAACAGCTCGTCGGCGTACCGCCGGGCCAGACCGCCCCGCCAGTCGAGGTCGCGGCCCCGGTCGAGATTCGGCACCGGAGCCAGCACGTAGTAGGTGTGCCGGCCGGCCGGCGCCACCGACGGGTCGGTCCGGCTGGGGTTGGTCACCAGCAGCGACGGGTCGGACATCAGCCGCCCCCGGCGGATCACCTCGTCGAAGGTCGCCCGCCAGGCGCGGCCGAAGTGGATGTTGTGGTGGGCGATGCCCCGGTAGCCCTGCCGGGCCCCGAGATGCAGGACGACGCAGGAGGGCGAGTACCGCAGCCGGCGGAGTCGGGGCGGCGCCGGTGGCACCAGGTCGCGGTACGCCACCGGCAGGTCGGGGTTGAGCACGACCACGTCGGCCGGCACCCGCTCGCCGTCGGTGGTGACCACCCCGGTCGCCCGGCCCGCGGAGGTCTCCACCCGGGCGGCCGTGACGCCGTACCGGATCCGCACCCCGTGCTTCTCGGCCGCTCCGGCGAGGGCCCGGGCGACCGCGTGGATGCCGCCGCGCGGGAACCAGACCCCGGCCACCGTGTCCAGGTAGGAGATCACCGTGTAGACGGCGAGCGCGTCGTGCGGGGCGAGGCCGGCGTACATCGCCTGGAACGAGAAGATCCGTCGGGTTCGGGGGTCGGCGAAGAACTGGTTGACCTTGGTCTGGAGCCGACGGAACGCGCCCGCGACCAGCAGCCGCAGCAGGTTGGCGGTGAGCAGGTCTGCCGGGCCGTCCAGGTTGCGGTCGATGAAGTCGGCGCGCTCCAGATGCCAGAGCCGCCGCGCGTAGTCCACGAAGCGGAGGTACCCGTCGGCCTCGCGGGGGCCGCACAGCCGCGAGATCGCGCCGGCCATCCGGGCGGTGTCGGTGACGACATCCAGTGTGGAGCCGTCCGGATAGTGCGCCCGGTACGCCGGGTCGAGCGGCACGAGGTCGAGCCAGGCGGACATCTCCTCGCCCACCGCGCCGAACGTCTCGGCGAGCAGCTCCGGCATGGTCAGTACGGTCGGACCCGTGTCGAACTCGTACCCGTCGAGCGTGAGCCGGCCCGCGCGGCCGCCCGGGATCGGCTCGCGTTCCAGCACGGTGACCTCCCGGCCGGCGCCCGCCAGGTGCAGCGCGCAGGCGAGGCCGCCGAGCCCGGCGCCGACGACCACCACCCGATCGGTCCGTCCTCGCACGGTTCGCACCCGTCACCTCCGCCACGCCGTCGCTGCCTGTCGTCGACCGGGACCGTTGCCGCCGGCCGCGGATGTCGTCCGGGTCGCTCCCGGCGGTCACCCGACGGGCGAACCACGTCGGAGGACCCGACGCCGAGCGTACCCTGATGTCACGAGTTGTATCGATTTATGTGTCAATTTCCGCAGGAGGGCCGGTGGAGAGCACCCTTGCCGCGTCCTACCGGCGCTGTCGCGAGCTGCACCGGCGGCACGGTAGGACCTACTATCTCGCGACCCGGCTGCTGCCGGCGTGGAAGCGGCGGCACGTGCACGCCCTCTACGGCTTCACCCGCCACGCCGACGAGATCGTCGACCGCACCGAGGCGTGTCCGCCGGCCGTCCGGGCCGCCCGGCTGGCCGACTGGTCCCGGCGGTTCCTGGCCGGCCTGGCCGGCGAGCCGGTGGACGACCCGCTGCTGCCGGCCGTCCTGCACACCATCGCGGTCTTCGACCTCGACCGGGCCGACTTCGCCGCGTTCCTGCGCAGCATGGCGCTGGACCTCACGGTCACCGAGTACCCGCGCTACGCCGACCTGCTCGACTACATGGCCGGCTCGGCGGCGGCGATCGGCACCATGATGCTGCCGATCCTCGGCAGCACCGACCCGGCCGCCGCCCGGGAACCGGCCCGGCAGCTCGGTTTCGCCTTCCAGCTGACCAACTTCATCCGCGACGTCGCCGAGGACCTGGCCCGGGGGCGGGTCTACCTGCCGGCCGAGGACCTGGCACGGTTCGGCGTCACCCGCGCCGACCTGGTCGAGGCCGCCACCCGCCGGTCGGCCACGCCGGCGATCCGGCGGCTGATCGCGTACGAGGTGGCGCGCGCCCGGGAGCACTACGCGGCGGCCGCGCCCGGGATCGCGCTGCTGCACCCGACCTCACGCTCCTGCGTCCGTGCCGCCTACGCCCTGTACGGGGGAATCCTCGACGAGGTGGTCGCCGCCGGGTACGACGTCTTCGCCCGCCGGGCGGTGGTGCCGAACCGGCGCCGGGTCGTCATCGCCGCCCGCTCGTTGCTCGCCCCGCCCGACGCCCGGGTCGGCGTCCTGCCCGGCGTACCCGGCCAGGCGCCCCGGTGCGGTCCCGCACCTGCCCCGGCGCGTGGCGACCAGGTCCGACCCGGATGATCACTTTTTGAATGGTCACCAGCCGGAGGAGCGGTGGGAGTCACCACCGACCTCGGCTCCGTCCCGGCTGTCGATATCCGCGTGCCGACGTGGCCCGAGCTGACACACGATGCTGGGATGGGAAGGACCTACGACCGTATCGACGATCGGCTGCGGTCGTTCATCGAGGCGCAGCCGGTCTTCTTCGTGGCCACCGCCCCGCTGGCGGCGGACGGCCACGTCAACCTCTCGCCGAAGGGGCTCACCGGCTCGCTGGCGGTCCTCGACGGGCGAACCGTCGCCTACCTCGACTTCGGCGGCAGCGGGGCGGAGACCCTGGCGCACCTGCGGGAGAACGGCCGGATCACGCTGATGTGGTGCGCCTTCGACGGCCCGCCGAAGATCGTGCGGATACACGGCCACGGCGAGGCGGTCTTCCGGGACGACCCGCGCTGGTGCGACCTGATCGGCAACTTCGGCGACCGGGCCGACGGTCCCGGACTGCGGGCGATCATCGTGGTCACCGCCCGGCGGATCAGCGACAGCTGCGGCTTCGGGGTGCCGCTGATGGACCTCCGCGCGGAGCGGACCCTGCACCCGGACTTCTTCGGCCGCAAGACCGACGAGGAGTTCGCCGCGTACTGCGCACAGAAGGAACACGTCGCCACCAGCCTCGACGGCCTGCCCGCGTTGCCGCTGCCGCTGCCACCGCTGCCGTCCCGGCCGGCGTGAGCCGCCGGGCCGGCACCGGCTACACCGGGGCGGCGGTGTCGTCGGTGGCGTCCGTCGGGTGGCTCGCCGGGCCGCGCCGGGCACGCGGGGTGGGGTCGTACGTCCCGTGCCGGCCCTCGCCGGCGAGGAACCGGGCGATCCCGTCCCGTGCGTCGGCGGCGAGCGAGTCCATCGCGTACGCGAACTCGGCACGCAGCGCCTCCGCCTCCGGCCGCCCCACCCCGGCCAGCAGCGCCAGCCGGTCGTTACGCAGGCAGTGCTGCGGGAACGCGGCGATCTGCGCGGCCAGCTCCTCCGCCGCCGTCCGTGCCTGACCCGGCGGGACCAGCCGGTTCACCAGCCCCATCTCGTACGCCTCGGTGGCCGGGACCGGCCGGCCGGTGAGGATCAGGTCCATCGCCCGGCTCTCGCCGATCAGGCGGGCCAGCCGCACCGTCCCGCCGTCGACCATCGGCACGCCCCACCGGCGGTTGAAGACCCCGAAGACGGCGTCGCTCTCGGCGACCCGCAGGTCGCACCAGAGCGCCAGCTCCAGGCCGCCCGCGACGGCGTACCCGGACACGGCGGCGATCACCGGCTTGCGGAGCACCATCCGGGTGGGGCCCATCGGCCCGTCCCCGTCCGGCTCGATCCGGTTGCCGCTCGGCGTGGTGAACACCTTCAGGTCGGCACCGGAGCAGAAGGTCCCACCCTCACCCCAGAGCACCGCCACCGCGGCCTCGTCGTCGCCGTCGAAGGCCCGGAACGCGTCGGCCAGCGCCCGCGCGGTCGCCCCGTCCACCGCGTTCCGGCGCTCCGGCCGGGACAGCACCACCGTCCGTACCGGACCCTTTCCCTCCACCCGTACGCCCACCGGACCAGGATGCCCGCCCGACGACCGGGCGGCATCCCCCGGGCGGTCGCACTCCCGGCCGAGCCGGTCCGGTGCCGCGCCGACTACGCCGGCGGTGGGCCCGGGGTGATCCCGGGGAAGCCGGCGTCGGCCAGGACGACCAGCTCGTCCAGCGCGCGGCGGGCCTGTTCTGCCGCCGCCGGATCCCGCTCGGGCAGGCCGCTGGCGAGGAACTCGTCCTCGTCGAGGCGTACCACCCGGCTCCGGTCGGCCGGTACCCACAGATCGAGCTCCAGGTCCCGTACCTCCAGGACACCGTCGTGGACCCGCGTCGGCCGGGTCACGTCGCAGTACCAGCCCCTGAGCGCGCCGGCCGCGTCGCGGACCTCCTTCACCGCGTACCAACGGTCCCGCCAGTAGTGCTCGACCAGGACGTCGCCGGGAACGAACCGGACGAAGCCGAAGTCCCGCACCGGGCCGGCCCAGGGGGCCCGGATCACGACGTGCACCCCGTCGTCGGCGAGCACCGACGCCGGGTACGACCTGTCGGGTCGGGGGGCCTTCACCAGGCGTACCGTCACCGGAGCGCCCGGCACCAGACGCGTCCGCGGGACGCCCTGCTCCATCCGGCCGTGCTCCATCGAACCTCCCCCGTACCGCTCGGGTGGCGAGGGTAGCAACGCGGCCTGCGCCGCGCCGTCCCGTCAGACGGCCTGCCGTCGGGGCCGCAGGGGTGGGTTGCCGGCGCCGTCGGCCATGCCGGCGAGCAGGTCACGCAGGGCGTCCCGGGCGTCGTGCCGGGGCCGCCAGCCCAGCTCGCGTTCGGCCCGGGAACAGTCCAGCAGCGGCACGGCGACGCCCAGTTCGAGCCAGCCCACGTCGTTGGGTATCAGGCGGCTCCACCCGGCGGTCCGGACCAACAGCCGCAGCAGGCGCAGCGGCAGCGGCGCCGCCAGGCCGCCGAACTCGGCGGCGACCAGCGGCCCGTCGAGGACCGGTTCCGCGGCGACGTTGAAGGCACCGCCGCGGTCACCGCGCAACACCCGCAGGAACGCCTCGGCGGCGTCCTCGGCGTGTATCACCTGGGCCCGCAGCAGGCGGTGCCGCGGCACCACCGGGATCCAGCCGTGGCGGAGCAGGGAGGCCGGGAAGAGACCGCCGAGGATGTGCCGGGCCAGTTCGGCGCCGGCGGAGCGCTGGACGACCAGGGGCAGGCGGAGCCGTACCACCCGCAGACCCGGGTGGTCCCGCTCGGCGGTGTCGAGCATCGCCTCCGCCGCCGCCTTGTCGAGACTGTAGGCGGAGCGTCGGCCGATGCCGGTGGTCGGCCAGCTCTCGTCGACGCGCCGATCCTTCGGCCCCGGGGCGTACGCCGCGGTCGACGAGGCGTACACCAGTCGCGGCACTCCGGCGGCGAGCATCGCGTCGAGGACGTGCCGGAGGCCGTCGAGATTGGCACGGCGCAGGCGCGCCCGCTGGCGGCCGGAGCGAGCCGGGCGGAACCGCCAGGCCAGGTGCACCACCGCGTCGAGCCCGGTGAGGCGCTCGGCGAGCGGGTGCAGGCAGGCGGGGTCGGACAGGTCGGCGCCGTGCCACTCCACCCCGTCGTACGGCGGCCCGGCGTCCGGCCCCGGGCGGCGCCGGACGATGCCGATCACCTCGACGTCCCGCTCGGCGGCGAGCCGGCGCAGCAGCGCGGTGCCGACGTTGCCGGTGGCCCCGGTGATCGCGATCCGCATGCCCGCCGTTCTACCCGGCCCGTGTCCCGCCATGCCCGCGGTGTCGGAGATGTACCGGTTCGTGAGCGCTTCGGTGAGCGGTGAGGTTTGCCGGCCGCCACGGTGGGTATCGCGGCCGGGTGCGTGCGCTACTGACCCGACTCGAACGGACGGCCGCCCTGGACCGGGCCGGCGACCGACTCCAGCGCGGGGTGCTCGGCGTGTTCCGCCCACAGCGGCTCCGGGACGTCCTGCACGGCGTGTGGTTGGGGCATCCGCTCCACCCCGCACTGGTGCAGATGCCGGTCGGCGCCTGGATCAGCGCGGCCGTTCTCGACCTGCTGCCCGGCCAACGCCGTGCCGCCACCACCCTGGTCGCGATCGGAACGGCGTCCGCGCTGCCCGCCGCCGTCGCGGGCCTGAACGACTGGGCGGCGCTCGCCCGGGAGCAGCGCCGGGTCGGCCTCGCGCACGCCGTCGCCAACGGCGTCGGTGTGTTGTGCTACGCCGGTTCGCTCGCGGCCCGGCTCGCCGGCCGGCACGGCATCGGCCGGGCAGCCGGCTTCCTCGGACTGGCCGTGGCCAGCGGTGGCGCGTTCCTCGGCGGGCACCTGGCGTACCGGCAGGCGGCGCAGGTCAACCACAGCGTGCCGGACCTGCGTCTCATCACCGACCGCTGGCACCCGGTGGCGGATCTGGCCACGCTGCCGGAACGGACGCTGCTCACCCGGCAGGTCGACGACGTGCCGGTCCTGCTCTACCGGGAGGGCGACCGGGTCAGCGTCCTGCTCGAACGCTGCGCCCACCAGAGCGGCCCGCTCGGTGAGGGCGAGGTGGTCACGGTGGACGGCCACGCCTGCGTGAGGTGCCCGTGGCACGGCAGCACCTTCCGGCTCGACGGGGGCGAGGTGGTGCACGGCCCGGCCGGCACCGGTCAGCAGGGGCTGCCGACCCGGGTGGTGGGCGGGGTTCTCCAGGTCCACCTGCCCTGACCGCCCGGGGCGCCGCGGCAGCGTCAGTCGCGGAGGCGGTGCCGGCCGCTGGTGGCAGCCGGGCGTCGACCGCGCAACCCGAGGACCGTACCGAGCTGGGCGCCGACCACGCTCGCCACCGCGATCACCGCCGAGACGGCCAGCGGCCGGTTGACCCGGTCGGTCGCGGGCTCGGGGGCCGCACCGGCCGCGTACGTGGTACGGCCGTCGCCCCCGGTCCCCGGGTGCGGGCCGGACACCGCGCCCGTCGACGGGACGGGCGTCGGCACCGCGTCGGCCGACGGGGCCGGCGCCGACGGCTGCTGGTGGTCGGGCCGGGGAGTGTCCACCGGTGGCCTCGGCACCGGTCGCGTCCGCTCCGGATGGCCGGCGTTCGGTGGGGTGCCACCCCCGCGCTGGGTGACGTCCGGCTGGCCGCCGGGCGGCGGCGGGGTCGCGACCAGGCCGGTGGCGTGCTCGCGTACCCCCCGGTCCTCGGCCGACTCGGGCAGGCGCAGCAACTGCCCGGGATGGATCCGGTCCGGGTTGCGAATCTTGTTGAGCCGGGCCAGCTCCGGGTACCGGTCGAAGTCGCCGAGGTACCGGTCGGCGATGTGGCCGAGGTAGTCGTCCTTCTCGACCCGGTAGACCGGCTCCGGTCGCTCGGTCCGCCCCGCCGGCGGGTCCGGCTCCGGTCGCTCGGTCCGCCCCGCCGGCGGGTCCGGCTCCGCGAGCCAGTGCGGTGCCGGCCCGGAGGGTGGCGCCGTGAGCCAGTGCGGCGCCGGTCCCGACGGCGTGGCCCCGGACGCGGCCACGGCCGTCCCGGACAGCACGGTGGCCGGCGGGGCGTCCGAGGGTGCGGCGGCCGCGGGTACCGGCGACGCCCCGACCGGCGAGGCGGGGACGGCCGCCGCCAGCGTCGACCCGGTCACCGCCCCGGTCACGGCCGCGGCCGGACTGGCGGCGAGGGCCAGGACCACCGAGCCGACCAGCGCGGCGGCCCAGCGCTGCTGACGGCTGAGCCCGGGCAACCGGATCGCGGGCCGGCGCAGGATCTTGGCCGCCACCTCCACGAGCACGGAGAGCGCGAACGTCGCCCAGCCCACCCAGCCGGCCAGGGCGAGCACCCGCAGGAAGAGCTGTCCGTCGTCCCGGCTGGTCAGCACGGTGCCGATCTCGCCGAGGGTGGGCACGTGGTCGGGCAGCGGGTTGCCGGCGAGGGTCAGCAGGGCGACCGGCGCGCCGACCAGCAGCCCGACCAGGATGACCAGTGCGCCGAGCCCGGTGGCCAGTCGACCGGCCCGGCGGGCCGTCCGCGATGCAGGCATGGCAGTGCCCCCTATTCAGCGGTTCGTGGTGGTGAGGAGTGTCGCGGTGGCGGTGCCCGGAACCGTGACGGTGTCGGCGAAGCTGAACAGGCCCAGGAAGGCCCGTCGGTAGGTGATCTCGAGGTTCACCGTCAGCCGCGGGTTGCCGTCGACGACCTCGACCTGGACGTCCCACCTGGCGACCCCGTCCACGCCGCGCAGGTAGTTGTCGACCGCCGCCCGGGCCGCGTCGCGCTCCAGGACCGTGCTGCCGTCCTCGAGCAGGCGGTCGAGGTCGACGGCCTGGCCCCCGGCCCGTGCGGCCTCGGCCGCCAGATTGTCGGCGCGCTGCATCGTCCGGAGCTGTCCCGCACCGTCGTACGCGAGGGCGATGATCGCCAACACGCCGATCATGGCGATCGCCAGGAACAGGCTCACCCGTCCCGCGTCCCGGTCCCGGCGGCCGCTCATGGCGCACCCCTGGCCCGGTAGCGGTCCAGCGGGGAGACGAACGTCGCCTCGACGGTGGTGGACGCCGGCATCGGCGCCAGCTGAGGCAGCCACAGGTCCCGCAGGTCCACGTCGCAGGAGACCGTGACGACCACCGCCGCATCCGTACCGAGACCGCTGGCGAACGCGTTGTCGAGACTGGTGGGCGAGCCGTTGACCGTGCCGCTGAGGACGGGCACCGGCGGCTCGACACAGGACAGCCCACGCCACCGCAGCCCGGTCCGGACGGCCTCCTCGGCCGCGGCGCGGGCTGCGTCGGCGGTCCGGGAGATCGACGCGGCTCGGGCGGCGTCGTGCGCCACGGCCTCGATCGTCTCGTCCGCCACCGCCGTGCGACCGGCCACGCCGGCCAGCACGATCAGGGCCAGGAAGGCCGGGGCGAGGATCGCCACCTCGATCGAGACGGATCCGCCGTCGACCCGCCGTCGGCCCCGGCGCCGCCGACCCGGCGTGACGTGCCGCCGCCCGGCCAGGCCACGCCACGTCGTCGTGTCCGGCGCGCGCCGCACCGGGAGGAGCCGGCCACGCGCGGGCGTCACGGCTCGCCCGCCTCGGTGAACCGCTCGACCGTGCCGAAGGCCGTCTCGCTGATGTCGGGCAGCGGCACCAGCGGCACCACCCGCAGTGGACGGCCGGTCACGGTGGCGCTGACCCGCTCGCCGCCCGGCTGCGGGCCGGTCACCGTGACCTCCCAGCCGACCAGCCAGTCCCCGGCGCGGCGCAGGAAGTCCTCCGCGCGTGCCACACCGGCACCCTCCCGCGCCTGGTACGTCCGCTGGGCGTTGACCGCGGCCTGGGCCGCGTTCACCGCCGTGGCCCGGGCGATGAACCAGGCCGCGGCCTGGATGGAGGCGAAGAGCAGCACGAGGATGGCCGGCATCAGCACGGCCAGCTCGACCGGGTTGGCACCCCGGTCCCGCCCCGCCCCGCCGGTCCGGTCCGGCCGGGAACCGCCGGTCCGCCGGAATCGGCCGAGCGGGTCCCGCCCCGGGGGCGGTCCGGCCGTGCCCCGGCGGTGTGGTCGGTGGCTGGGCCCGCGCGTCACGGTTCACTCGGCCCCGTCGCCCGCGCCCGGATCGGTCGGCCCGGGAATCTGGTCCATCCAGTCCTGCGCGACGCTCAGGGCGAGGGCGGTCACCGCCATGGCCACGGCGACCAGACCGAAGATGATGACGGCGGTGGGCACCGGGCTGTCGCCCCGGTCGCCGTACCGGCGCAGCGCGGCGAGTCGCGCCCTCCAGGCGGTGTGCAGATAGGCGATGACGGTCATGTGGCACCTTCTCGGGTCGGATGTGTCGGGGGTCAGAGGCGGGCCAGGAAGGGATAGATCATGAAGCCGATCAGGACGAAGACGAGCAGGGCGCCCGGGATGTCGAGGCGGCTCGTCACCGCCTCGGCCCGGGCCAGGTTGTCGGTGCGGATCTGGTCGCGCAGCGAGTCGGCGCGGCCCCGCAGCGAGTCGTGCACCTGGGCACCCTCGGTCCCGGAGGACTGCATGATGGCGCCGACGTCGCCGAGTTCCGGGACCCCGATCCGTTCGGCGAGGTCGCGCAGCTCCGCCCAGGGGGCGTGCATCTGCAACCGCGCGATCCGCAGCGCCTCGCGGATGCGTTCGAAGACCCAGCCGTCGCAGACCTCGGCGGCCCGCTCCAGCGCCTGCACCGGACCGTGCGCGGCGGCGAGCTGCAACGCCACCAGGTCGAGGTAGGCGCAGACGGCCTGGCGGAACTCGCGGCGGGCCCGTTCGGCCCGGGTCAGCACGCTGCGGTGGGCCAGCAGCACGGCGACGAGGGCGAAGCCGAGCGCCCCGAGGGTCGGCACCGTGATCGGCGGCCGGATGCCCGCCACGGCGAGGATCGCGGTCGACACGGCGGGAGCGGCCAGGCCGACCAGTGCCGACAGCAGCAGGGAGAGGGTGTACTGCTCCGGGGTCTGGCCGAGCAGTGCGAGTTGCCGGTGCGGCGGGCGTACCCACTGGGCCAACCCACTGAGCCACTCCAGGTCGCGTCTGCCGGCCCGGGGCCGGGAGAGGTTGGTCGGACCGTGCAGCCGGCGCAGCGCCGGGCCGAGCGCGGGCGTGGCCGGCATCGCCTCCCGGACGAGCAGGAACACGCCGAGGCCGACGGTGCCGCCGCCGAGGACGCTGACCGCTAGATGCCAGTTGAGGACCATCCCGCACCTTCCGGCTCCCGAGACCACCTGCTTCCCGCGCCCGGCCCGATCCACCGGCCCCGCCCGCGTCGCCCGCTCATCCGAGGACCTCCTCGCCGGTCGGCGGGGAGAGGAACCGGGTCGGCCGCGGCGGCAGGCTCATCGACCGGGCCCAGGCCAGCAGGCCGACGAACGCGGCGCCGAGCAGCACCATGACGAGCTGACCGACCGGGGTGCCGTACGGGCGCATGTAGTCGGGATTGACCAGCCCGTACGCCAGAACCAGCAGGGTCATCCCGGTCAGGAAGCGGACCGCGAAGCGCGGCTGTGCCCGCTTCGCCTCCACCTCGCGTCGGGTGATCACCTCGGCCGCCGCCGCGTTCGCGATCGCCCTGAGGACGTCGCCCAGTCGCTCACCCCGGTCGGTGAGGTGCAGGATCAGCGCGGCCACCACCTGGTCGCAGACCGGGTCGCCGATCTCGTCGGCGAAGGCGCGCAGCGCGGCCCGCCCCTGCCAGCCGGCCTGCAGCCGGGCGGCGAGCAGGCGTACCTCCTCGCCGATCTGCTGCGGTGCGGTGGCGGCGGTGCCGACGATCGCCTGTTGCAGACCCTGCCCGGTACCGGAGACGTCCCGCAGCCGGCGGGTCCACTCGCCGATCGCCTCGATCCGGTCGATCGCGCGTCGTTCGGCCCGGCCCGCGTTGAACAGCCACGGCGTGCCCGGTACGGCGATCGCGACCAGCAGGCCGACCACGGGCAGCCCGGTGAGCAGGAACGCCGCCGCTCCGGCGAGTACGGCGCCGAGGAGCAGGCTCTGGTACGCCCGGCGTTCCCGCGCGGTGGTGCCGCTGCCCTGCCAGAGCCGGCGCAGTCCCGACCCGGAACCCGGACGGGCGGGCCGGGTGGTTCCGACGACCGCGACCACCGTCAGCACCAGCCCGGCGACGCAGGCGGCCCCGGAGCCGACCGCGATCAACTCGATGTTCGACGGCGGTGTCACGGCGCCTCCCCCGGCCGGACCTGTCGGTCGTGAAGCTGTCGGGCGGGACAGGCCCCGTACGGCGCGACGTCCTCGCGGCCGACGTGGCGGGCGGGCCCGGGGCCGCCGTGGGGCGCGGTGCGGGCGGTCATGACCGCCGCCCCAGACGACTGTGCCGGGGCCGGCGCCAGGCGCCGGTACCCGCCTCGATGTACGGCGTCAGCAGCCGGGCGTCGTACCCGACCCGGAGCAGCTGGTCGCGAAGCCGTTCCGGCAGGTGCCGGGGTACGGCGCGCCCGTCCGGTCCCGGACCGAAGATCGTGGTGGTGGTGATCCGGCTGCCCTCGCCGGCCCCGAGCACCTCCTCGATGTGCGAGACGAACCGGTGCTTACGTCCGCCGATCGCGGTCTCGTCCTCGATCGTCACGTAGACGATCAGGTCGAGCGCGTTGCCGGCCATCCGCCGGGCCTGCTCGACGGTCATCTCCCGACCGTGCGACAGGGCCAGCTCGATGATCCGCTCACTGACCGCGGCCGGGGTACGGGCGTGGATCGTGCATATCGAGCCCCGGCTGGTCGTCATCGCCTGGAGCATCGGCACGATCTCCCGGGACCGGACCTCCCCGACGATGATCCGGAGCACGCCCATCCGCAGCGCCACCGGGATCAGGTCGGCGATCGTCACCTCACCGGCCGGGCGGCCGTCCGGTCCCCGGTCGCCGTGCCCCTCGCGGGACTCGAAACTCATCACCGCCCGGTGCCGCGGCCGGCGCCGCGCGGGGAGCAGTTCCCGGCTCTCCTCCAACAGCACGAACGGCTCGTCGGGCGGGATCTCGTCCATCAGCGCCCGGACCACCGTGGTCTTCCCCGCCCCGGCGAGCCCGGCCACCATGATGTTCAGCCCGGCCCGCATCGCGGCCCGCAGGAAGTCCCGGATCAGGACGTCGATCATCTCGTCCAGGTCGGGGCGTCCGCCCGCGATGTCGTCCAGGGACACCTCGATCGTGTTGTGCCGCCGGATCACCGCGTACGGCCGGTGACTGACCAGGAAGACCGCGGCGAGCCGGCTGCCGTCCGGCAGCTGCAGGTCGAGGGTCGGCTTGGAGGTGGAGAGGGAACGCTCGGTGGCGCCGGCCCGGCGTGCCGCCGCCTGGAGGATCTCGACCATCTCCTCGTCGCTGTCGGCGATGGGTTCACCCCAGTCGACGGCGCCGCCGCGCCGGGTGATCCGGACCAGGTCGCAGCCGAGGATGTGGACCTCCTCGATCGAGTCGTCCACGAGCAGGCTCTGCAACCGTCCCAACCCGACCAGTTCCGCGTTGACCTGGTCGAGCAGAAGCCGCTCCTCGGCCGCGGACATGGGTGTGCCGGCCCGGCGCACGGAGTCGGCGTACTCGGCGACGACGGCCGCGGCGATCCGGTTCCGCTCCTGGTCCTCCTCCTCGGCGGTGAACTCCCGGCCACGCTGCCAGGCGGTCAGCCGTTCACTCAGCTCGCGCCGCAGTTCGCGGACCACCGCGAAGTCGACCCGCCGGGGTGGTGCCGCCGGGGCGGGAGCCGGCGGGGGCGCCGGCAGGTGCGGCACCACGACGTACGGCGGGGCGGCGTTGGTGACCGTCCCCGGGCGGGGGTGCCCGTTGTGCGGCACCGTCTGCCAGGTCGGCCCGGCGTCCGGGTCCCGGGGGCGGGGATCGTGGAAGACCGGCTCAAACCGCATTCGGCACCTCCTGGGGTCTGGGCCAGCCCAACCGCGCCCTCCGGCGGTCCAACAGCGCCCGGACCGGCACCTCCAGGGCGCCGGCCGCGCGCATGAGCGGGCGGCTGCTGCGGACGGTGCCGCCGTAGCAGAGCACCTCGGCGGTGCGGGGGTCGTGCGGCAGGTGCTCGATGACCGGCACCCGCAGGGCCCTGCTGACCTCGCTGCGGCTGTGGCCGTCGCCGACCAGCAGCAGCCGCAGCGAGCCGGCCGGGACCCGGTGCTCGGCGAAGTCCCGTTCGATCGCCCGGATCGTCGCCTGGCTGTTGGCGAGGCTGGGCAGGCGGGCGGCGGTGACGACCAGGACGACGTCGGCGGCGCGCAGGATCGGCCAGGGTGCGCCGGCCACGTGCAGCCGTCCACAGTCGGCGATCACGTCGTACGCCGGACGGCCCTTGCCGAGGGCGGCGAAGAAGTCGGCGAAGCGCTGCCACAGCGGGATCACGCTGCCGGCCTGGGCCGGGTCCACCACGCCGGGCAGGAGGAGCCGTTCCCGCTTGGGCGCGTCGAGGTCGACGAGCTGCGACCAGAACGCCTCCTCCAGGTTGCCGTCGCGCAGCTCGGCGACGGCCAGTTCGCCGATGCCGCGCGGGCCGGGCAGCGCCCCGGCGAGGTAGCCGGCCATGATCGAGCCACCGGCCGGGTCACACTCGGCGAGGATCACCCGGTGGTGCCAGGTCAGGGTGCAGGCGAGGGCGGCCGTGGTGACCCCCGGCGACCCCTTGGCCGAGACGAGGGCGATGATGGCCATGGTCAGGCCGCCGCGCTCAGGACGACCGCGAGCCGCTCGTCGCTGGCCAACGCCACCACCGCCGGCACGTCCCGGGACGCCAGCGCGAGGTAGAGCACGACGGAGTTGTTCGCGGGGGTGGCCATGTCGATGACGGTGGCCTGGAACCGCGTCGGCGGGGCGTCGCGGTCACCGTTGCGTCCCGGGGTGCTCAGCAGCAGCACCCTGTCGCCGGGGCGGAGCCGCTTCGCGGGCACCTCGCTCGGTCTGAGGCCGAGCGAGATCTGCTGCTGCCCGGGTTCGAGCAGTGGCTTGTCGGTGACCTGCGCCATCGTCAGCAGGGTGCCGGGGACCAGCGTCACGGTCGCCCGCTTGCCGACCACCTCGGCGATCCGGTCCGCCGGCACCGGGTCGAGTCCCTGGCCGCCGGCGACCTGCACCGTCATGAGGTCGTCGGCGGTCAGCGTGGCGCCGACCGTCACGGTCCGGGCGACCGCCAGGTAGCTGCCGGTGGCCCGGACCGAGGTGACCGCGAACGCCGAGCCGAGCCCGCCGAGCGCGATCAGCAGGACGGCGAGGCCGAGCAGGCCGGGCCGCATCCGGCGCTGCCGGACGATGCGGGGCGGGGTGACCGGGGCGTCGACCGGCCCGCCCGTGCTGGTCGTGGTCGCCACCGTCACCTCGTCACCACCTGAAGCTCGTCGATCCGGATGGAGTCCTCGGCCACCGCCGACCGTGCGGTGAGCGGTTCCTCCTCGCCACCGCCGTTGCTGCCCCACCGAACGGTGAAGTGCTTGACGGCCGTGATCACGTACGCTCCGCCGGCCTCGCCGTCGCTCGGCCGGGTGTACGTGTGGGTGCAGGCGTCGCGTGGAGGCCGGCGCGGGTCGTGGACGTCGGCCCGGAACCGGACGCCCCGAGACTCGCAGGTCCTCGTCTGACCGTCCCCCATGGTCCAGACGATCTTCGTTGGGATCGCCTCGATCCAGACGCTGACTCCGCCCTCGGAGTCGCTCGCCGGTACCGGCGCCCAGCTCGACGCGTCGTAGAGCCAGACCGGGACGCCGACCAGGCCGGGCGTGTCGTCCGGCGCGGTGCGGATGACCGGGGCGGCCAGCGGCACCGAGGCGAGCAGGTCGAGGGCGAGCTGCCGGGGATCGGGTGGGTCGAAGCCGGGCGGCGGGTCCGCCAGGAAGACGCTCTCCGAGCTTCCCAGCCCGCCCGTGCTGCAGGTGCGCACGTAGTGGGTCGTTCCCGGAGGCGTCTCGGGCGACTGTGGATCGGCGACCTTGTAGTAGCAGTCGTCGGCGCTGTTGAACCAGCCGCGCAACTCGTCGTAGCAGGGGACGACGGTGCCGTCGTCCTTCTTGCAGACCCGTTTGCCGCCGCTGCCGCCGCCGTTCGGGCCGCCGGGGTTGCCGCCGTTCGGGCCGCCGCTGCCGGGCCTGTTGTCCCAGACGTGGCAGTTGTCCTGGCCGGGGGGACAGTCGGCACCGGGGTCGGCGGCGACCGGGCCGGTCGTCGTCACCAGCGTGGCGGCCAGGGCCAGCACCGCGGCCGCGGCCGTGGCCGCCGCCCGCCGGGTCAGCACGGCTGCCCCTTGTGGACGGCACCCTCGTTGATCAGCCACCGGCCGTCGGGGTAGCGGGTGACGGTGGCGGTGGCGAGGTACCGGCCTCCGGCGGAGCCGGGCACCACGGATCGATCCTTGCGGTAGACGAGGCGGTACCCGGTGGTGTCGAGGCAGTCCTGGATCGTGACGGTGGCGGGTACGGTGTCGAGGCTGACCTCGGTCACCGTGGGATCGGAGACGAGCTTTCCGGTACGCATCGCGCCGTGCTCCTTCGCGTCGCGAATGGTGAGCCTGACCCGGGTGAGCAGGGGATCAGCCAGGTACTTCGCCAACTGTGGATCGTGTGGGTCGCCGGCCGACTCGGCCCTGCGCAGGGCTTCGAGGTAGCCGGCGTAGACGGCGAGGGCCGCCTGCCGGGCCTCCGCGGCCCGGGGATCGGGGCTGGTCGCCGTCGCGGTGCCGGCCGGTGGGGCGGCGGAGCCGGGGTGCTCCCCGCAGCCGGTGCCGAGGGCCAGGGCGGCGATCGCGAGCAGGATGGTCGGGAGGCGGGCCGGTTGCCAGGTTCGCAACGGTGTCTCCTCCTGCTCGTGCCGGGGCGGGACGCGCCGGGCACCGACCCGGTCGCCCCGCCGGTGGCGGGCTGACAGGAGTGCCGCGTCCGCGGTCCCGTCCCGGGGGCCCGTGGCCGGGCCTGACGACGTGGCGCTCACATTCGGTTCAGTCGATCTTGAATTGTCGTCGGATGTGGCCGTCGATCGTGATGGTGGGAGTTCGCCGGCGGTTCTCCGCCGTTCAAGGGGGGAGCATAGGCTGACCGGCGACGATGCAACAGAGGTTGGGCTGGAGAATACCCACAGTTACGATCTTCATTGCCGCCCGAGGGCGGACTCATATGACGACAGTCGATCGACCATGTGTGATCGACAATGTGGTCGCATGGCGTGATCGCGGCTGTCGCCGGTTCGATTGTGCCGGTGCCCGGGGTGAATTGCCATGGATGACGATGATCTGACAGGTTGCGCGGTCGGGGCCACGCGGCCACCCGCGGCCGGCGACGAGGGTGCGGCCCGCCGGTCGCGTGTTCCGTCACGGGCCCGTGAGCCGTATCCGCGTGACCAACGTCGATCGGATGATGGCGATCATGGTGTTACGTTCCGTCATCGGCGGTCCGACCGGCTCCGTCGCTGGTCGATCCTGCTCCTGACCGTGGCACCCCTGCTGCGCTGGCTGGCCACCGCCGAGTCGGTTCCCTTCGGACAGCCCCGCCGGTCCGGCTGCGACACCTGTGGTACGCCGATCGGCCCGCACGGTCCACTCCGGGCGCTCTCCCCGCTGGCCCGCTGCGCCGGCTGCCGGTCCCGGCTCGGCCCGGCCCCGCTGGCCGTGGAGGTGTTGCTGCTCCTCGTGGTGGCGGCCCTGGTGGCGGCGAGACGGCCGGTGTCGGAGACCATCGCGTTCGCGTGGTTCGCGGGCTGCGCCGTACCCCTGTTCTTCGTCGACCTGGCCGTGCACCGCCTCCCGGACCGGCTCACGTACCCCGCCGCGGCCGGCACGCTGGCCCTGCTCGGCCTCGCGGTGCTCCGGGACGGCGGGGCCGCGGACTGGTGGCGGGCGCTGCTCGCCGGGGTCGGTGTGGCCGGGGTGCTGGCCCTGACCACCGTGCTGTTCGGGCAGCGCGGGTTCGGGCTCGGCGACGCGAAGCTGGCGCTGAGCGCGGTGGCGGTGCTCGGCTGGCTCGGCTGGCCGGCGGTGGCGTCGGGGCTGGCCCTGGCCTTCGTCGGTTCGGGGCTCTGCGCACTGGTGTTGCTCGCCGCGCGGCGCGTCGGCTGGCGGGACCACCTGCCGTTCGGCCCGTTTCTGATCCTCGGCACCTTCGGCGGGCTCGTCCTCGCGCACGCCTGAGCCCACCCTGGTCGCCGCCGGGCCGGTGCCGGGTTCCGGCGTACGTCAGGAAATGGCGGCGGCGGCCGGTTCGCGAACCAAACAGGAAATGAGAGTGAATCACGTTGTCCTGTTCCGTACAGTCCACCGTCGACGAACGTGATATCGGGACAAGTACGACGTGGACCAGTGGTGACGGGGTCGCGAAGAATGTCATTCGCCGGTACGGTACGGCGGGTCGTCCCACTCCTCGCACCATCGGGGGCACGATGATTCTGGGTACCCGGCACGCCTGGACGCGTACCGCCGCCGGCATTGTCGCGGCACTGGCCGCCGTCGCGACGATCGCCACCGGCGGCGTCGCCCACGCCGACGATTCCGGTGATCTGGAACTGACCCTTTCCGCACCGCGGATCGCGCTCGGCGAACCATTCCGGGACTTCCGCGTCACGGTGACGAACAGAGGGCCGGGCCCGGCCCGTGGGTGGCACGTCGAGTACGACCTCGGTGGCCTCGACGACGAGGTGGTGACGGTCGAGGGCCGGTTCGGGCCCGGGTGCCGACGCCGGGGCGAGCGACTCGTCTGCGCCCAACCCGCGACGCTGGGTCCGGGGCACAGCCGGCGCGAGCCCCTGCCGTTCACCCTCGCGCCGGTCGGAGGCCGGCACGGTCCGGCGGGCTCGATCGGGGTCGCCATCGTCTCGCGCGGTGATCCGGCCCCGGCGAACAACACGGCGAGCGTCGGGGTCGAGGTGCCGGCGGTCGGGGTCGACCTGGTGGTTCGCGCCGACGACGTCCGTCGGGTGACCGAGGACGGGGAACCGACCAACGAGCCGGTGCCGCCGGGCGAAGCGAGCGTGGTCACCGGGATGATCGGCAACCTCGGTGACACCGTCGCAGTGGGCCTGCGGGTCCGGGTCACGCTACCCCGGTACGTCACCTTCGCCGAGGTCGAGCCCGGCTGTGTCTACACGGCTGACAACCGGACCGCCACCTGTGACTACCACCAGCTCGCGCTGGTCCCGATCGGCCGGGTCGGCGGGGGCGGTCCTTCGGCCGTCGGGGTCTACTTCCCGGTACGGGTCGCCGAGGACGCTCCCGGGCCGATGGTCGCCGAGGGCGGCGAACTGTACGCCGCCGCGCTGGCCACCACGGACGGGCGGGCCACCGCCGGCCGTGCCCGCGGCGGCGGGGCACCGGGGCTCCCACCGAACATCCGGGTGATCTCCACCAGGCAGGTCGAGGACGCCGACCCGACCGACAACACGGACGAGTTCGTGGCCTACCTGGCCGGCCCGCCGGACGGCGGCACCCCCGAACCAGGCACGGGTGCCGGTGTCGGACTGCCGGTGACCGGCGTCCGGGCCGGCCTGGTCGGCGGGCTCGGCACCGGGCTGCTGCTGGTCGGCGGGGTGCTGGTGTTTCTCTCCCGGCGCCGCGCGACGCCGACGCGGCCGGGCGGGAGGAGGCCGGTCGGCTGACCCGGCACCGGCGCGGTTCGCGGACCCGGACGGGCCACGGAGGGCCGACGCCACCGTGCGCAAGGCGGTGTGTGAACGCCGGACCGGGTCAGGGCGTGTCGAGTCGGTGGGTGAGCGCGGTGTGCCGGCGCCCGGTGCCGGCGGTCCGGACGGCGATGGCCAGCGCCTTGCGCGAGCCGACCAGCACCACCAGTTTCCGGGCCCGGGTCACCGCCGTGTAGAGCAGGTTCCGCTGCAGCATGGTGTAGGAACTCATGGTCACCGGCACGACCACCGCGGGGTACTCGCTGCCCTGCGACCGGTGCACCGTGATGGCGTACGCGTGCTGCAGCTCGTCGAGCTCGTCGAAGTCGTACTCGATCTCCTCGTTCTCGTCCGTGCGGACGGTGAGCTGGCGCTGCTCGATCGACAGCCCGGTCACCACCCCGACCGTGCCGTTGAACACCCCCGCCGTGCCCTTGTCGTAGTTGTTCCGGATCTGGATCACCTTGTCGCCGACCCGGAAGACCCGGGCGCCGTGCCGTCGCTCCGGCTGCCCCTCCCGGTACGGGGCGAGCTCCTGCTGCAACGCGACGTTCAGGTTGCCGGCGCCGGCCGGCCCCCGGTGCATCGGGGTCAGCACCTGGATGTCCCGGGGGTGCAGGCCGAAGCGTCGGGGGATCCGGCGGGCGACGAGGTCGACCACCAGTGCGGCGGCGGCCTCCGGTTCGTCGACCGGGAAGAGGAAGAAGTCGGGGTACCTGCCGAGAATCGGTGCCTGCCCGGCGTTGATCCGGTGCGCGTTCATCACCACCCCGGACTCCTGCGCCTGGCGGAAGACCTTCGTCAGCCGTACCCGGGGAACCGCCTCGGCGGCGAGGACGTCCCGCAGCACCTCGCCGGCGCCGACCGAGGGAAGCTGGTCGACGTCGCCGACCAGCAGCAGGTGCGCCCCGGGCGGCACGGCCTTGACCAGCTTGTTCGCCAGGATCAGGTCCAGCATGGAGGCCTCGTCGACGACGATCAGGTCCGCGTCGATCGGGTTGTCCCGGTCGTGGGTCGGGTCGCCGCCGGGGCGCAGCTGCAGCAGCCGGTGCACGGTGGCGGCCGGGTGACCGGTCAGCTCGGTCAGCCGTTTGGCGGCCCGGCCGGTCGGCGCGGCAAGCACGATCTTCGCCTTCTTCGCGGCGGCGAGCTGGATGATCGAGGAGACGGTGAACGACTTGCCGCAGCCCGGGCCGCCGGTCAGCACCGCGACCTTCGAGGTGAGTGCGAGCCGTACCGCGGTCTCCTGTTCCGGTGCCAGCTCGGCCCCGGTCCGGGCGCGCAGCCAGGCCAGCGCCCGGTCCCAGTCGACACCGGCGAACGCCGGCATCCGGTCGGCGGAGGTCCGCAGCAGCCGCAGCAGGCTGTTCGCCAGCGCGGTCTCGGCCCGGTGGAACGGCACCAGGTAGACGGCGGGAATCGTGCCGCCGTCGACGGTCGGGTTCGGCACCGCCTCCCGGACCACGCCCTCGTCGGCGGCCAGCTCGTCGAGGCACCGGCGGACCAACTCCGGCGGCACCCCGAGGATCTCGGCGGCGTCCGTGACCAGGTTGGGCTCGGGCAGGTAGCAGTGTCCGGCGTCGGCGGCCTCGGAGAGGGTGTACTGGATGCCGGCCCTGACCCGTTGCGGGCTGTCGTGTGGGATGCCGACACCCCGGGCGATGGTGTCCGCGGTCTTGAAGCCGATACCCCAGACGTCGGCGGCGAGGCGGTACGGCTCGTTGCGTACCACCGAGATCGAGGCGTCGCCGTACTTCTTGTAGATCCGCACGGCGAGCGAGGTGGAGACGCCGACACCCTGGAGGAAGACCATCACCTCCTTGATGGACCGCTGCTCCGCCCAGGCGGTGATGATCATCTCCGTGCGCTTCGGGCCGAGCCCGGGGACCTCCACCAGCCGGCCGGGCTCCTCCTCGATGATCCGCAGGGTGTCGACGCCGAAGTGGTCGACGATCCGGGTCGCCATCTTCGGCCCGATGCCCCTGATCAGCCCGGAGCCGAGGTACCGTTCGATGCCCTGGACCGTCGCCGGCAGCACCGTCGTGTACGACTCGACCTCGAACTGCCGGCCGTACTTCGGGTGCGAGCCCCAGCGCCCGACCAGCCGTACGCTCTCCCCGGGCTGGACGCCGAGCAGCGAGCCGACGACGGTGATCAGGTCGGTGCCGCTGTGCTCGGTGGCGCACCGTGCGATGGTGTAGCCGGTCTCCTCGTTGGCGTAGGTGATCCTCTCCAGCACCGCTTCCAGAACCACCGTGCCGGGGCGGCGTCCGGCGGCGGGGGCCTTCGCCTGGGTCGCGGTCACCCGAGCATCATGCAGCACGCCGATCGCGGTACGCCCGCCTGCCACGGTTGTCCCGTCGGCCCCGCCGGTCGCGACCTGTGCGAACCGGCTCCGCACCCGCCGGGGGCCGACCTAGCGTGGGGCCATGGACGATGCCGACAGCGCCACCCAGACGGCGGTGGTGGTCGACGGTGAGCTGTACGAACTGCTGGTCATGCTCGCCGACTACCGCAACCAGAGCGTGATGGAGGCCCTGACGGAGCTGGTCGAGGCCGAGTTCGAACGGATCGAACCGGGGCTGCTGGAGGACCTGCGCGGGCACGGCGCGGCGATCAAGCGCCTGTACGCCGCGACCGGTCGTCCGGTGCCGGCCGCGTTCCGCCGGGCGGTCCGCCCGGAGTTCGGCCGCGAGGCCCTGCTCCGCGAACTCGGCGAGACCGGCGAACTGTACCGGCTCTGAGCCGGGCTGCCCGCGTCCGCGTCCGGACCTGGTGCCCCGGTGGTCGCCTCTGATGCCGCCTGTTCCCGTGAACCCGCGTCGGGCGGTCGATCAGACGTCGATCTGGGTGAGGAAGACCCGGTACCGGGTCTTGACGATGTCGGCGGCCTCGGCGCAGATCTCCTGTGCCTCCGCCGCCAGTGGCGGCGGGGGTTGTGGCGCGTCGCTGAGGCCGTAGCAGGGGATCGGGTCACGCAACCGCTCCAGGTCCTTCCGCAGCTCGGCGGCGGTGGTGAGGATCGGGCCGTAGAGCAGTGTGGCGTGTTCCGGTTGCGACGCCCGCAGCCGCCGTACGGTCTCGTTGACGACCTTGCCGGCGGTGGTGAGTTCCCGGCCGCAGGCGCGGTTGGTCAGCGGGGTGCTCCGGGTGCACCTGCCCAGGTCGGGTGCGGAGTGCATGGCGATCGCGGCCCGGAGGGCGGCCTGCTTCTCCCGGGTCAGCGGCGACGTCTCCGGCGGCGCCGTGCTCGACGGGGTTGGCCCGGCCGGAGTCGCCGCCGGCGTGGCGTCGGCGCCGGTCGCCGACAGCGTGGCCGACGACACCGCCGGCGACGGCGCGGTGCCGGACGACCCGTCGGTGCCGCAGCCCACGAGCAGCGCCCCGGTGATCGTGACCAGCAGTGGATATCGAATCTGCCGCATACCGCCGACCCTAGACTTTTCGGTCAAGCCGCCACGATCTGCGGCGCCGGCGTCCTCCGGGTTCGGCGGGCCCGCCGCCGTGCCGCGCGGTCCCCGACACGGCGGCGGGCCGGCCCGCGACGTTCGCGGTCTCGCGGACCGGCCCGCCGACCTGGACCCCGTCAGCTACGAGGCGCTGCAGGTCAGGGTCGGGGTCGCGGCGGTCCCGTTGGCGACGAACCCGAAGGTCGTCGACCCGTTGGGTCCGATCGACCCGTTGTAGGAGACGTTCCGGACGGTGTAGCTCGGTCCGCTACCGGACAGCGTGCCGTTCCACAGCTGGGTGATGCTGACCCCGCCCGGGAACGTCATGCCGACGGTCCACCCGGTGATCGCGGCGGTACCCGCCCGCACGACGACCTCGCCCTGGAAGCCACCCGGCCAGGAGTTGATCAGCTGGTAGCTGGCGGAGCACCCGCCGGTGACCGGCGGCGTGGTCGGTGGCGTCGTCGGCGGGGTGGTGGGTGGCGTCGTGGGTGGTGTTGTCGGTGGCGTCGTGGGTGGGGTGGTCGGTGGCGTGGTGGGCGGCGTCGTCGGTGGCGTGGTCGGTGCGCCGGTGATGCCGAAGAACTCGATGGCGACCGCGGCCATCCCGCCGGACGGCAGGCTGTGCCCGGCGCCCTGGATGCTGTACGCCTCGACCTGCACCGTGCCGGACGCGTCGGCGTAGCGGCGGCGGTTCCAGCCGGGCTGCGGGGTGTCCGTGGACGTGGGCGTCTGGCTGAGGCCGAACACGTTGGTCCACTGCTCGATCGTCTCCTGCAGCAACTGGTACGGCACGAGGAAGTCGTTGGTGCCGTGCCACAGCTGCACCCGCGGCCGTGGGCCGGTGTAGCCGGGGTACGCCTGCCGGACCGCGTCGCCCCACTCCTGCGGCGTCCGGTCCATGCTTCCGCTGGTGCACCGGCTGCTACCCGGCGGATAGTCGGCCGCGTTGGCGAAGCAGTTGAAGGGGACGCCCATGAAGGCGGCACCCGCCCGGAACACGTCCGGGTAGAGGGCGAGCATGTGGTTGGTCATCATGCCGCCGGACGAACTCCCCGTGATGTAGACCCGGTTCGGGTCACCGCCGTACGTCCGCTGGACGTAGGTCACCATCGAGATGATGGAGACCGGGTCGCTCCCGCCACCCCGGCGCTTCGACGCTTCCGACCAGGTGTCGAAGCAGTTGCCGAACCCGGCCTGCTGGGTCGCGGTGGGGTAGATGACGATGAAGCCGTACCGGTCGGCCAGCGAGGCGAACTCGCTGCCGGAGTAGAAGCCGGGACCGGAGCCACCGCAGCCGTGCATGGCGACCACGATCGGCGGGTTGGCCGGGCGGTTGTCGGGTACGTAGACGTGCATCCGCATCCCGCCCGGGTTGTCGCCGAAGGCGGTGACCTCGACCAACGAGGCCGCGGAGGCTGGTCTGGTGAGGCCCGGTACCACCAGGACCAGGCCGGTGACCGCGAGGAACGCGGCCAGGCCGACCATGAGTCTTCGAATCTGTTCCACTGGTTCACTCCTCGGTGGTGTGTGGAGCGCGGTGTGTCGCCGCCCACCGGTTCCCCGGAGGCGGTCGCCTGGTCGTGATCAGATCCGGCTCGCCGGCCTGGCCGGCCGTGACGTCGGCCTCTCCACGTCGCCCCGGCCTGCGTCACGACGGCCGGGGCCGCGCGGGCAGCCGCCGACGGGCGGGGGCGGCGGCGTGTGACGTGCCCGTGTGGCTTGCCGGATGGCCCCTGCCCGGATGGGGCCGGCCGGGCTGCCGGTCGGTTCTGCCGACTCCCGCCACGCCAAACGTGTGACATATAGCGTGCCTCCGGTCGCACAAACTGTCAATCGATGTATGGCGATGAATGGGTGCGGGGTGGACGAGTCGGGAACAGCCCCGACGTACCGGGAAGGCGTGCTGAGCGGGGCAGGGCCTGGCGGGGTGACTGGGATAATCGGCCGGCGCCGTCACGACCGGTGTCCACCCCGATCTGCGTCGGAGCGTCCTGTGGTCAGCCCGTTCGACATCGAGGAGATCTTTCCGGACGTCGGCACCGTCCGGCTGCCCCGCAGACAGGCGCACAGCTCGCCGCAGAGCCTGGCCGTGACGCTGCTCGCCGACTACACCCTGCCGGCCCGT
>CALGAM010000152.1 GCA_937951935.1 uncultured Micromonospora sp. | reverse complement strand
TCGTGATCATGGGCTGCGGACGGGTCGGCGCGACCCTCGCCGACACCCTCGTCTCGCGCGGCCACTCGGTGGCCGTCATCGACCAGGACGCGGACGCGTTCCGCCGACTCGGCGCGGACTTCCAGGGCATCACGGTCACCGGCGTGGGGTTCGACGGCGACGTGCTCCGCCAGGCCGGCATCGAGCGGGCCGACGGCTTCGCCGCCGTCTCCAGCGGAGACAACTCCAACATCATCTCGGCCCGGCTGGCCCGGGAGACCTTCGGCGTCTCCCGCGTGGTGGCCCGGATCTACGACCAGAAACGCGCCCAGGTGTACGAACGGCTCGGCATCCCGACCGTCGCCACCGTCCGGTGGACCGCCGACCGGATCGTCCGGCACCTGGTGCCGGAGGAGCAGGTGGAGATCTTCCGCGACCCGACCAGCACGGTCTCGATCATCGACGTGACGGTCCACGACGGTTGGATCGGCCGGCCGCTGCGCGCTCTGGAGGAGGCGACCGGGGCACGGGCCGCGTACCTGACCCGGTTCGGGATCGCCACACTGCCGACCGCCTCCACCGTGCTGCAGGAGGGTGACCAGGTCGCCATGCTGGTCACCGACGACATCGTCGACCAGGTGACGACGACGGCGAGCATGCCGCCGGAAGGAGTGCGCTGAGATGCGGGTCGCCATCGCCGGCGCGGGCAACGTGGGCCGGTCGATCGCCCAGGAGCTCATCGACAACGGGCACCAGGTGATGCTGATCGAACGCAAGCCCAGGAAGTTCCGCCCGGAGCGGGTGCCAGCCGCCGAGTGGATCCTCGCCGACGCCTGCGAGCTGACCAGCCTGGAGGAGGCCGACATCGCCCGCTGCGACGTCGTGGTCGCCGCCACCGGGGACGACAAGGTCAACCTGGTGGTCTCGTTGCTGGCCAAGACCGAGTTCGGGGTACCCCGGGTGGTCGCCAGGGTCAACCGCGCCGAGAACGAGTGGCTCTTCACCGAACAGTGGGGCGTCGACGTGGCGGTGAGCAAGCCCCGGGTGATGGCCGCCCTGGTCGAGGAGGCGGTCACGGTCGGCGACCTGGTCCGGCTGATGACCTTCCGGCAGGGGGAGGCGAACCTCGTCGAGATCACGCTGCCGCCGACCGCGCCGTACGTCGGCCACCCCGTCCGCGCCGTGCCGCTGCCCCGCGACTCCGCGCTGGTCGCGATCCTGCGCGGCAAACGGGTGCTGGTGCCCGGGCCGGACGACCCGCTCGAGGCCGGCGACGAACTCATCTTCGTCTGCACCACCGAGGTCGAGGACGAGGTGCGCCGGGTGGTGCTCGGCGCGGACCGCGCCGAGCGGATTCGCGGCACGGCCTGAACCGCACGGGCCGGACCGGGGTGTGGCGCGTTCCGCCCGCGACGCGACCGGCGCCGCCCGGGTGCTAGCCCGTGACGGCGGCCGGCACCGTCACCTCCTGTCGGTGCACCCGCCGGACCACCCAGATCGTGATCAGCAGCAGTAACGCGTACGGCGGGTAGCCGAGCAGCAGCCGGGCGGCGCCGAGGGCGGTCTCCAGGTTGGCCACCCAGAGCACGTGCTGCACGCCGACCTTGATGATCCAGACCACGCCCCAGAGCACGGTGAGCCAGGTGAAGGTACGGACCAGACGGCGGTTCTGCCGCCACTCGTGGCGCCCGCCGGCGGCGATGATCGACCAGATCCAGCCGACCAGAGGCTGGCGGATCACCGCGGAGCCGAGCAGGGCGGCACCGTAGGCGTACCCGTAGATGATGCCGGGCAGGTAGAAGTCGCGCTCGTTCCCGGTGCGCCAGGCGATCAGCGCGCCGACGGCGATCCCGACCAGACCGTTGACGGCGTGCCGGATCGGCCGGCCCTGGGCCAGCCGCAGCCCGGCGATCGCCACCGCGACGGCGAGCGCCGCGATCAGCGCGGGGCGCAGCTCGCCGATGATGTTGACCACGACGAAGACCAACACCGGGATACTGGCCTCGACCATCCCGCGCCATCCGCCGAGCTGCTCGGCCATCTGCTCGGTCAGGCTCGGAAGTGTCTTCTCCGACCCGTCATGGCCAGGGTCCGACCCGTGCTCGGTGCTGCCGGTGCGCGGCTGTCCAGCTGTCATCAGGGTGTCTTCCGGTCGCGGCTGGCGTCACCGGTCGGCACCCTCACCGCGGTGGCTCCAGCTCGTAGTACGGGTTGTAGATGACTTTACGGCCATCCCGGAGGGCCAGGCGACCACGAACGGTCACATGCCGCCCCGGCGTGACGCCCGTGATGTGCCGGCGCCCCAGCCAGACCAGGGTCACGGTGTCGCTGCCGTCGTAGAGGTCGGCCTCCAGCGTCGGCAGGTTGGTCCGCGGGGTGTAGACCACCGTGCGCAGCCGGCCCGAGACACAGACCATCTCACCCCGACGGCACTGCCGGGCCGGGGTTCCCCCCACCTCGGCGCTCTCCCGGCGCAGCTCCTGCGCCTCGATCTCGGCCTCGCTCGCGGCGAGCCGCCGCAGGAAGCCCAGCAACGACGTCCGCCCCTGCTCGGTGGCCATGCCCGGTGACACCCTCCCGACGCGCCCGTCGGCGCGTCCGCTCGACACGGCCGGCTCGCAGCCGCACCGCAAGCGTACGGCGGGGTGCTCCGTGCCGCTCGGCATCCCGGCCGCCGCCCCGCCGCGGACGGGCGGCGCCGCGGCGGCAGGCGGCGCTGGACCGGCCCGCCGGCACACGACCGCGCACGGTCGCGGCGCCGGCCACCGGCGGGTCAGGCGTCGCGGCGGGGCGGGGGTGCACCCCGGCGCGGCGTCTGCTGACCCGACACCGCGCCGTCGACCGCTCCGGTCGGCCCGGTCGCGGGACCACCTCCGGCCGGCCCGGCCATCGCCTCCCGGGGCAGCCGCAGCGGCAGCGGCTCCCGAACCGGCTTGGCCTCCCTGCCCCGCTCCACGACGAGTCCGCGCAGACACTCGGCCAGCGGCGCGGCCGCGGCGGGGTCACTGGCGGCCCTCCCCTGGAACACGCCCTGGACCATCCAGCGGGGGCCGTCGACGCCGACGAAACGCAGATCGGCGACGCCGCCGTCCGGGGTCCGCACCCGGGCCTTCAGCTCGGTGCCGTAGTCACCCGCCAGCTCCTCGACCGTCACCCCGTCGGCGGCCAGCGAGGTACGGATCTCCTCCCGCCACTCGTCCCAGATCCCCTCCGACCGGGGCGCGGCGAACACCCCGAGCTGCAGGGCGCTCTCGCCGTGCACCAGAACCACCTGCTGGATGACGCCGTCGGGGTTGGCCTGGACCCGCACCTCGACGTCCGGGACGGCCGGGATCCGCAGGCTGCCCAGGTCGAGCCGCGGTACGTCCGGCGCCGCCTCGGAGCTGTCGTACGGACCGCCGCGACGGCGGTCCGACGTGGTCGCGGTGGGGGCGTCGGTCGTGGTGGGGACGTCCTGCGTATCGGCCGCCGGCCGACCCGACCGCTCGGCGCGGGCGTGGCGCCCGCCGGAGCGCCTCCGGGAGAAGATCATCGTGCGTACGCTACCTTCCGTTCACGGCTGCGGGACGGGCCGACCCTACCGACGGCGGGGCCACCGCGGGCAGCGGCGACCGCTGCCGTGGCGGTGCCGCGGGGTCACCGGTCGGCCGTCGTCCCCTCAGTCTCCCCGCTCGGGTCGTCAGCGGTGGCCAGGGCGGCGTGCCCGCCCGTCGAGCCGTGTCCGCCCTCGCCCCGTTCCGAGGCGGGCAGCTCGTCGACCGGCCGGAACTCGGCCCGCTCCACGCGCTGCACCACGAGCTGTGCGATCCGGTCACCCCGGGAGATCTTCGCCGGAGCGAACCGGTCATGGTTGACCAGGTTCACCAGAATCTCACCGCGGTAACCGGCGTCGACCGTACCGGGCGCGTTGAGCACCGTCACCCCGAGCCGGGCGGCAAGCCCGGAACGGGGATGGACCAGCCCGACGTACCCGTCGGGCAGCGCGATGGCGATGCCGGTCCGGACCAGCCGCCGCTCCCCCGGCGGGATCTCGACCTCCTCCGCCGCCACCAGGTCCGCCCCGGCGTCACCCGGATGGGCGTACGACGGCAGCGGCAGGTCCGGATCCAGTCGCCGAACCAGTACGGGCACCACCTGGGTCACGCTGTCACTCTCCCGGCCGGTCGTCGGATTCTCGGATGGCCCCACCATCCTGCCGGGTCGGGCGGCCCTGCCGCGCCGTACCCTCACACCGTGGCCCCGACGAGTTCCGACCCCGCCGTCACGTCCGCCCGCACCCGGTACGCCGAACGGTTGACCCTGCCGTGGTGGCTGTGGCTGGCCGGCCTCGGGCTCACCGCGCTGCTCGCCGCCGAGCTCTGGCTCGGCGCGGACGGCGTCCGGGCCTGGCTGCCGTTCGCGGTCCTGCTGCCGGCCGCCGTCGCCGGACTGGTCTGGCTCGGCCGGATCCGGATCGCGGTCAGGGACGACGAGCTCCTGGTCGACGACGCCCGGCTGCCGGTGCGGTTCGTCGCGGACGCGATCCCCCTGGACGCCGCCGGCCGCCGGGAGGTCCTCGGCGTCGGCGCCGACCCGCTCGCGTTCGTGGTGCAGCGCCCCTGGGTGCCCGGCGCGGTCCAGGTGGTGCTGGACGATCCCGCCGATCCCACCCCGTACTGGGTGGTCAGCTCGCGTCGTCCGGTCCAACTCGCCGAGGCGATCCTCGCCGCGCGCGACGAGGCGCCGAACCGGGGCTGACCCGCCCGCGGCGGCGCGACGGGGCGGCCGCCGGGCGTCACCGGCCGATCGCGGGACGCGCCTGGCGCAGGTCCTCGCGGAGCCGGTCGCCGAGCCCTCGGGTGGCCCTGCCGTTGAGGAAGGCCGCCACCGCGGCTCCGGTGAGGAACGGACCGAGTGTGGTCAGATTGCGCCCGAACCGCCGCAGCAGCCGGTCCCGCAGCTCGTTGCGGGTCGCCGTACCGAGTATCGTGCCGATCCCCACGCCGGGCAGCAGCGGGTTGACCCCCCGCTGCGTCGCCCACGAGCGGATCAGCACGGCCGCGCGTTGCCCGGCCGTGTCGGGCAGCGGTACGCCGTACGCCTCGTGCAGCTCACCGACGAGCTTCAGCTCGACGGCGACCACGGCGACGGTCTCGGCCGCCAACAGCACGGGCGACGACAGCAGGGTGGGGGTGACCGCCCACTCGACCGCCGCCATGCCACCGCCGGCCGCGCCGACCGCGGCCGTGGCCCGGCTGGCGTTCCGCACCAGCCGTTCGGCGAGCGCGTCGCCGTCGAGGCCGGGGAAGTGTCGCCGCAGCGTCTCCCGGTTGCGGATCGGCACGTGCGGGGCGGCCTCGGTCACCACGTCGACGAGCCAGCGCAGCGCCGCCCTCGGCCCTCGCGGCCGGTCCGCGCCCCGGTCGCGCATCTGGCCGACCAGACGGCCGAGCAGCCGCCGTCGCCGGACGCGGTCGAGCCCGTCGTCGGTCAGCGCCGCGACCGTGGTACCCAGCTCCGGGTCCCGTCCCGCGGGCTCGCGCGCCGGCTCCGGGGCCGCGGACCCGGCCGGCCCGGGCGCACCGGCGCGCGCCGCGTCCCCCACCGGGTCACCAGAGCTCACCGCCGACCTCCCACACCCGGCGACCACACCGGGTCAGGCCACCGACACCGCGCCGACACGTGGACGGGCTCACGCGGGTACGGGCACCCTCGCGGCTCGAATCCGTGCGACGACCTCCACCCGGGGAGGTCGTCGCCCTCCCCCCAGACGATCAGGCACACTCCCGGCAGACCAGCTCGCCGTTGCGCTCGGCGGCCAGCTGGCTGCGGTGGTGAACGAGGAAGCAGCGCGCACAGCGGAACTCGTCCGACTGCATCGGCAGCACCTTCACGGTGAGCTCCTCGTCGGCCAGGTCGGCGCCGGGCAGCTCGAAGCTCTCGGCGACCTCGGCCTCGTCGACGTCCACGGCGGCCGACTGTGAGTCGACCCGCCGAGCCTTGAGCTCTTCCAGGCTGTCCTCGCCGAGGTCGACCTCGTCGCGACGCGGGGCGTCGTAGTCGGTGGCCATCGGT
>CALGAM010000151.1 GCA_937951935.1 uncultured Micromonospora sp. | reverse complement strand
TGGCCGGGTCTGGCGACGTCCTCCCCGGCCGTGTCCGGGGAGTCCGGTCCCGACTCTTCCGATCCCGACTCTTCCGATCCCGACTCTTCCGACGGGACGGTCTGGAACACGTCGCCGTCCGCGCACCGGTCGAGAACGGCGAACTCCCGCAGGGCGGCGCAGTCGCCGATCCGGAGTCGGGTGAGGGGACGCAGGCCGTCGTCGTCCGGCGTGGCGTCCGCGGCGGTCACGCCGGTGACGAGGGTGGTGACCACCCGTTCGACCCCGGCGATGTCCCGGAACCGCGCGGTCAGCGCGTCGAGGTCGGTGCCGGCGAGGTTCTGGCCCTCCAGTGTCACCACCGCCTGTGCCCGGTCGACGTCGTGTCCGGTGGCGAGGACGTAGTTGTGCTGGACGTTCGCGAAGAACATCTGCAGGGCGATCCCGCCGGCGACCGCGACCGCGATCCCACCGACCATCCGGGCCGCGGACTCGGTGTCGAGCTGGAGTCGGCGGATGGCCAGCTGCCAGGGCACGCCGCCACCGCGCAGCCGCCGGACCACCGCCTCGACCAGCCAGGGCAGCAGTGCGGCAACGCCGGTCAGCAGGAACACCGTCCCGGTGATCACCTGAACCTGGCTGGCGGTGCCGGTGGCGTTGGCGGCGCGGCCGTCCAGCGGGGCGAGCAGCGCGGCGCCGACGACCGGTAGGGCGAGCCGCCACCAGAGGCGCCGACGACGACCGCCGGCGCGGCGGATCACGCCGAGCGGTTCGACGACGATCCGGCGCAGCGCCACCTGGGCGACCATGACCGCGACGGCCGGCACCGCGAGGGCGATCAGCACGGTGAGTACCGGACTGGGCCGGACGTCGCCGGCGAAGACACTGATCCCCTCGAGCGACACGTACTCGACGAGCCGCCGGCCGACCAGGAAGAGAACCGCGCCGACCAGCAGGCCGAGGGCGGCGCCGACCAGTGCCTCCCCGGCGGCGACGCGGCGGGTCGTCGCCGCGTCGGCGCCGACCAGTCGCAGCGCGGCCAGCCGCCGGTCGCGGGCCTCCCCACCGAACCGGACGGCGGCGGCGACGAAGACCGCGACGGGGAGCAGCAGCGCCACGAAGCTGATCGTGACGAGCAGGGTCAGCACCGGGTCGAGGCCCCTGCCATCCGGTTCGCTGCCGAAGTGGTCGATGCGTCGTGCGCCGAGCTCGGGCCGTAGCTGGTCGGTGCCGAGGTAGTAGGCGTACTCGCTGGGGCCGGCGAGGCCCTCGGCGGAGATGGTGCCGACGACGGGGTGGGCGAGACGGGGGCGCAGCAGTGCGCCGTCGGGCGAGTCCAGCAGCCGGGCCAGCGCGGGGGAGACGACCATCTCACCGGGGCCGGGCAGCCGGGTCAGCCCCGGTGGGACCGGGGGGTGCGCGCCCTCCGGTTGGACCAGCCGTCCCCTGATCGAGTGGCCGCGGTAGGCGGTGTCGGTGGTGGCGACCAGCAGGGTCCGGTCGCCGGGCGGCGGTGCGGCCTCGAAGAACAGGTCGTCGCGGGCGGCGGTGCGTTCCTGCCGCATGGCGAGCATGGTGGGGATGGAGGCGCTGGTCAGCAGCATCGCCACCCCGAGCCCCACCCCGACGGCGATCAGCAGGGTCCGGAGCAGCCCGTTGCGGCCGCCGGCGAAGACCAACCGGGCGCCGAGGGTCAGGTCGGCCACCCAGCCCAGGCGAGGTTGACGGCCGGTCATCGTTCCGCCAGCAGGATCTCGCGGGTGCGGCCGTCACGCACCACGACCTCCCGATCGGCGTACGCGGCGACGCGCGGCTCGTGCGTCACCAGCACCACGGCGGCGCCGGTGCTCCGGGCCGCCTCGGTGAGCAGCCGCATCACCTGCTCCCCGTTGAGTGAGTCGAGCGCACCGGTCGGCTCGTCGGCGAAGACCACCCGGGGTGTGGTGACCAGGGCGCGGGCCACCGCGACCCGTTGCCCCTGACCTCCGGAGACCTCGCCGGGGCGTTTCCCCGCCACGTCGGAGACCTCCAGCCGGGCCAGCCAGCGCGCCGCGCGCTGTTCGGCCTCGCGCCGGCGGACACCGGACAGCCGCAGCGGCAGCGCGACGTTCTCCAGACAGGTCAGCTCCGGCACCAGTTGTCCGAACTGGAAGACGAAGCCGAAGTCGGTGCGGCGCAGGGCACTGCGTTCGGCGTCGGACATCGTCGAGAGCGTGCGACCGCGGTAGCGCACCTCGCCCGCGTCGGGTTGGACGATCCCGGCGAGGCAGTGCAGCAGCGTGGACTTGCCGGAGCCGGAGGAGCCCATGACGGCCACGATCTCGCCGGCGCGCACGTGCAGGGTCGCCCCGTCGAGCGCCGGGGTCGCGCCGTAGTTCTTGCGCAGCCCGGTGGCGGCGAGCAGTGGGCGGTCGGTGTCGTCGGTGGTGGGGTGGGTCATGGCACGTTCCCGTCGGGTCGTGACGCCGGTGTGCGCAGCGTCGCGGCGAGTTGGTCGAGTCGGGCGGCGGTCTGTTCCAGCCACCGCAGGTCGGCTTCGAGGTGGAACAGCGCGAAGTCGCAGATGAGCTGGTCGGCGAGGTCCCCGGTGGTCTTGCGTCGGGTCAGCTCGCGCATCACCCGCAGGTGTTCGGCGCGCTGGATGTCGAGGATGTCGGCGGCGTTCCGGCCGGTCAGCAGGCTGAGCACCACCTTGGTGTAGAGGGTGTTCTGCAGGTAGGTGTCGGGCTTCTCCGGCTGGTTCAGCCAGCGCTCGACGTCGGTCACCCCGGCGGCGGTGATCGCGTACCGTTTGCGCTCCGGTCCGGCTCCCGGTTCCACCCCGTCGACCTGGATCAGGCCACCCTTCAACAGCCGGGCCAGGGTGGCGTAGACCTGTCCGTAGTGCAGTGGTCGGCTCTGGCCGAAGCGCTCGTCGTAGAGGCGCTTGAGCTCGTAGCCGTGCCGTGGGCTGCCTTCGAGCAGGCCCAGGAACGTCTGTGCGATCGACATGGGGGCGACTATACATGGCATGTATACGCACGATGTATACCCGGGGTGTGTAGTCGGCCGGCGGCTGGGTCGCGAGGGGATGGGCGAGGGTCGGAGCGTGGCTGTCGACCCCGCTATGTCCCGCCTGCCGGGGATGCCGGAGCTTTCGTCCGGGCCGGCGCGGCGGCGGCCCGGACTAGCATGAAGTGGCATGCCTGTCAATGCGATGACCCTCGATACGTCGGGTTCCTGGAGCGGTCGCCGCCGTGACCAGGAGCGGACGACGGTCGTCCGGCGATGACCGGCGGCCACCCCGCGTCCGGTGCCGTCGCCTGGGAGTTGGCGTGGACCTGGGGGCCGGCGGGCCGGCGACCGCGACCACCGTCGAGCCGGCCCGGCCCGTTCCAGCCGGTGCCGGCCTGGGTCACCCGGCTGGCCGGCTACCCGGACGACCGGAGCGGCCGGCCCCGGGTGCTGGTCACCAGCTACGCCGGGAGACGGGCCGTCCTCGACCTCCGCGACGGCCGGGTCATCGGGGTGCCGGACGAGCGCCCGCACGTCGGCGTCTGCGCTGCGGTCCGGATCGACGGCGAGCCCGTGATCGTCTCCGCCGGGGCCGGTCACCTGCAGGTCAGCGACCTCGCCACCGGTCGCCCCCGGTGGCGTTGCCGGTGTGGTGAGGTCCGCGCGTTGGCCACCGCGACCCTCGGCGGCCGTCCGGTCGCGGTGCTGGCCGGCGCCGCGCCACGCCTGCAGGTCTGGTCGCTGGCGGGCGATACCGGCCAACGGCTGGCGGTGGTGCGGGCGGGCAGCGGTCGGGTCACCGCGCTGGCCGCCACGGAGCGGGACGACGACGTCCTGGTGGCGCTCGGCGGCGCCACCGGGCGGATCTCACTCTGGCGCCTGACCGGCACCGGCACGGCGGGGGCCGGGGTGCGGATCGAGCCGGTCGGTGAGCACGGCTTCGAGATTCCGGAGCTGGTCAGCACGCTGGGCTTCACGCGGTGGCGGGGCCGGCTGGTGCTGCTCGGCGCGGCCGGGCGGCTGGCCCGGGCCTGGGAGGCGGCCGGCGCGGTCCCGCTCGGGCCGTCGTTCGCCGGGCACCGGGGTGAGGTCAACTCCGTCGCGGCGGGCCGGCTCGGCACGCGGCCGGTGGTCTGGAGCGCCGACGACGCGACGGTGCGGGCCTGGCTGCCGGAAACCGGCCGGCAGCTGGGGGAGGCGTTCCACTACCCGTACGAGGCGGCGTTGACCGGCACGACCGTGGTGGACATCGACGGCCGGCCGACACTGGTCAGCGGGGACGCCGCCGGGGCGGTCTGGGTGTGGGACGGGGAGTGGCCGTATCCGTTCCGGCCGGTCGGCACGCGCTCGACCAGCGGGAAACCGGACGACCCCGGGGCTGCCGACCCTGCCCCCACCGACTCCCGGGCCGCCGACCCCGCACGCCTCGTCGGATCCGTCCGGCTGGCCGGCGTCACCCTCGCCGACGACGAGCCCGTGGTGCTCGCCGGCTTTCCCGACGGGACGGTCCGGGCGGTCACCGGGCCGGCGGGCGACGAGGTGCCGCTGCCCGTCGACGGACATCGGACCGCCCCGCTGCTGGTGCCGGGGAGCCATCCGACGCTGGCCCGCGTCACCCCGGACGGCATCGACCTCCGGGACCCGGTCACCGGGGAGCACGTCGGCCGGGTCGCGCTGGCCGGGGCCGGCCTGCCGGCGTCCGTCGGCCGCCGACCCGGGGCGCTGGCGTCGGCGCGGGTCGGTGACGTGTGGACGCTGCTGCTGGCGGACGGGTCCACGGTGTACCGGGCCGACGCGGTGGAAGGTGGGTCGGTGGTCGCCTGGCGGGACCACTCGGCCCCGGTCCACACGGTCGTCACCGCCGAGCTGGACGGCGTACCGGTCGCGCTCACCGCGTCCGGGGACGACACGGTACGGCTCTGGGACCTGCGGTCCGGCCGTGGGCTCGGCGTGGTGCTGGACGGGCACGGCGGCGCGGCGTACGCCGTGGCGGCGGCGACCGTCGACGGGCGGGCGCTGGTCTTCGGTGCGGGACGCAGCGGCCTGGTCCGCGCCGTCGACGTCACGGACCTGCTGCGGCCCGACGTGCCCCGCGACCCGGCCGCCTCCGGTCCTGCTCCCGGTCCGGCAGCCGACCCGGCCTCCGGTCCGGCCGACGCCGGCTGGGCGGGCGCCGAGCCGACCCCGGTGCTGACCGCGGCCGGGCCGGTGCGCTCGCTCGCGGTGGCCCACTCCGGGTCCACCGGATGGCTGGTGGTGGCCGACGGCGCCGCCCTGCGGTGGCACCCCGTCACGGACGACCTTGAGCCCGGCTGGACCAGCGGACTCACCGGGCCGGTGACCGGCCTGGTGGCGATGCCCGGGCTGGTGGTCGCGGCGACCGGGGACGGCCTGGTCGCCTACCGGCCCACGGCGGCGACCGGCGCCGGCCGACACGCCGGGGCCGGTCGGGCCTGACCAGCCGGAAGGAACGCCACGGCGGGTCCGGCCCGACCGGCGCCCGTGGCGCCGCGACCGGCGGCTACCAGCGGAAACCAGCGGCGTACGAGACGCTCGCCAGCACCTGCTGGCCGTCGGCGTTGGGGTGGAAGTAGTCCCAGCCGGAGAGCTGGGCCAGGGTGAACGGGTAGTTGAAGACCGCGTTGCCGTCGAAGACGCAGTTGGGGCCGTAGGCGGCGCAGGCCTGGGCGAGCTGGGTGTTGTAGTCCACGACCCGCTGCCGTACCCGGTTGCGGCGGTCCACGTCGGCCTGGGCGTTGGAGGTCGGGTTGGCCAGCAACGACTGGCAGATCCCGAACAGCGACCAGGCGGTCCGGGCGAGGAGGTCGTTGCGGCCGACCGTCCAGAGCCGGTGGACGTCCGGGATGCTGATCACGAACACCCGGGCGTTGGGCAGCCCGGACTTCAACCGGTTGAGCGCGGCGTCGATGTTGGCCCGGAACGTGGCCACCGGGGTCATGCTGGCCTCGGAGCTGGTGCAGGCGTCGTTGGCGCCGATCAGCATGGTGACGTAGCCGACGTTCTGCGCGACGGCCGCGTCGGCCTGACCCGGCATGTCCGCCGACTTCGCCCCGGTGCGGGCGACGTTGTGGTTGCGGCCGTTGATCGCCGGGTTCACCGCGCGGATCCGCAGGTAGTGGCTGTTCACCGCGGAGTCGGTGCCGGTGCTGAACGAGCGGGACGGGCAGTCGACGTACCAGCCGCAGGCGTTGAACCCGCGGGTGATCGAGTCACCCATGCTCGCCATCGAGCTGGGCGGCGGGCCGGCGTCGGCGTTGGCCGGGCCGGCCGCGAGTGCGACCGAGGAGACGAGGACGACGGCGGCGAGCAGGACGGAGCGGAGCCGGGGTAGACGGCGGGGAACGGCGGTGGACATCGGCGGCCTCCGGATCACGGTTGCCTGGGTCAGTGGGGGTGGCCGGATCATATAGACGATCCTGAACGTCTACAACGGTGCCGCGACGGACGGGGCCCGATTCCGGTGAACCTGCCGGCCACCCTGTCCGCCGGTGGGAGCGAGGCGACGAATCTGCCGTATCCGGCGACCGACATCCATAAGGTGTACGTCCCTGTCGAGTCGATATGGCCGGCGCCTTGTTGGCGATCTTAAATGTCTGAATACTCGTGACCGATGCGCCGAAACCCGGTGCAGCGCCCCTCCAACCCCCCTTTGGGAGGTCCCATGCGACCCACGAGGTCCCCGATGCGTCGTGTCGCGGTGGTCATCACCGCCGGCACCCTGGTCGCCGGAGTGCTGGCGGGTGCCCCCGTGCACGCCGCGCCCGCGGTCGTCGCGTCCCCGGAGGCCGCGACGACGCTCTCCGAGCGGCTCGGTGACCGCTCCGCCGGGACGTATCTCGACGAGGCGAGCGGCAAGATGGTCGTCACGGTGACCGACGAAGCCGCCGCCCGCGAGGTTCGGGCGGCCGGGGCGATCCCGCGGATCGTCGCCCGCGGCGCCGCCGAACTCGCCAGGGTCACCGACGCGCTCGACAAGTCGGCCCGGATTCCCGGCACCGCCTGGTACGTCGACCCGGTCAGCAACCAGGTGGTCGTGGACGTGGACAGCACGATCACCGGCGACAAGCTCACCAAGATCAAGGCGGTGGTCGCCCCGTTCGGCGGTGCGGTGCGGATCCAGCAGATCCCGGGCACCCTGAGCACCCTGATCTCCGGCGGTGACGCCATCTACACCAGCGGCGCCCGCTGCTCGCTCGGCTTCAACGTCCGCAGCGGCAACACCTACTACTTCCTCACCGCCGGGCACTGCACCAACATCGGCGCCAACTGGACGGCCGGCGGCTCGACCATCGGCACCCGGGTCGGCAGCAGCTTCCCCGGCAACGACTACGGCATCGTCCGGTACGCCGCCGGCGTCGCGCAGCAGCCGGGCGACGTGTACCTCTACAACGGCCGGTACCAGGACATCACCGGCGCCGCCAACCCGGTGGTCAACCAGTCGGTGCAGCGCAGCGGCAGCACCACCGGGCTGCGCAGCGGCCGGGTGACCGCGCTCAACGTCACCGTCACCTACCAGGGCAGCGGCACCGTCTCCGGGCTGATCCGGACCACGGTCTGCGCCGAGCCGGGTGACAGCGGCGGCCCGCTCTTCTCCGGCAGCACCGCGCTCGGCCTGACCTCCGGCGGCAGCGGCAACTGCACGGTCGGTGGGGTCACCTACTTCCAGCCGGTCGTCGAGGCGCTCAACGCCTACGGCGTCAGCGTCTACTGATCGACCATCCGATCCGGTCCGTGACCGGCGTGGCCGGGGGATTGTCCGGAGCGACGGTCGGCGTGTCCGACCCGACACCGGCCCCGCCACGCCGGTCACGGCGTGTTCGCGTACCCGGATCGCGCCGCGCGCCGTCGGGCACCTGCACCGCGAGCCACAGTCCGCCGCCGAGCATCACCCCGGTCGCGGCCAGCGCCGCCGGAGGGCGCACCGCCCACGGTCGGCTTCCCGGCCGGTGTCCCGACCGCCGTCCTGGTCGGTGTCCCGGCCGCCGTTCCGGCTCCTCCGACCACCCGACCCCGCCCCCGGCTCCTCGCCCGGGCAGCAGGGCCACCGCCGGCCAGACCCCGAGCGCGACGAAACCCACCACGGCGGCGGTCCCGTGCGCGGGCGGGGTGACCGTCGACCTTCGGCACCGTCGCGACCACGAGGGTGGCGACGCCGCCCAGGCCGTACACCGCGCGGGCGGCCGGCGGAACAACGCCCCGCAGGCCGACCGCGGTGACCAGGAGATCCGCCACCGACCGGGAGCCGGGTCAGGGCTGCCCGGGTGGGCGGGCCCACCCGAGGAAGCGGGCGAACAGCGCGGCCGGGTCGGGTCCGGGCTCCGGGTTGAGCCGGCACAGGTCGGCGGTGGCGGCGAAGAGCGCCGAACCGAGGTGGATGTGCAGCGCGACCCGGTTGTCCCGGTAGTCGTGCAGCAGGGTCAGCCGGGCGGTCGCGCACGGCCAGGGATGCCCGCACCGCCGGCACAGCCAGAGCGGTCGCAGCGGCAGGTGCGCACAGCCCTGCCGAGGCGGCACCCCGGGGTGCGGCTGCGGTACCTCCCGCCGGTGCGGCGGTTCGGGCCGACCCGGTGGTTCCGGCGGGTGCGGTGGCCGTGACGGTCGGCGGGACGGCTCGGGCGTCCGGTCCTCCGGTGGCCCGGACCAGGCCCTCATCGCGGAGTACGTCCGGTCCGGGCGGCCTGGCCGAGGGTGAGCAGCGCCGCCGCCCCGACCCAGTTGGCCTGTGTCGGCGCGTTCCAGCCGGATCCGGGGTACGCCGGCCAGGCCGGGCCGGGCGGGATCGGCCAGGGCGGATCGGGCTCGGTCGACCGTGGCGGTTCCCCGTTCGTGTCGTGCTTCCGGCGCCGCGGCGACCGGTGCGCGTCAGCCCGGTGGCCGGCGAGGGTCCCGGGCCGGGTCGCCGGGTACGGCGGCACGGGCGGCGGCGGGTTGATCCGGTCCGGACACGGCCAGCGGTCACCGCAGTGGCAGCGGCGTGACCAGAGGCGACGCCAGTCGCGGCCGTGCCGCGGGGCGTACCGGACAGGCTCGGGTGGACGGCGCGACAGTGGCCACATCGGAGGACCTCCAAGGCGCTGGTGGGGGAAGCCCCGGAGACCGGAGTGGAGGCGCGAGAGGGACCGGTCTCCGGGGCGGGGGGAGAAGCGCCCACCGGGTCGGGTCCCGGTTGCCGGACGGGCGCGTTTCCTGACACACAGTCTGGTGATCCAGGCACTACTGTCGGAAGCGTTCGCGCGGCGACCTGGATCGATGTCCGGTGCCGATCATCCCGAGGTAAGGAGCCTGTCCGTGGCCGAGCCACCCTCCACACTCAGCCTCTTCGCCGGTGAGTTACGCCGGTTCCGCAGCGCCGCCAGGCTGTCCCAGGAAGCGCTGGCGCAGCGGATCAACTTCTCGGCGGCGCTGGTCGCCAAGATCGAGCTGTGTCAGCGTCGTCCGACCAGGGACTTCGCCAGGCGCTGCGACGCGGTGTTGGAGACCGGAGGGCTGCTGGAGCGGATCCAGCAGGTGCTCGGGCCGGGGCCGGTGCTGCCCTGGTTCCGCCAGTGGGCGGCCTTCGAGCAGGAGGCGATCGCGCTGCGCTGCTTCCAACTCTCGGTCGTCCCGGGACTGTTGCAGACCGAGGGGTACGCGCGGGCGCTGCTGGCCAGCGGCGGTCTGCTGACGGGGGACCAGGTCGAGCAGCAGGTGGCTGCCCGGTTGGCCCGACAGGAGATGCTGGCCCGGGACAACCCGCCGATGTTCACCGCCGTGATCGATGAGCGGGTACTGCACCAGCCGGTCGGCGGGCGGGCGGTGATGCGGGACCAGCTCGTCCACATCGCCAAGCTGTGCGCGGACCGGCCGCGGGTTCGGGTGCAGGTCGTGCCGACGAGTGCGGGCGCGTACGCTGGGCTGAACGGCCCCTTCGTGATCGCCACCCTCGTCGATGGCGACGATGTCGCCTACCTGGATGACCAGCTTCAGGGACGGCTGGTGGAGCGGGGTGATGACATCACCGTCGTCCGGCAGTT
>CALGAM010000150.1 GCA_937951935.1 uncultured Micromonospora sp. | reverse complement strand
CCGCCTCAGCGGCGTACCGCGAGCACGAGGTGGTCGGCGTCGGAGCGGGTGAGCACGTGCTCCTCGGGCTCGCCGAAGCCGGCCGCGGTGAGCAGGGCGACGAGCTCGTCGTACCGGTACGCCCGACCGCCCTGGGTGTGGAACAGGTTCAGGCTGAACGCGCGGACGAAGGCGTCCGCCACCCCGGGCGGCCGCTGCGGGACCTCGGCCAGCGGCTCCAACAGCGCCACCCGGCCGCCGGGGCGCAACGCCGCGGCGACCCGCTCCAGCAACGCCGGCAGGCGTTCCGCCGGGTAGCCGTGCACGATGTTGAAGAGCAGCACCAGGTCGTACCCGGTGCCGAGATCGGCGGTGAGCAGGTCCCCCGGGCGCAGCTCGACCCGCTCGGCCAGCCCGGCCTCGGCGACCGCCCGCCTGCCCTGCTCCAGGGCGCCGGGAAGGTCCAGGATGGTGGCGCGCATCCCGGGGTACGCCTGGCAGAACGCGATGGTGTAGCCGCCGTGCCCACCGCCGAGATCGAGCAGCCGGGCGTCGGTCGGCGGGGCCGGCACCAGCGACACGATCTCCTCGGAGAGCCAGCCGGAGAGCCGGCGCAACATGGTCTGGAAGTCGGCCAGCACCTCGGGACGGGACTCCAGCCAGGCGTAGAAGTCCACGCTCGGCCTGCCGGAGCGCACCGAGCCTTCCAGATCCGTCCACAGCTCGGTGAGGACGGCGTTCCAGAACGACAGCACCGGCGCGTAGCTGTCCGGCGCGGCGCGCAGCAGCCACCGGGTGGTGTTGGCGCTGTTCGCGTACGTTCCCTCCGCGGACCGGGTCAGGTAGCCGAAGCCGACCAACGCGTCGAGCAACAGTCGTAGCCCGAGCGGATCGGTGCCGGTGCGTTGGGCCAGCTCCGGCACGGGCAGCGGCCCGGCGGCCAGTGCCTCGAACACACCGAGCCGCAGCGCGGCGCCGGCGGAGCGGAACGACACCGCGTCGAGCATGTCGAGGTGGGCCGCCGGGGCCTGGTCCGCCTCGACGAACTGACGTGCCTGGTCGGCGGGCAGGGGCACCGGCATCGGGGACGACTCCTCTGGTCGGACGGTTCGGGATGACGGGATCGGTCAGGCGGCGGCCACACCGCGCGGCGGGTCGGCGGCACCGCGACCCGGGTCAGGTGGAGCGGACGACCGGGGGCGTGTCCGGTTCCGTGGCCGGGTCGGCCGGGCCGGCGGCCGTGGGATCGGTGGCGACGGGGTCACCCGCCGCCGGGCCGGCGGGCGGGTCGGTCGCCGCCGCGTCGGCCGGCTGCTCCGGGCCCGCCGGTGGCTTCCCGTCCGGCGCCGGCAACGCGTCGGCCAGCGCGTCGACCTCCCGCAGCGGCCGGCGGGCCCAGCCGAGCCCGACCAGCAGCACCATCAGCACACCGGCCACCGCGAAGATCAACGCTGTGCCCCGGCCCTCGCCGGTGCCGATGAGCGCCCCGACGGAGTCGGCCAGCCTGCCGTCCGGGCGCATCAGGGGCTCGAACACCCCGTCGGCCAGCGGCCCGGCCAGCAGGTACGCCACCAGCAGGCTGACGTCCCCGCCCACCCGGGCCACCGCCAGCACCCGGCCCAGCACCGCCGGCTCGGTCTTGGTCTGGATGAGCGTGATCGCCGAGGTGTTCACGATCGGCAGGGTGAACAGGAACAGCGGAGCCACCACGGCGATCAGCCACGGGGAGGGAGCCAGCGAGTGTCCCACCAGCGCCACCCCGCCGAGGGTCAGGCCGAGGAAGACCCCGGTGATCCGGCGCGACGGCCCGCCCCACGCCCCCATCACCAGGCTGCCGACGAACAGCCCCGCCCCGCCGGCGAACATCAGCACACCGAGGGTCTCCGCCGAGGCGAACGACAGGATCAGTGGCTGCACCAGCACCCCGGCGATGCCGAACAGGAAGTTGTACGCCCCGAAGAGCACCATCAGGTCGAACAGTCCGGGTCGGCCACGGAGGTAGCGCCAACCCGCCGCCGCCTCGCGGCGCAGCGGCTCCCGGACCCGGCCCGGGGCGGGCCTGGTCGCCTCCGCCGGCAGCCGGACCAGCAGCAGGGTCAGCGCCGCCACCGTGAAGGTGCCCAGATCGACCAGGAGCACCCCGCCCACCCCGATGGTCACCACCAGGGTGCCGGCGAGCAGCGGCGCCGCGATCTGGGTGGCCCGGGACACCTGGGTCAGGGCGTTGAACCGGGCGAGGTGTCGGGTGCCGACCAGCGCCGGGGTCATCGACTGGTAGCTGATCTGGTGCACCGTCGAACAGCCGGCCCCGACCGCGGTGACCAGCCAGATGTGCCAGACCGCCAGACTGTCCGTGGCCACCAGGACCGCCAGCAGGGCGGTGCCCAGTGCCGCTCCGGTGTCACTGGCCAGCATCAGCCACCGGCGGTCCCACCGGTCGGCCAGTACCCCGGCGACCGGGGCGAGCAGCACCGCCGGCAGGGTGTTCGCCAGGAAGATCAACGAGAACTGCGCGACCGACCCGGTCTGCTGGTACACCCAGACACCGAGAACGAAGCCGGTCAGGCTGGACCCGACCAGTGAGACCAGTTGGCCGAGCCAGACCGTGACCAGCAGTCGGGCGTGGACCTGTTGACTCATGCCGACCTCCACCGAGCCGGGGCTGGGCGTCGTTCGATCATGATGTACCGCCTTCGCTCGGGGTGGGGACGCCGGGACGCCGGGCCGGTGGGTCGAGGAATCCGGTCTGGACGTACCAGGCGAGGTAGGTGTGGATCAGGTCGGCGTCGGCCGGTGGGCAGACCAGCCCGGCCGACGCCAGTGCCGTCTCGGTCACGGTGCAGTCGAACGTCGGCTGGGTCCGACGCGGCGGCACCGGCCCGAACAGCGGTGCGAACGGCGCCAGGGCCGCGTCGGGCCGGGCCAGCAGGGCGGCCCGCCAGCGTTCGTAGGGCAGCACCGTGACCGGATAGCCGAAGTCGGTGAGTGCCGCCGCCAGGTCCGGGAAGGAGATCGTGCGGTTGTTGTAGAAGTGGAAGTCACCGCCGAGCCGGTCCGGCTGCCGGGACAGCCACCCGATCCCCGCCGCGACGTAGTCGACCGGGGCGAGGTCCGCCTCGTCGTCGACGATCTCCGGTACCGCGCCGAGCTGCACGAACGTCTTGAGCAGGCGGCTGAAGTAGTCGTCGGCGTTGCCGACACCGGTGCGGGAGTGCCCGGTGATCCGGGCCGGTCGGTACACGCTCACCCGCAGGCCGCGCTCGCGGGCCGCCCGGGCCAGCGCGTCCGCCGCCCACTTGGTCGCGTTGTAGCCGTCGCCGAGCCCGGCGCAGTCGTCGGGCGCGTCCCGCTCCCGCACCACCGTGCCGGTCCGGGCCGGGGTGAGGAACACCCCGAGGGTGGAGACCAGGTGGACGGCGGACGGACGACCGGTGCCGGCCAGCCGCAGCACCTCCCGCGTGCCGAGGACGTTGGCCGGGCGCAGCCGCTGGTACGGGTGGAGGAAGTTGACCAGCCCGCCGTTGTGCAGCACCGCGTCCACACTGTCGGCCAGGGCCTCGAAGTCGCGCCGGCTCAGTCCGAGGGCCGGTTCGCCCAGGTCACCGGGGACCCCGACCAGCCGGTCGGTGTACTCGTCCCGCCACAGCCCGTACCGTCGGAGGTTGTCGGCGACCCGCGCGAGCGCGGCGGCGGGGGTGTCGGCGCGGACCAGGCAGTGCAGCCGGGCGGTACCGTGCGCGAGCCAGTCGGCGACCAGGTGGGCACCGAGGAATCCGGTCGCCCCGGTCACCAGGACCGCCTCCGGGACGGCCGCGGGGTCGCCGTTGGGCACCGGCAGGTCGTCCGGCAGCACCGCGTCGGCGCGGGCCCGGGCCTCGACGTCCGACGCCGGTCCGCCGGCGCGGGCCGGCGTGCCGGAGCCCGACGCCGGTTCGCCGGCACGGTACCGGTCGATCCGTTCGGCGAGTCCGGCCAGGTCCGGGGCGTCGAACAACGCCCGCACCGGCAGTTCGACGCCGAGGTCGGCGCCGACCCGGGCGATCATCGGGCCGGCCAGCAGTGAGTGCCCGCCCAGGTCGGCGAAACTGTCGTGGGCGCCGACCCGGTCGACGCCGAGCAGGTCGGCCCAGATGGCCGCCAGCGCGCGCTCGGTCGGGGTGCGGGGCGGGACGTACTCGACCGCCCGGGCGTGCTCGTCCGGGGCCGGCAGCGCGGCCTGGTCGAGCTTCCCGTGCGGGGTGAGCGGCAGCTCCGGCAGCACCACGAACGCGGACGGGACCAGGTGTTCGGGAAGCCGGCGCCGCAGCGCACCCCGGATGTCGGCCGGGTCCGGGGCGTCGGCACCGGCCGCCGGCACCAGGTAGGCGACGAGCCGGGGGCCCCGGCCGTCGTCACGGGCGACCACCGCGGCCCGGGCCACCCCGGGCTGGTCGGCGCAGGCCGCCTCCACCTCGCCCAGCTCGATCCGGTAACCGCGGATCTTCACCTGCCGGTCGGTACGCCCGAGGAACTCCAGCGTGCCGTCCGAGCGCCAGCGGGCCAGGTCGCCGGTGCGGTACAGCCGCGCCCCGGGCGCACCGAACGGATCCGGCACGAACCGCTCGGCGGTGGCCTTGGGGGCCCCGAGGTAGCCCCGGGCCGGGGCGGCACCCCCGACGTACAGCTCGCCGGGCACCCCGACCGGTACCGGCCGCAGCGCGGCGTCGAGCACGTGGACCCGCACGCCGGGCAGCGGGCGACCGATCGGCAGGTGGTTCAGGCCGGGCAGCTCCGCGGCGTCCACCGTGGCGTACGTGGTGGCGCAGACCGTCGCCTCGGTCGGCCCGTAGTGGTTGTAGACGCGAATCCCACCCCCGGTGGCCCGGACCCAGCCCCGCACCGCCGAGGTCGGCGCGGCCTCGCCACCGACCATCAGCACCCGCAGCGGGGTGTCGGTCCGGGGTGGCTGGTCGGCCAGGTCGGCCACCCAGCGGGTCCACAGTGCCACGGCCGTGTCCACCATGGTGATGCCGTGTTCGGCGGCGAGCCGCAGCAGCTCCGGGCCGGTCAGTTCGGCGGGGCGGCCGTGGGTGACCAGCGTCGCCCCGCTGATCAGGGCCGGAAACAGGTCGCCGACCGAGGCGTCGAAGCTGAGCGGGGGCAGCATCAGCAGCCGGTCGCCGGGTCTGATGTCGTGCAGTTCCACGAAGGCGCGGGCCAGGTTGACCGCGCTGCGGTGGCTGACCATGACCCCCTTCGGGGTGCCGGTGGAGCCGGAGGTGTAGATCACGTAGGCGAGCTGGTCCGGGTGTCCGGCGGGCAGCCCGCCGTCGGGCGGTGCGTCCGGGACGGCACCGGAATCGACCGGCAGGCCGGTCAGCTCGTCGACCACCAGCACGGCACGCCCGGCGAACCGCCCGGCGTGGGCCGGGGCGGTGACGGTCAGCGGAGCCCGGGCGTCGTCGAGCAGCGCCTCCAGCCGGGCGGCGGGGTTCGCGGGATCCATCGGCAGGTACGCCCCGCCGGCCCTGAGGATGCCGACGATCGCCACCACGGCCGCCGGGCCGGGGGGCAGGGCCAGCCCGACCGGCACCTCCGGGCCCACGCCGGCGGCCCGCAGCAGCCGGGCGAGCCGGTCGGCGCGGCTGTCCAGTTCGCCGTAGCTCAGGACGGGGGCGGAGCGGTCCGCGGCCAGCACCGCGGGCGCGTCCGGGTCGGCCGCCGCCCGGGCCCGGATCAGGTCGGTGAGGGTCGCCGCCGGCGCGTGGTCGCGGTCGGTGCCGCTCCAGGCAGCCAGTTCCCGCCGCTCGGCAGGGCCGATGACGTCGAGTTCGGACAGACGGCGGTGCGGATCCGCGGTGAGCGCGTGCAGCACCTGTCGCAGCCGGTCGATGAACCGGCGGATGGTCTGCGCGTCGAACAGGTCGGTGTTGTAGTCGACCAGCCCGCTCAGCGCCGGATCGGTCTCGTAGACCATGACGGTCAGGTCGAGCCGGGAGGTGCGTCGGCCGACGTTCACCGGCCGGACGGCCAGCCCGCCCGTTCCGGCGACCCGGGTGGTCGGGTTGACCACGCACATCACCTGGAACAGCGGGTTCCGGCTCGGGTCGCGCGGCTGTCCGGCCAGTCCGACCACCTCGTGCAGGGGCAGCTCGGCGTGCGCCAGCGCCTCGACGCAGGTGCGCCGCACCCGGTCGAGGGCCTCGGCGAGGGTCGGGTCACCCGACAGGTCGGTGCGGAACACGACGCTGTTGACCAGCAGACCGACGATCTCCTGGGACTCCGGGATGGACCGGGTGGCGACGGGCGACCCGACGCAGATGTCGGACTGGCCGCTCCAGCGGCTGAGTACCACCTGCACCGCGGTCATCACGATCATGAATCGGGTCACCCCGGCCCGCCGGGCCAGTGCGTCCACCGCGGCGGTCAACTCGGCGGCGAGGGTGAACGGGGCGGTCGCGCCGGCGAAGGTCTGCACCGGCGGGCGGGGGCGGTCGGTGGGTAGCTCCAGGACCTGGGCGTCGGCGAGTCGGGCGGCCCAGAACCGGCGCAGCTCGTCGGCCCGGCCGCCGAGGGCGGCGCGCTGCCAGAGGACGTAGTCCGGGAACTGTGCCGTCGGCGGGGGTGGGGGCGGGCCGCCGGCCTGGATCCGCTGGTACCCGGTCAGGATCTCGCCGAGCACGATGCCGAGTGACCGCTCGTCGGCGACGATGTGGTGCAGGCACAGCGCGAGCACGTGTTCGGCCTCGTCGAGGCGGATCAGGCGCACCCGCATCAACGGTGCCCGGTCCAGGTCGAACCCGGTCTCGACCTCGGCCTGGACGAGCGCGACGGCGGCCTGCTCACGGGTGTCGGCCGGCCGGTCGGTGAGGTCGTCGACGGTGACGTCGCAGTCGACGTGGTCGAGCACCACCTGCTCGGGGACGCCGGCGCGGGCCACGACCGCGGTCCGCAGCGCCTCGTGCCGGGCCACCACCGCGGCGACGGCCCCGCGCAGCGCCGCCAGGTCCACCCGCCCGCTCAGCCGAACGGCGATGTACAGGACGTACGCCGGGTTTCCCGGGTCGAGACTGTCGAGATACCACAGCCCTTCCTGCAACGGTGAGAGCGGCACCCGGGCGTCCGGCGCCCGGCGGGGGATCCCGGTGGGACGGCGCGCCACCCCCCGCCGCGCGAGCAGTTCCCGGATCATCCGCTCCCGCTCGTCGGCCTCGGTGCCGGTCGGCCTCGTCACGACGACTCCTCAAGCAGGTTCCGCAGGTCCTCGGTGGACATCCCGGCCACCTCACGGCGCAGCCGTGCGACCGTTTCCACCTGGCCGGGCTCCGGCTCCAGCGCGGTCAGCGCCTCGGCCATCGCGGCGACGGTCGGCGCCTCGAACAGCACCCGGATCGGCACCTCCAGCTCGAACGCCGCGCCGACGCGACTGACCACCTGGGTGCCGAGCAGGGAGTGGCCGCCGAGGGCGAAGAAGTCGTCGTGCACGCCGACCTGGTCCAGCCCCAGCACCTCAGCCCAGATCTCGGCCAGCACCTCCTCGACCGGGGTACGCGGCGCGGTGTGGGTGGCACCCCCGACCGCCCGCCAGTCCGGCGCCGGCAGCGCGGCCCGGTCGACCTTGCCGTTGGCGTTGCGCGGCAGGGCGGGCAGCGGCACCAGGGCGGCCGGCACCATGTAGCCGGGGAGCCGGCGGGCGAGCCACTCGCGCAGTGTCGACGGCAGGTCGGCGGGCGCCTCGCCGGCGGGCACCAGGTAGCCGACCAGACGGGTGTCGTCGTCGGAGGTCCAGGCGTGGACCACCGCCTCGGCGACCGCCTCGTGCTCCCGCAGCACCTCCTCGATCTCGCCCAGCTCGATCCGGTGGCCGCGTACCTTCACCTGGTGGTCGGTCCGACCCAGGTACTCCAGCCGCCCGTCGGCACGCCGCCTGGCGAGGTCTCCGGTGGCGTAGAGCCGGGCCCCGGGCCGGCCGCTGAACGGGTCCGGCACGAACCGCTCGGCGGTGAGCCCGGGACGGCCGTGGTAGCCGCGGACCACCCCCAGGCCGCCGATGTACACCTCGCCGACCACCCCGACCGGCACCGGCTGGCCGGCCCGGTCCAGCACGTAGACCTCGGTGTTGGCGATCGGGGTGCCGAGGTCGATCGGGGCCGGCGCCGGGGCCACCGGTCCGGCGGTGGACCAGACGGTGGTCTCGGTGGGGCCGTAGCAGTTCCACACTGTCGCGCCGTCGGCGAGCAGGGCGTCGGCCAGGTCGCGCGGAAGCGCCTCGCCGCCGCAGAGCCGCACCCGCAGGCGGTCGGGTACGCCGCCGGCGGCCAGCAGCATCCGCCAGGTCGCCGGGGTGGCCTGCATCGCGGTGATCTGCGCGGACTCCAGTCGCCGGCGCAGGGCCGCGCCGTCGGCCACCTCGTCGGAGCCGACGATGGTCAGCGGCACGCCGCCGACCAGCGGCACCAGCAGTTCCAGCACGGAGATGTCGAAGGAGAGCGTGGTGACCGCGGCGAACCGGTCCTGCGGGGTCAGTCCCAGGTCGTCGTGGAACGAGGCGACCAGGTTGAGCACGGCCCGGTGCGGGACCGCGACCCCCTTCGGGCGGCCGGTGGAGCCGGAGGTGTAGATGAGGTAGGCCAACCCGTCCGGCCGCGGTGTCACGAGGTCCACCGACTCGGTCCCCGACCCGTCGCCGTCGTTGTCGTCCGCGTCCAGGCAGACCAGCACGGGTACGTCGGCCAGCACGTCGCGCAGCCGTTCGGCGACGGCCCGCTGGGTCACCACCGCCCGGGCACCCGAGTCGGCCAGCAGGTAGCGCAGCCGGTCGACCGGCAGGGTCGGGTCCAGCGGAAGGTAGCCGGCACCGGCCCGCCAGATCCCGAGGACGCCGACCAGCAGCGCCACGCCCCGTTCCAGGCAGAGTCCGACCGGGGTGTCCGGTGCGACACCCCGGGACCGCAGCAGCCGACCGAGCCGGTCGGCCTGCCGCACGAGGGTCTCCCGGTCGAGGCTTCCGTCCGGCCCGCTCACCGCGGCCGGC
>CALGAM010000149.1 GCA_937951935.1 uncultured Micromonospora sp. | reverse complement strand
GTGGGGGTGTCGGTGATGGCCGAGATCCATCGGTTGAGGAACGTCATGATGGTTCCTGCCTTCCGTGATCCGGGGGGGTTGTCCGCCTCGTGTCGCGGTGTGCCGCCCGCGGCGTGCCCCGGTCGGGGGGTTCGCGCGGGTGGGAGGCGGGGGAAAGTCTGAGCGTTCGCGCCGCGCGCACCCGGGGGTGCGGGCGCGTACCGGGGTTCAACAGCCGGTGGCGGGCTGGCATTCCGGCCGGCCGCCGCCGGTGGTCGACCGGCCGCCGGGGTTTCGGACGGTGCGGCACGGCCGGGCACAGACCGCCCACCATGCCGGGTGGCGGGCGGGCCTGCCGGCCGCGCGAGCCCCGGGCCCGGTGACAACACCGACCGACCCACCGATGTTCCCGCCTCGGGGAACCGGACCAACCGGGCAGAGGCCCACGGGGTGGTCGGCGGTGCACCGGGCGCCCGACACCGTCTCCGGCGGGGCGGATATTCGCGTCATCTGCGGAGACAGGTGACCGGGGGCGGCCCGTGCCTCCTCGACCCGGGCGGACGGACGTGTTACGACGGGGTTTTCGCCCTGTATGTCGAGGAGGCACCGTGAGCCAGGACGTACGCGGAGTCGTCGCCAGGGTCAGGGGAGCGCCGGTCGAGGTGACCACCGTCGTCGTACCCGACCCGGGGCCGGGCGAGGCGGTCGTCCGGGTACAGGCGTGCGGGGTCTGCCACACCGACCTGCACTACCGCGAGGGCGGGATCACCGACGAGTTCCCGTTCCTGCTCGGACACGAGGCCGCCGGCATCGTCGAGCAGGTCGGCGCGGGGGTCACCGACGTCGAACCGGGCGACTTCGTGATCCTCAACTGGCGGGCGGTCTGTGGCACCTGTCGGGCCTGTCGCCGGGGCCGGCCCTGGTACTGCTTCGCCACCCACAACGCCGCCCGGAAGATGACCCTGGCCGACGGGACCGAACTCTCCCCGGCCCTGGGGATCGGCGCCTTCGTGGAGAAGACCCTCGTGCACGCCGGACAGTGCACCAGGGTGGACCCGGCGGCCCGACCGGCCGCCGTCGGGCTGTTGGGCTGCGGCGTGATGGCCGGGATCGGCGCGGCGGTGAACACCGGCGGGGTGAGCCGGGGCGACTCGGTCGCGGTCATCGGCTGCGGTGGCGTCGGCGACGGCGCGATCGCCGGGGCGGCGCTGGCCGGGGCGACGACGATCATCGCCGTCGACACCGACCCCCGGAAGCTGGAGTGGGCGAGGGGCTTCGGCGCCACCCACACGGTGAACGCCCGCGAGACCGATCCGGTCGAGGCGATCCGGGAACTGACCGGCGGCTTCGGCGCCGACGTGGTGATCGAGGCGGTCGGCCGGCCGGAGACGTGGAAGCAGGCCTTCTACGCCCGGGACCTGGCCGGCACCCTCGTCCTCGTCGGGGTACCGACGCCGGAGATGAAGATCCCGGAGCTGCCGCTGCTGGACGTCTTCGGCCGGGGCGGCGCGCTCAGATCGAGCTGGTACGGCGACTGCCTGCCCAGCCGGGACTTCCCCATGCTGACCTCGCTCTACCTGCAGGGCCGACTCGACCTGGACGCCTTCGTCACCGAGGAGATCGCCCTGGACCAGGTGGAGGAGGCGTTCGCCAGGATGCACCGCGGTGACGTGCTGCGGTCGGTGGTGGTCTTCTGATGGCGGCCCGGATCGACCACGCCGTCACCTCGGGCACCTTCTCCCTCGACGGGCAGACCTTCGACGTCGACAACAACGTGTGGGTGGTCGGTGACGACACCGAGTGCGTGGTCGTCGACGCGCCCCACGACGTCGACGCGATCCTCGCCGTGGTCGGCGGCCGGCGGGTACGGGCCATCCTGGCGACCCACGCGCACGACGACCACGTGCGGGTGGCGCCGGCGCTGGCCGAGGCGACCGGGGCCGAGGTGCTGCTGCACCCGGCCGACCGCGTGCTCTGGGACCTGGTGCATCCGCGGACCCCGCCCGGTGGCGACCTGCGGGACGGGCAGTCGGTCGAGGTCGCCGGGACCACGCTGCGGGTCCTGCACACCCCCGGGCACAGTCCGGGGGCCTGCTCGTTCCACGTCCCGGAGCTGGGTGTCGTCTTCACCGGTGACACCCTCTTCCGGGGCGGGCCCGGTGCCACGGGCCGGTCGTACAGCGACTTCGGCACGATCATCAACTCGATCCGGGACCGGCTGTTGACCCTGCCGCCGGAGACGGTGGTGCACACCGGGCACGGCGCGGACACCACGGTCGGGGACGAGGCACCCCACCTGGCGGAGTGGGTGGCCCGGGGCTACTAGCGGGGGAGTCCTTCCGAGCCTCGGACCGGTGCCGGACCGTCACCGGTCCCGGTCCCGGCCCCGGCGTCGCCGGCACCGGCCGGGGCGCGCACCGCCCCGGCCGGTGCCGGCGACCGCGACCGCGGCGGCCCGGGGAGGGCTGCGGTCGGAGGTGAGCCGGTGATCCCGCGGGGGATCAGGTGATCCCTGTGGCGGGATCAGGCAACGGAGGTCAGAGGAAGTAGCGGAGCCAGACGTAGAGCCAGGCGAGCAGGCAGCTCAGCAGGGTGACGATGATGCCGTACTTGGTGAACTGCCAGAACGAGATCCGGTGCCCGGTCCGGGCCGCGATGCCGAGGGCCACCACGTTGGCGCTGGCCGCGACGGCGGTGCCGTTGCCGCCGAAGTCGGCGCCGAGGGCGAAGGCCCACCACAGCGCCTGCCCGACCTGCGGGTCCGGCGCCTGGGCGACCACACCTTCGACGATCGGCGTCATCGTGGCGACGTACGGGATGTTGTCGAAGAAGGCGCCGAGGACCGCGGAGCCGAAGATCAGCGAGGTGGCCGCGGCGAAGAAGTTGTCGCCGACGACGTCGACCACCCACTCGCCGACGGTCCCGATCACGCCGGTGTGCACCAGCGCGCCGACCATCACGAACAGGCCCATGAAGAACACCAGGGTCGACCACTCCACCTCCTCCAGCACCTCACCGACGTCCAGCTTCGAGACCAGCAGCATCACCCCGGCGCCGACCATGGCCACCACCGACGGGTCGATGTGCAGCACCGAGTGCAGCCCGAAGCCGACGATCACCAGGCCGAGGACGACCAGGCAGCGGACCAGCAGACGTACGTCGGTGATGGCCCGGCGCTCCTGGAGCGCCATCACCGCGGCGACGTGCTCCGGGTGGTAGCGGAAGGAACGCGCGAACAGCACCCGGGTGAAGAGCACGAACGCCGCGAAGATCGCCGCGACGATCGGCGCCATGTGGACCAGGAAGTCGCCGAAGCTCAGCCCGGCCCGGCTGCCGATGATGATGTTCGGCGGGTCGCCGATCAACGTCGCCGCCCCACCGATGTTGCTGGCCAGCACCTCGGCGATCAGGTACGGCCGGGCGGAGATGTGCAGCCGGTTGCAGACCACCACGGTGACCGGGGCGACCAGCATGATCGTGGTGACGTTGTCGAGGAACGGCGAGGCGACGGCGGTGATCGCCATCAACATCACCATCAGCCGGTACGGCCGCCCGCCCGACCGCTTGGCAGCCCAGATCGCGAGGTAGTCGAAGACGCCCGTCTGCTTGATGATGCCGACGATGATCATCATGCCGAGCAGCAGGAAGATGACCCGCCAGTCGATCCCCTCGTGCTCGGAGAAGAACACCTCGGCACCGGGCGCCAACCCCAGGACGAGCATCGCCCCGGCGGCGATCAGCACCACCTTGACCTTGTCCACCTTCTCGGTGGCGATGAAGACGAACGCCACGACGAAGATGGCGAGCGCGGCGATGGCACTCATCGGCCCCACCCCGCCTTCGGCCGGGTCGGCACGAGGGTGCCGACCGGCATCAGGGCTCGGGTGCGAGCAGGGCGAGTTTGCCGAGCAGCCGTTCGAGGGTGATGGCTCCGACGAGCGCCCCGGTGCCGTCGACCACCGCCACCAGTGGGCAACGCTGGCGCGCCATCAGGGCGGCCACCTCCAGCAGGGTCGCGTCCGGCGCGACCGTCGCCGGGCGGCCAGCCTCCCGGACCAGGCAGTCCCCCACGGTCAGGCTGGCCAGTTCCTCCCAGAAGAGGTCGGCGTGCGCCTCGTCGATGGTCCGGGCCAGTGCGGCATCCTCCTGGTAGCTGCCCGGGACCGCGAGCCGGAGCACCTGGGTGCCGGGCAGGACAGTACGCGGCCGTCCCCGGTCGCCGATGACGATCAGCCCCGGCAACCGGCCGAGTGCCATCAGGCGCAGCGCCTTCGCCACGGAATCCTGGACGGTCACCGTCGGAACATCCACGGCGATTTGTCCTGCTTGCATGACACCATCCCCTGGGACACGGCCTGGCTCCAGCCGGTGTTCCCGAACGACTCGACGATGAACAGGGCGCGGACGGCCGCTGCGCCGTCCGGCTGTGGACAGACTGGGGGCAAAGAACACAGGTACGACGGTCTGCGCGAGAAAGGATCCCGACCTTCCGGAGTGTGGCGACACGGGGCCCCTTCCCCATTTTCGCGCCGGTCACGCGGACCCGCCGAGCAGGTCGGCGAGCCGTCGCTCGAGGTGGGCCAGACGGTCGGCCACCGAGCTGCTGTGCAGCACCTCGGCGACCTGGTCGGCCTCGTCGTGTTCCAGCGCGATGCGCTGCTCCGGTTCGTCCGGGTCCGTCGCGCCGTAGATCAGCAGCGACCGCTGGCCGGCGCCGTCCACCAGTACGCCGAAACGCTGTCCGCCCCGGGTCAGGAAATGATGCACGACACCGACGCCGGGGACCGTGGTTCGAGTGATCTCCACTGTTCCTCGCTCGGGCTTGGGGGGCGTGGGAAAGGCACCGGTGCCGGCACGACCATCCGGTGGGAAGCGGCGGTCACGGCTCCGGTTTATGGTCAAGACTCCCGAGCGTGCAGGCGGTCGACCATCGGGCTTGGCACCCATTTGGGCGGGGGCGGAACATGCACGAAGCAGCAGGTCAGCGTGGGTATTTCCGGAATCGGATGGGAGGCGGACCACATGGACAGCCCGACGGTGGACCGGAGACGCTGGAAAGCATGACCGACACCGCCGATCAGGTCGCCACCCGGGGCGCGGCACGGTGGTTCGGCGTGCGCGGCCGGTCGCCGAGCAGGGGTTCGGGATCCCGGACCCGCACCCCGGGTCCACCCAGGCCCGGTTGCCGCTCTCCGGCCCAGGCACTGTTCCGCCGGCTCTTCGTGCTCAACGGGCTGGTCTTCACCGTCGGCACGCTCGTCCTCGCCCTCTCGCCCGCCACCGTCTCGTCGCCGGTGCTGCTCACCGAGATCCCGGTGTTGACCGTCGGCCTGGCGCTGATGCTCGCGGTGAACGGGCTGCTGCTGCGGGCCAGCCTGGCGCCGCTCGACGCGCTGACCACGCTGATGCAGCGGGTGCACCTGCTGCACCCCGGACAACGCCTCCGGGACAGCGGCAACGGCGATCTGACCAACCTGATCGAGTCCTTCAACGCGATGCTCGACCGCCTGGAGGCGGAACGGAGTACCAGCAGCGCCCACGCGCTGGCCGCCCAGGAGGGGGAGCGGCAGCGCATCGCCCGGGAACTGCACGACGAGATCGGGCAGAGCCTGACCGTGGTGCTGCTCGGGCTCAAACGCGCGGTCGACCGGGCCCCCGACGAGCTTCGCGAGGAGCTGCACGCTGTCCAGGAGACGCTCCGGTCGAGTCTCAACGACGTGGGGCGGGTCGCCCGCCGGCTGCGTCCGGACGTGCTGGAGGATCTGGGACTGCTGAGCGCGCTCAACGCTCTGGCCACCGAGTTCTCCCAGATGAGTGGCGTGCCGGTCCAGCGTCGGTTGAAGCCTGACCTGCCGGCACTCAGCGCGGAGAAGGAACTGGTGATCTACCGGATCGCCCAGGAGAGCCTCACCAACGTGGCCCGGCACGCCCACGCCAGCCGGGTCGAACTCTCACTGCGTGCCGAGCCCGACGCCGTGGTTCTCCGGGTCGCTGACAACGGCCGGGGCGAGGTGCGCGAGGAGGGAGCCGGAATTCGGGGTATGCGGGAACGCGCCCTGCTCATCAACGCACGTCTGGACATCGAGGCGGTTCCCGGCGTGGGTACCGACGTACGGCTGGTCGTGCCCGTCCGGGGCGGGGGGAGGTAACGACGGTGTCCGAGGCCAAGACCCGGATACTGCTGGCGGACGACCACGCGCTGGTCCGCCGGGGTCTGCGGCTGATTCTCGACGCCGAGCCGGACCTGATGGTCGTGGCGGAGGCGGCCGACGGCGCCGAGGCGGTCGAGGCGGCGAAGCGGCCCGAGATCGATCTGGCGATCCTGGACATCGCCATGCCACGGATGACCGGGTTGCAGGCGGCCCGGGAGATCTCCCGCCGCGCCCCCGGGATCCGGATCCTGATGTTGTCGATGCACGACAACGAGCAGTACTTCTTCGAGTCGCTGCGGGCCGGTGCCTCCGGCTACGTCCTCAAGTCGGTCGCCGACCGGGACCTGATCGAGGCGTGCCGGGCCGCGATGCGCGGCGAGCCCTTCCTCTACCCGGGGGCGATCACCGCGTTGATCCGTGACTACCTGCACCGGGACCGGCAGGGGGAGCGGTTGCCGGACAGCATCCTGACCCCGCGTGAGGAGGAGATCATCAAGCTGATCGCGGAGGGCTACTCCTCCAAGGAGATCGCCGAGGCGCTGGTGATCAGCGTGAAGACCGTCGACCGGCACCGCGCCAACATCCTGCAGAAACTCGGGATGCGGGACCGGATCGACCTCACCCGGTACGCCATCCGGGCCGGCCTCGTCGAACCCTGACCGGCCCGGCCACCACGGCCGGACCGACCCGCGCGCGGCCCGCACGGCGCCGCCGTCGCCCGAGCGGCCCGCGGCGGCCGGCGACGGTCAGCGCACCGGCACGACCGTCCGCACGGTGGCCTGGTCGACCTCGGAGAGCCGGATGGTGAACCGCAGTTCCCAGTCGCCGGGTACGGGGAAGGCCACCGAACCGACGGCGTGGTGGGCGGTGACGCCGAGCATCGGGGTACGGGTCGGCTCGACGCCGCGGGCGGGAAGGGCGGTCGTGACGAACCACTCCACCACCGGCAGCGGCGTGCCGTCCGGCCGGTAGACGTACGCGTGCACGGTGTTGTGGTCGCCGACCCGGGCGGGATAGATCTCGAACTGGAGCGTGTAGAGCGGTGAGTCGAGAGTCTGGGCGAAGCTGTCGGCCACCGCCGCCGTCGCCTCGACCGCGGCGCTGCGGCCCGGCGTGGTCTGTACCAGCACCGCGCTGACCCCGAGCACGACGACCCCGAGCGCCACCTCCACCCCGACCGCGCGCCGGAGCCGGCGGAGCCGGGACACCGCCGCGTCGCCCACCGGGGCGGGACCGGACGTCTCCACCGCCGGCCGCCGCCGGATGCGGTGGGTCAGCCGGCGGGCGTACCCGGCGACCGCCAGCAGCACCGCCAGCAGGGACAGCTTCGCCAGCACCAGCCGCCCGTGGTCGGTGCCGACCAGCGGGCGCGGCCCGCCGACCTCGACCAGCGCCCGCACCACGCCGCCGGCGACGAGCCAGAGCACGGCGACCGCCGCCCACCGGGACCAGACCGGCAGGACGATCCCGAGGACGCGCGGGTGGGCGGCCCGCAGCAGGTACCCGACGAGGACGACCAGGCCACCGAGCCAGACCGAGGCGGCGGCCAGGTGGACGACGTCCGCGGCGACGCTGGCGACCGGGACCGGCGCGGCGACGGCGTGCCCGGCCAGGGGCCAGGTGACCAGCCCGGCCACGGCGAGCGGGAGCAGGAGGGCGAGCCGACGCCGGCCACCGTCGACCCGGGCTGACGTACCGGGCGTCAGCAGGGGCGGCAACAGGGCGGCGACCAGCAGCAGGACGCCGAGCCGGCCGACGAGGAGCAGGCCGGGGCCGGAGCCGAGGACCCGGGCCAGCTCGCCGGCCGACACGTCGAGGAGTCCGGCGCCGCTGGTGTACGGCACCTGGAGCCAGAGGCCACCGAGGGTGCCGACGGCGATCAGGCCGAGGCCGACCCGGACCAGTCGCACCGGGCCGCGCCGGGAGAGCCGGCGGGGCCACAGCCGTGCCAACAGCAGGGCGGGGCCGAGCGTCAGCGCCAGTCCGGCGTACCCGAGACACCTGCTGACCGACACGGCGACCCGGACGGCGGGGTCGACGCCGACGTCTGCCGGCTCGGGCGGGGCGGCGGAGGCGGCACCGACCGAGAAGGTCCAGCTGCCCGCGACCGGATGGCTGTCGGCGGAGACCACCCGGTAACTGACGACGTACGTGCCGAGCGGGCGGTCGGCGACCCGGATCGGGATCCGCAGCGTGGCGCCGCGGACGCTGGGTTCGCCCGCGTTGATGCGTCTGCCGTCCGGGGCCAGCACCTGGGTCCGACCGGGAACCAGGGCGACCGGCTCGCTGAAGGTGATCGTCACCTCGGTGGGGGAGTACCCGAGCACCGCCCCCTGCTGCGGCACGGTGGAGACGACCGTGGCGTGGGCCGCGGCCGGCGCGGCCGGGCCGAGCAGCGCCGCGAGCCCGACGAGCAGCGCCGCGAGCCCGACGAGCAGCGCCACGGGCCGGGCGCGGCGCGTCACGACCGCGGCGGGTGGCACCCCGCGCCCGCCACGCCCTGTCGCGGGTGGTCCGGGCGGTACGGCACCGCGGGGCGGGAGCGCCGGGACGGACGGGATCGGTCTGCTGCGGAGCGAACGGTGTCCCACCCCGGTTGGTTCGGCTGGCCGACCCGAAAGGTTCAACGCGGTCTCCGAATGACTGCCGGCTGGGTTGTCGCCGTGTGGTACGAATCTGCGCGTGCCCCCACACCAGGACGATGACTTTCGATGGCTTGAGGACCTGGCCAGCGCCGAGGTGACCGACTGGGTCCGGGCCCGCAACGCCGAGACGCTCGCCACCATCGCCGACGATCCCTCGTTCGCCGCGCTGCGCGACTCGCTCCGCCAGGTCCTCGACGACACGGACCGGGTGCCGTACGTCCACTGGGCCGGCAGACACCTCTACAACCTGTGGAAGGACGAGGCCCACCCGCGTGGGGTGTGGCGGCGAACCACGCTCGACGAGTATCGGCGACCCGAACCCAGGTGGCAGGTGCTGCTCGACGTCGACGCCCTGGCCGAGGCGGAGGGCGAACCGTGGACCTGGCAGGGGGCGACCATCCGGCGCCCCGACCACCGGCGGTGTCTGATCCGCCTCGCCCGGGGTGGCGCCGACGCCCACGTCGTCCGGGAGTTCGACCTGGAGCGCCGCGCCTTCGTCACCGACGGCTTCGTCCTGCCGGAGGCGAAGAGCGACGTCTGTTGGATCGACGAGGACAACATCTACGTCGGCACCGACTTCGGCCCCGGCTCGCTGACCACCTCCGGCTATCCCCGGGTGGTGAAACGGTGGCGGCGGGGCACCCCGCTGACCGAGGCCGCGGTGGTCTACGAGGGGCACGACGACGACGTCTCGGTGTACGCCGTACACGACCCGACCCCGGGCTTCGTCCGGGACTTCTTCGGGCGTCGGCTCGACTTCTTCCGGCGCGTGGAGTTCCTCCGCACCCCGGACGGCGACCTGGTGCCGATCGACGTACCGGAGGACGCCGAGACCGACGTACACCGGGAGTGGTTGCTCATCCAGCTCCGCTCGGACTGGACGGTGGGCGGGCGGACGTACCCGGGGGGTGCCGTGCTGGTCACCCGGCTGGACCGGTTCCTCGCCGGCGAGCGGGAGCTGACCGTGGTCTTCGAACCGTCCGCCGACGCGGCGTTCAGCGGGCACGCCTGGACGCGCCATCACCTGATCCTGAGCAGCCTGGTCGACGTGCGCAGCCGGATCGAGGCGCTCACCCCCGGCGCGGACGGGTGGCGGCGGGTCCCGCTGCCCGGCCCCACCGTCCGGCCTCCGGCCGCGGCTGCGGGGGCCGCGGCCGGCCACGGCGAGGCGGATCAGCCGCGGCACGTCGCCGTGCTCGACACGAACCCCGAGCACAGCGACGAGTTCCTGCTGTCCAGCACCGGCTTCCTCCAGCCGACGGCACTGCATCACGGCACGGTCGGCGGGCCCGTCGAGATGCTGAAGCAGGAGCCTGCCTTCTTCGACACCGCCGGCATGACGGTACGGCAGTACTTCGCCCGCTCGGCCGACGGGACCCGGGTGCCGTACACCGTGGTGACCCCGCCCGGGCATGCGGCCGGTCCCACGCTGCTGACCGGGTACGGCGGCTTCGAGATCTCCTGGACGCCCGGCTACAACGGGGTCATCGGGCGGGGGTGGCTGGCCCGGGGCGGCTGCTACGTGGTGGCGAACATCCGCGGCGGCGGCGAGTACGGCCCGCGTTGGCACCGGGCCGCGCTGCGGGAGAACCGCCCCCGGGCGTACGAGGACTTCGCCGCCGTCGCGACCGACCTGGTGGCCCGGGGCATCACCGTGCCGGCGCGGCTGGGCATCGAGGGCGGCAGCAACGGCGGACTGCTGATGGGGGTGATGCTGACCCGCTACCCGGAGCTGTTCGGCGCGGTGGTGGCCCGGGTTCCGCTGCTGGACATGCGGCGCTACCACCGGCTGCTGGCCGGTGCCTCGTGGATGGCCGAGTACGGCGACCCGGACGACGCGGCCGACTGGGCGTTCCTGCGGGAGTACTCGCCGTACCACAACGTCCGGCCGGGGCGGCGATACCCGCCGGTGCTGCTGATCACCTCGACCCGGGACGACCGGGTCCACCCCGGGCACGCCCGGAAGATGGCGGCCCGGTTGCGTCAGTACGGCCACGACGTCTCCTACTACGAGAACGTCGAGGGCGGACACGGGGCCGCCGCCGACAACGCGCAGTTGGCGTTCAAGTGGGCGCTGATGCTGACCTTCCTGTGGCGGCGCCTGACGGCGGCCTGAGGCGTGGTGCCGACCCGGTGGCCGGGACGAGCCTCGGAACGACCGGACACCGGACTCGGTCCCCGCTCGGGCCGGCGGTCCCGGCGATCGGCAGCCGACCGCGCCGCCGGTTGCGAACGGCGTGGACGTCCGGGCGCGGTCGGCTGCCGCGTACGTCGTGGGTGTCGTGTCGGCGCCGCGGACCGCCGCCCGTGACCCTGCGCGGCGCGTCCGATGGTCCGAAGTCTCTCGGAGGTCCGCCATTCGGATAGCCGTGGCGGGCATGGCCGACGATGGTACAAATGTCCGAAGTCGCCATGGCCGACTCGGCATTGTCATCGACGCGTCGGGATGACGAAACGCGTCGACTGTCCACTATGGATGATCTGGCCGAGGGTCGAAACTTCCTCGGTGACCTACCAGACGCCGCAGAATCCGCTCGGACCCACAGACCCGCCCGCCCAGCCGATGCCGTCCGTCTCCCAGCGCGGACGTCGGGCGCGGTCGGTGCCGCGGCACGGGTCGGGCCGGCTTGGCCCGGGGCAGAAGGCAGCGCTGATCGTCGGCGCCCCGATGCTGGGGCTCCTGCTCTGCTGCGGTGGGTTGTTCGCGGCCGTCAGCGGTGACAAACCGACGCAGACCACGGCCGGCACCCCGGCCGTGAATGTCCGCGAACCGGGCCCGCAGGCGCCGGATCCCGGTACGGCGGAGATCACCGCCACGGCCGAGTCGGCTCCGACCGTGACCGAAACGACCCCCGGCGGCCCGGAGACCACCACCCCGTTGCCTCGCTCGACCACCCAGTCGACCGGGCCGACGATCGAGAAGCGGCGCGTCACCGAGACCCGGAGCATCCCGTACCGGGAGCGGACGGTGAAGGACGCGTCGCTGCCCAAGGGCACCCGCAAGGTACGGGTCAGGGGGGTGCCGGGCCGGAAGACGCTGGTCTACGAGGTGACGTACACCAACGGGGTGCCGACCAGCCGGCGGCTGGTCGAGGAGGTGGTGACGAAGCAGCCGATCACCCAGGTGGTGGCTGTCGGCACCAAGGAGACCCGGCGCTGCGATCCGAACTACAGCGGTTGTGTACCGGTTGCCAGCGACGTCGACTGTGCGGGCGGTGGTGGTAACGGTCCGGCCTATGTCGAGGGGCCGGTCCGGGTCATCGGCCGGGACATCTACGGCCTTGACCGGGATGGCGACGGCTACGGCTGCGACGACTGAGGCGCGGGGAGTCGGCGGCTAGGCTCGGGTCGGATGACGCCCGGTGGTCGTGCGGCGTTTCCGAGTCGTCGGGTCGGGTTCGCCCGGTGGGTGTCCGCCTGTGGGCCCAACCGTCGAGTGGGGGTTGGTGAATGTCGAGCGTCGAGGAGCTCGCTGTTGAACTCGGTGTGCTGACCAGCGGGGTCGAGGGGGCACGGGCCCAGGCGGCGGCAGCCGGCCGGCAGGCGCAGGAGGTGGCACGGCAGGCCGCCGCCGCCGGGTTCGCCGCCGTGGCGGCGGGCATGGCCGCGGTGCAGCAGGCGATCGCCGAGATTCAGGGCCGCCTGAACCAGCTTGGTGCTCTGCTGGGCGAGGCGGCGACCGCGACGGCCCGGGTGCCGCAGGGGGGATCGCCGCAGGAGACGGTTGCCGGACTGGGCCTGGTGCGGGAGAGGTTGGACGGCGCCCGGGACGCGGTGGGTGCCG
>CALGAM010000148.1 GCA_937951935.1 uncultured Micromonospora sp. | reverse complement strand
CGGGCCGCCGACGACGCGACCCTGCGCGCCACCGTCGCGCGGCTGCGCGCCGAGGCGCTGCGGCAGGGCACCACCACGATCGAGATCAAGAGCGGGTACGGGCTCAGCGTCGCCGACGAGGCCCGGTCGCTGCGGATCGCCGCCGAGTTCACCACCGAGACGACGTTCCTCGGCGCGCACGTGGTCCCACCCGAGTACGCCGAGCGGCCGGACGACTACGTCGGGCTGGTCTGTGGGCCGATGCTGCGCGCCGCGCTGCCGTACGCGAGGTGGATCGACGTCTTCTGCGAGCGGGGTGCCTTCGACGCCGACCACACCCGCGCGATCCTCACCGCCGGGCAGGCCGCCGGTCTCGGCGTCCGGGTCCACGCCAACCAGCTCGGCCCCGGGCCGGGGGTGCGGCTCGGGGTGGAGCTGGGCGCGGCGAGCGTCGACCACTGCACCCACCTGGACGACCGCGACGTCGAGGCGCTGGCGGCCTCGGACACGGTGGCGACCCTGCTGCCCGGGGCGGAGTTCTCCACCCGGTCGCCGTACCCGGACGCGCGGCGGCTGCTGGACGCGGGGGTCACGGTGGCGCTGGCCACGGACTGCAACCCCGGGTCGTCGTACACCTCGTCGATGCCGTTCTGCATCGCGCTGGCCGTCCGGGAGCTGGGGATGACCCCGGCCGAGGCGGTGTGGGCGGCGACCGCGGGCGGCGCGCGGGCGTTGCGCCGCGACGATCTCGGGGTGCTCCGGCCCGGGGTGCCGGCCGACCTGAGCATCCTCGCCGCCCCCTCGTACGTGCACCTGGCCTACCGGCCGGGGGTGCCACTGATCAGCCAGGTCCTGCACAACGGAGTGCCGCAATGTCGACCGTGACCCGACCCGTCGTCACCGTCACCCCGACCGGGGTCACCGCCGAGGACGTTCTCGCGGTGGCCCGCGGTACCGCCACCGTGGTCCTCGACCCGGCCGCCGTCGCCGCGATGGCGGCGAGCCGGGCGGTCGTGGACCGCATCGAGGAGACCGGCCGCCCGGTGTACGGGGTCTCCACCGGGTTCGGCGCGCTCGCCACCACCTTCGTCGCCCCGGAACGCCGGGCCGAGCTGCAGCACGCGCTGATCCGGTCGCACGCCGCCGGGGTCGGCGCCCCGATGCCCCGGGAGGTGGTCCGGGCGATGCTGCTGCTGCGGGTCCGCTCGCTGGCGCTGGGCCGTTCCGGGGTACGCCCCGAGCTCGCCCAGGCCCTGGTCGACCTGCTCAACGCCGACGTCACCCCCTGGGTGCCGGAGCACGGCTCGCTCGGCGCCTCCGGTGACCTGGCGCCGCTGGCGCACTGCGCGCTGGTGCTGCTCGGCGAGGGCTGGGTGCTGGGCCCGGACGGGAGCCGGCGGGACGCGGCCGAGGCGCTGCGCGAGGCCGGGCTGCGCCCGGTGACGCTCACCGCCAAGGAAGGGCTGGCGCTGGTCAACGGCACCGACGGGATGCTCGGGATGCTGCTGCTGGCGATCGCCGACGCCCGGCACCTGTTCACGATGGCGGACGTGACGGCGGCGCTGTCGATCGAGGCGATGCTCGGCTCGGACCGGCCGTTCCTGCCGGAGCTGCACGCGATCCGTCCACATCCGGGGCAGGCGGTCTCCGCGGGGAACATCTACCGGCTGCTGCAGGACTCGGAGATCATGGACTCGCACCGGGACGACCTGTCACACGCGGTGCAGGACGCGTACTCGATGCGCTGCGCGCCGCAGGTGGCCGGGGCGGCCCGGGACACCCTCGCCTTCGCCGCCGAGGTGGCCGCGCGGGAGCTGGCGTCGGTGGTGGACAACCCGGTGGTCCTGCCGGACGGCCGGGTCGAGTCGACCGGCAACTTCCACGGCGCCCCGCTGGGCTTCGCCGCCGACTTCCTGGCGATCGCCGCCGCCGAGGTCGGGGCGATCGCCGAACGCCGGGTGGACCGGCTGCTCGACGTCGCCCGATCCCGGGACCTGCCGGCGTTCCTCTCCCCGGACGCCGGGGTCAACTCCGGGCTGATGATCGCCCAGTACACCGCCGCCGGGATCGTGGCGGAGAACCGACGCCTCGCCGTCCCGGCCTCGGTGGACTCCCTGCCCACCAGCGGCATGCAGGAGGACCACGTGTCGATGGGCTGGGCGGCGGCCCGGAAGCTGCGCACCGTGCTGGACAACCTGGCCAGCCTGCTGGCGGTGGAGCTGGTCGCCGGGGTACGCGGGCTGCAGCTGCGTGCCCCGTTGACCCCCTCCCCCGCCGGCCGGGCCGCGCTGGCGGCGGTCCGGGACTTCGCCGGGGAGCCGGGCCCGGACATCTTCCTCGCCCCGGTGCTGGAGGCGGCGAAGGCGGTGGTGACCGGACCCGCGCTACGCGCGGCGATCGAGGCGGAGGTCGGGCAGCTCGGCTGAGCCCGCGGACCCGTCGGCATTTCCGTCGGTCGATCTGCTGACTATAGTCAGGCAGGGTGGGTGAGATCAGGCAGCGCGAGGCGGACCTCGGGTTCGCCCGGCTGGACCTTGACCGGGCGGGGCGGACCGGCGACCCGGAGGTCGTCTTCGGCGAGGGCAAGACGCCCGAGCAGGTGGTCATCGCCCTCCGGAGACTGGCCGCCGCCCACCCCGACCGGGCGGTGCTCGCGACCCGCCTGGCCCCGCCGGCCGTCGCCCGGCTCCGCGCCGACCTGCCGGCGGCGGTGGTCGACGAGGTGGCCCGGACCGCCACGCTCGGCACGCCCCCGGCGCCGGTCGGCACCGTCGCGGTCGTCTGCGCCGGCACCTCCGACCTGCCGGTCGCCCGGGAGTGCGCCACCACCGTCCGGGTCTTCGGCGCCACACCGGACCTGGTGGTCGACGTCGGCGTGGCCGGGCTGCATCGCCTGCTCGCGCAGCGGGACCGGATCGCCGCCGCCGACGCGGTGGTCGCGGTCGCCGGGATGGAGGCCGCGCTGCCGTCGGTGCTCGGCGGCCTGGTCGGCGTACCGCTGATCGCGGTGCCGACCAGCGTCGGCTACGGCTGGCACCTGGACGGCCTCGCCGCGTTCGTGGGCATGCTCAACTCCTGCGCTCCCGGGGTGCTGTGCGTCAACGTCGACAACGGCTTCGGCGCCGGGGTCGCCGCCGCCCGGATCGCCCGGGCGGCCGGCCGGCGCGCCCTCGCGTCCGAGGGAACCCGTCGACGCGCACCCGCCGACCGGGGTGCGGCGTGACGGGGGGACCACCGATGAGCACCGTCGCCTGGATCGACGCCAGCAACGGCGCCGCCGGCGACATGCTGCTCGCCGCGCTGGTCGACGCCGGGGCCGACCGCGACCTCGTCCTCGACGGTCTCAGCCGGCTACCCGTGGAGCCGGTGCGGGTGGAGTTCCACGAGACCCGCCGGCACGGGCTGCGCGCGCTGCGTGCCGACGTCGAGGTGCCGCCCAGTCGGCACCACCGCACCCTCGCCGACATCCTGGCCCTGCTCGACCCGGTACCCGCACCCGCCGCCGACTTCGCCCGCCGGGTCTTCACCCGGCTGGCCGACGCGGAGGCCGCGGTGCACGGGATCGACCGTGACCAGGTGCACTTCCACGAGGTCGGCGCGTTGGACGCGATCGTGGACGTGCTGGGCTGCGCGCTCGCGCTGCACTCGCTCGGCCTGCTCGGCGCGGAGGTGGTGGTCTCGCCGGTCGCGGTCGGCGGCGGCTCGGTCACCACCGCGCACGGCCCGCTGCCGGTCCCACCGCCGGCCGTCCTGGCGCTGCTCGCCGGGGCCGGGATGCCGACCGCCGCGCACGTCGGGACCGGTGAGCTGTGCACGCCGACCGGGGCGGCCCTGCTCGCCACCCTCGCCACCGGCTTCGGGCCGCTGCCGGCCGGTACGCCGCGCCGGATCGGAACGGGTGCCGGCCGCCGCGACCCGGCGACCCACGCCAACGTGCTCCGCGTCGTCCTCGCCGAGGGCGCCGCCGCGGCGGACCCGCCGCGCGGCGACGACCTGGTGGTGCTGGAGACCAGCGTGGACGACCTGGACCCGCGGCTGTGGCCGGAGGTGCTGGCCACGATGCGGGCACTGGGCGCCGCCGACGCCTGGTGCGTGCCGGCGCTGATGCACAAGGGCCGGCCCGGACACGTCCTCACCGTCCTCGCCGCGCCGGCCGTGGTCGACGCGGTCACCGAGGCGATCTTCCGGCACACCTCCGCGCTGGGGGTCCGGTCCCACCCGGTACGCCGGCTCGCGCTGCCCCGCGACCGGGTGGTGGTCGAGTACCACGGCCAGTCGGTCGGGGTGAAACGCGGCCTCCTCGGCGGTGCGGTGGTGACCGTGCAGCCGGAGTACGACGAGGCCCGCGCGGCGGCCACGGCGACGGGCCGGCCGCTGCGTCAGGTGCTCGACGAGGTACGCGACGCCGCCCGGACCGCGGCGGCCCGGCCGCCCGGACCGACCGGCCGGGCCGCCGCCGACAGCGGGCGGTAGTCGGCCCGGCGCACCCGGGCCGCCGCCTGCCGCCCAGGTGCGCCGGGCGGTGGGGGTTACCCGGCGGTCCGGCGACGCCGGGTGACGAGGTACGCGGCGACGATCGCCAGAACGAACGGCGCGCCGACGTACCACGCGTCCCGGAACGTCGGTACGAACGCCATCCCGACCAGGACCGCGACGAGCACGGCCAGGGTGGCGGTGCTGGTCACCACGCCTCCGGCGAGCCGGAACCCGGAACCGGTGTCGCCGTCCCCACCGGCCCGCCGGCGCCGGAACACCAGGTACGTGGCCAGGATCAGCGCCCAGCAGGCGAGGCCGCCGAACGACGACACCCCGAGCATCTTCGCGAAGGCGGTGTCCGGGGAGAGCGCGCTGACGGCTGCCGCGACCGCCACCCCGCCCGCCGAGGCGAGGACCGCGCCGGTCGGTACCGCCCGGCGGGACAGCGTGCTGGTGAAGGCCGGGGCCTGCCCGTCGACGCCCAACGAGTACAGCGTCCGGACCGCGACGTACATCAGCGTGTTGAGCGCGGACAGCGCCGCCGTCAGCACGACGAAGTTCATCACCGCCGCCGCGGCCGGCAGCCCCACCCAGTCCAGGATCACGACGAACGGGCTGGCGGCGAGTTCCCCGGTGGGGGTGCCCAGCGCGGCGAGCGCGGAGACGATGACGAATATCGTCAGTACGTAGAACAGTCCGAGCCGGAGGACCGTCCACCGGGCCGCCTTGGGCAGGTCCCGCCGGGGGTCGACCGACTCGTTGGCGGTGAGCGCCACCGCCTCCGTGCCGCCGTAGCTGAACATCGTGAAGATCATCGCGGTGCCCAGCCCGGCGAGCCCGTGTGGCAGGAACGAGGACGAGTCGGTCCAGGCGGAGAGGCCGGGTGACGGCCGGCCGGGCAGCCCGGCGACCAGGTAGGTGACGCCGAGAACGAGGAAGACCACGATCGCGGATACCTTGATCATGGAGAGCCAGTACTCGGCGTTGCCGAAGAGCCGCACGGTTGCCAGGTTGGCCGCCACGACCGCGCCGGCGGCGACGAGGACCGGTATCCACAGTGGCAGCCCCGGCCACCAGTACCTCAGGTAGACCCCGACCGCCACCGCCTCGGCCCCCATGGTGACCGTCACCACGACCCAGTACAGCCACCGGACCACGAAGCCGGCGAGCGGCCCGAGATAGCGGTGCGCCATCCCGCCGAACCCGTTGACGTCCGGGTGGGCGATCGCCATCTCGATCGCCGCGTAGATGACGGCGAGCGCGACGACGGCCCCGACGGCGTACGTCACGACGGCGGCCCGCCCGGCCAGGTTCAACGTCACCGCCGAACCGAGGAAGAGTCCGGTGCCGACGGCGCCGCCGATCGCGATCATGCTGATCTGCCGGGAGCGCAGTCCGCGCTGCAGCGTCACCGGGCCGGACTCTCTCCCGGTCGCCGGCGCGGTCCCGGCCAGTTGGCTGGTCACGACGGGACCGTTTCGGTCAACGGCTCACGGGCCGGGTGCGTCTCCGGGAGCACCCGATCCCGCTTCTGCACCAGGTAGGGACCGATGTAGAGGTAGTCCAGCTCGGTGTTGAGGAACGTCCGCACCGCGTCCGCCGGGGTCTCCACGATCGGCTCGCCCGCGTCGTTGAACGACGTGTTGAGCACCAACGGAACACCGGTCCGCTCGTGGAACGCGCTGATCAACGCGTGGTAGCGGGGGTTGACCTCGGCCTTGACCGTCTGCACCCGTGCCGTGCCGTCCACGTGGGTGATCGCCGGCACCCTGGCCTGCCGGTCCTCGCGGACCTTCGGCACGAACAGCATGAACGGGCTGTCGACGACCATGTCGAACCACTCGTCGGCGTGCTCGGCGAGGACCGACGGCGCGTACGGCCGGAACGGCTCGCGGTGCTTGACCACGATGTTGAGGTAGTCGCGCATCGCCGGGTGCCGCGGGTCGGCCAGGATGCTGCGCTGGCCGAGCGCCCGGGGGCCGATCTCGGAGCCGCCCTGCACCCAGCCGACCACCCGGTGCTCGGCGAGCAGGTCGGCGACCTCGTCGAGGCCGGCCTCGCGGAACTCGACCCGGTCGGCGACCGCGTCCAGCGCGGCCCGCACCGTGTCGTCCGAGTAGACCCGACCGACGCCGGCCGAGGCGAGATACCGCCTCCGGCCGCCGCGCAGCAGTTCGTGGTAGCCGTAGGCGGCGCAGCCGATCGCGATCCCCGCGTCACCGGCCGGCGGGGCGACGAAGACGTCGTCGAAGATCCCCTCGGCGGCGATCCGCTGGTTCGCCACCGAGTTGAGCGCCACCCCGCCGGTCAGGCAGAGCCGCGAGCGGCCGGTGACCTCACGGGCCCGCCGTGCCAGGTGCAGCATCGCCGTCTCCAGCTCGTCCTGTGCCTTGCGGGCGACGTCCATCGCGAACTGGCAGTTCCAGGACTCCGGGGCGGCCGGGTCGTACCCGTTGCCCTCGGCGGCGTACCACTCGGCGTACGCCTTCTCCAGGGTGGCGACGTCCACCCGGACGTCGTCCCCGTCGAGGTGCAGCAGCGTCCCCCAGTCCGGCCGTGGCCGGCCGTACGGGGCGAGGCCCATCGTCTTGCCGGCCTCGGTGTAGCCGCCGCAGCCGTACATGCCCCAGTTGGGGTGGCCCCAGCGGGTGACGAAGCCCAGCTTGGCGGTGAAGAACTCGTAGAAGAGTCCGAGGCCGACGTCGCTGGCGTCCGCGGCGTACGTCGCGCTCACGACGCGGGTGAGTGTGGTCCCCTCCGCCGAGAAGATGGTGTGCTTCTCGATCCGCCCGCTGCCGGGGATGCGGCTGCCGACCCCGTCCACGACGAGGACCGCGGCGTCCTCGAACGGCGAGGTGAAGTAGCCGCAGTAGGCGTGGGCCAGGTGGTGCGAGGGAAGCGGCAGGGAACGAATCTTGGTCTTGTCGCGGATCGGCAGTTCCCGCCGCAGGCGCTCCACCGCGCCGTCCCTGAGCGGACGGTTGCCCACCACCAGGTCGAGTTCGTCGATGCCGACACCGGCGGCGTCGAGGCAGTAGGTGATCGCCTTCATCGGGATCACCTTGGTCAGCCGCTCGAAGTGGCCGGCGATCATGAAACCTTCGGAGTGCTTGATCCGGTCGAGTCGTTCCTCCTCGACGGCGACGACGACCTCGCCGTCGCGGAGGAGACATGCCGACCGGTCGTGGCTGAGATTCACCCCGAGCACGAGCATGGGCGTTCCTTCCGTTGGAGGGGATGACGGTGTGCCCTGCGACCACGGTTCGAGGACGAGCCGGGTCGCCCGCCCGGCGGTACGGCGGCCGGGCGGTGGGTGTGCAGGTGTTGGGTGTGTGTGGGTGTGGGTGTTGTCGGGTGCGGTGTGTGGGTGTGGGTGGGTGGTGGTGGTTCGGTGCGGGTGGACGGGTCGGGTGGACGAATACTCTGAATATGGAAATTTATCGATCTATGGGGGATGGCCCCCGGCGGCTCAGTCCGCCGTACTCAGCACCGGACGCAGCGTGCGTTCGGCACTGGCCAGTGCCCCGAGGACGTCCTTCCTGCTGTCACCGGTGGCCAGGACGAGTGCGAAGCAGGAGACGGGGTTGGCCGGATACTCGATGACGACGTCGTCACCGGGCCGGGCCATCCAGCGGATCGCCTCCACGCCGGGGATGCGTCGGGTCTCCTCCTCCCCCTCGAAGCCGAGGATCCGGCCGGTCCGGTCGGCGAGCAGCGCGGTGAATCCGGCGGTCCGACGCGGCGGCGCCACCTCCGGGCGTTCACCGAGCACCGCCCGCAGGTACTCGCGGGGCCCCCACACGCCGGTGGCGGCGCGCAGCGACTCCTGCACGAAGGCGGTGGTGCCGCCGAGGCGGCCGTTGATCTCGATGATCTTCGGTCCGTCGGCGGTGCGACGCACCTCGATGTGGGCCGCGCCGGTGTCCGCCCCGACCGCCCGCAGCGCGGCGGTGGAGATCTCCACCAGCCCGGCGTACGCCTCCGCGTCGAGGTCGGGCGGGGTCACGTAGACGCGCTCGATGAAGTAGTCGCCCTCCCACTCCGAGGGCTTGTCGTGGATACCGAGCACGAAGACCTCACCGCCGGTGTAGACCACGTCGACGGCGTACTCGGGACCGTCGAGGAACTCCTGGACGAGCACGCCCCGCCGCTCCGGGTCCATGTAGATGGCGCTGACGTTCGGCACCGCGTACTCGCCCTGCCGGAACTCGGCGCGCTCCGGCAGGCTCCTGACCATCTCGTACGCGGCGGCGACCGCGGCCGCGTCGGCGGCCTTCACCACTCCCTGGCTCGACGCGCTGGACTGCGGCTTGACCACCACCGGGTAGCCGATGCGGTCGGCGGCGGCCACCGCCTCGGCCGCCGAGCCGACCAGTTCGGAGCGGGGGCACGGCACCCCGGCGGCGCGCAGCGCGTCCATGGTCGCGGCCTTGTCCCGCATCCGCAGCGCCGCCTCCGGGGAGTTGCCCGGCAGCCCGAGATCCGCGGCGACCCGGGCCGCCGCCCGCAGCGCCCCCTCGTGGAAGCAGGCCACCGCGTCGATCCGGTGGCCGGCCGCCACGTAGTCGCCGACGGCCGCGGCGACGGCCCGCTCGTCCATCTCGTCGACGGCCAGGTGCACGTCGTAGAGGGCGGGATCGGCGGGTGCCTGCCGGGCGGCGACCACGACCCTCAGGCCGAGCTCGCGTGGGGTGCGCAGCAGGTCGGGGTTGGCGGACGACGCGACGATCAACAGTGTCTTCATGAAGCCTCCAGGGCGCTCTTCTCCGGCTTGCCGACCCGGTCGGGGGTGGCGGTGGGAGCGGGGGCGGTGCTGGACAGGGCGTTGCCGGGCAGCACGCCGCCACGGATGCCGAGCAGCGACACCATGCAGACGGCTCCGCAGACCAACCAGAAGGCGCGGCCGGTCTGCGTCCAGAGCATGGTGCCGACGGCGGGCCCGATGGCGAAGCCGAGGTTCTGCATGGCACTGGCCGCGCCGAGGTAACGGCCCCGCATGCCCGGCGGGGCGACGCGAGCCGGGTAGGAGAAGAAGGTCGGTGCGCCGATGATCTCGCCGAGCGTCCAGACCAGCGTCGCGACGTAGATCCCGACGACACCCCACGGAACGGCGTACAGGGCCATGCCGACGCCGATCAACGCGTAGTTCAACGCGAGCGCGGTCCGGAACGACCAACGCTGCACGATCTTGGTCAGCGGCAGCTCGCACGTGGTCACCACGATCGCGTTGAGACTCAGGAGCGTGGCGTAGAGGGCGGTGGTGTACCCCGAGTCGACCACGTGCAGCGGAAGCGTCGACAGGTGCTGGAAGTAGACGAGGGTCACCACGAACACGGTGGCGAGGAAGAGCATGAACCGGCGGTCCCGCAACATCGTGCCGCGGGCCGGGGCCGGTTCGTCCGATCCGCCGGCCGGGGCGTCCGGCGCGGTGGACGCCCCGGCGCCGTCCGGCTCCGCCGACACCGACCCGGTGGCCCGGACGTCGGCCGGCAGCAGGGCGTGCGCCAGCACGGCCAGTGCCACCAGCACGAGCGCCTCGGTCCAGAACAGCGCGCCGAAGCTCCACGCCACCAGTGCGGCCCCGATCAGCGGACCGGTCGCGGTGCCGACGCTGGACGCGAGCCGGTACATCGCGAAGATCATGGTGTAGCGGCTGGGCGGCACCATGTCGGCGAGCAGCGCCGACGAGGCCGGGCGGTAGGCGTAGCCGAGGACGCCGACCAGCGCGACCACGACGACCACCGTGGGCAGGTTGGGCAGGTGGTAGATCGCGGCGGTCAGCACCCCGGTCGCCGCCGAGCTGTAGACGATGGTGCGGCGGCAGCCGATCCGGTCGGTGAGCCAGCCGCCGACCAGGCCGCCGACCACCCCGCCGAAGCCGTACGCACCGAGGGCGAGACCGGCGTCGCTGGCCGAGTAGCCACGGTCGGTCAGGTAGAGCACCAGGAAGAACGGCAGGAAGGCGCCCATCCGGTTGATGAGCATCCCGAAGATGAGGATCCGCGCCGGCGTCGGCGCCTCGCGGAACGTGGCGATGATCTTCGCGCCGCGGTCTGGCTCGTTCATCGGTCCGATCCCGAGCAGGCACAGTCGACGCCGGTGGCGAGCCGCTGCCGGTCGGCGGCGGCGACCACCGCGAACCGGGCGGTGCTGACCGCCGCCCGCGCACCGTCGAACACCTCGCGAAGGTGGCACACCGGGCAGCGTTCCTCCGGTCGGCAGCTGCAGCCGCCGTGCGGACCGGTCAGCGTGGCGGCGGCGAGCGCGGCCTCGGCCAGGGCCAGGCAGGTCTCCTTCGCCGGGCCAAAGTAGCGCGACCGCTGCCGCACCAGGGTGATGCCGCGCCGGAACGCCTCGACCGCGCAGCCGTCGGCGACGGACTCCGCGTCGGCGGGCTCCGACGCGCAGGCGCCCTGTGGCGGCGCGGGTTCCGGGGAGCTGCTGACGGATCGGACGCGAGGCGCGGACGATTCTTCCGTTTCGTCGACGCCGCTCTCTTGACTACAGACAGCAGCATCCCTGACTCTTGTCATACTTTCATGTAAACCCACTCGCGCGACGACTTCAAGAGCAGGTTTTGATTGATGCAAGTTGATCTCATCCGGCCGGGTGGACCGGCCGGCGTGGTCAGCCTTGCGACGCCAGCCGGGTGCCGGTCACCCGGACCGCGCGGGGCACCAGTTCCAGCGTGCGCCGACAGGACTCCGGCAGGTCACCGACGGCGATGGCGAACCCGAGCCGATCCAGGACGTGCTGGCGGGGTGGCAGCCTCAGCCGCTGTCCCGGAGCGACGAACAGCTTCAGCTCCCAGACGCCGGGCGGCATCGCCGACCAGTCGACGCGGATGTCGGTGACCCGCATGTCATGTGCCGGATAGAGCCAGCGGATCGCGGCCGTACAGGTGCGACTCGGGGTGAGCACCGGGGCGTCGCCGAGGGCGAGCGCCGTCGCCGCCTCCACCAGGTCGATTCCGGTGGCAAGCTGCCCGAGACGCGGGATCAGGTCGCCGCCGAACCGCCCGTTGATCTCGACTATCCGCGGTCCCGACGCGGTCAGCTTCACCTCGGTGTGGGTGATCCCGTACGTCCAGCCGATGGCGTGGTGTGCCGCGGCCAGCGTCTCCACCAGCGCCTCGTCGGCGAGCAGCTCGTCACCGGCCCGTACCAGGTGCCCCGTCTCCTCGAACGTCGGCTTCAGGTCCTGGCTCTTGTGGGCCACGATCACCGGCACCGCCCGGCCGTCCCGTACCACCGTGTCGACGCTGATCTCCGGGCCGACCAGGTACTCCTCGACCAGGAGACCGGCATGCCGCGGTACGCCGGCGAAGGTGACCTCCGACGCGCGGCGCACCGCGTCGGCGAGCTGCACCGCGTCCTCGACCAGGCACACGCCGACGCTGCCGGCCATGTCCCGGGGCTTGACCACGACCGGATACCCGAGGTCGTCGGCGGCCCGGGCCGCGCCGGCCAGGTCGCTGACCGGGACCGACCGCGGCTGTGGGACACCGGCTCGGGCCAACAGTCGGCGGCAGATCCCCTTGTCCCGGCACGCCTGGGCGGCCTGCGGTGACGGCCCGGGCAGGCCGAGGGCGTGGGCCAACCCCGCCGCCGGCACCACCCGCAGCTCGTCGTAGCAGAGCACCCCGGCGACCGGGGCCCGGAGCGCGCGCACCGCCGCGACCAGCGCCGCCACCGACATCGTGTCCACCACGGTGTGACCGGCCAGGTAGGGAAGCTCCCAGGTGGGCTGCTGCGCGGTCAGCAGCCAGAGTCGGTGCCGGCCGCTCAACGCGCGAAAGATGTACTCCCGGTGGTTCTGGAATCCACTTTCGACGATCAGCAGAAGCCCATCGCCCACCAGGAAGCCCTTCCCACGATCAACTCGCCGTTCGACCAGAGGGTAGTGCAGCCGACCGACCAGGGCACCAGGGAGCGGTCGACCGACGCTCCGCCCCGCGATTCCGCACACCGCGATGACCGGCCCCGTGACGTCAGCGGGCCGCACCATGGATCATCACGGAAAGTAATTATTCGGTGCATCGGCGGAACGGCCGCCCATCACATCAACCCATGGTCAACCAGGTCAGATGCACCCTCCCTACCGCCCATACACTAGTCTCTTTGCCCATCTCGACTGCGCAGAGTAAGCGAGTCGTTGTTGCCACGATGGACCTGACATGAACGCATTCTCCGGTTCTGTCGCGCAGCCCGAGTTCGGCCGCCGGCTGCGCGAGATCCGGTTACGCCGCGGGCTCTCCCAGTCCGAACTCGCCGAGGGAGTAGCCAATCCCAGTTACGTCTCCATGCTGGAGTCCGGCAAGCGGACCCCGAGTCTGGAAATCGTTCTGCTGCTGGCGAGACGGCTCGGCGTGTCGCCGTCCGAGCTGACCGGCACCGACCTGACCGGCTCCGAGGGCGGAACCGGTCGGCGCGACGACGACTACCTCTCGCTGCAGCTCCGCGCCCAGACCGCGATGGACCTCGGCGACACCGAGGCCGCCCGGGACGCCTTCGAGCAGATCTACCGTCAGGCGGCGGCCAGGGCCGACACCCACTGGATGACCTCGGCCGGGCTGTCGCTGGAGAACGTCCTGCAGTCCCTCGGCGAGGACGCGACGCGGTTCGCGCTCCTCGACGACCTGGCCCGGATCACCCGGCAGCAGGTTCCCGACGTACGGCTACGGGTGCTGACCTCGCTGGCGGACGTCGCCTGGGACACCGGCCGGCTGCGCCAGGCGGAGCAGACCCTGCGGGAGGCTCTCGACCTGCTCCGGATGGAGGGTCGGGACGGCACCACCGAGCACATCCGGGCGCTCGGCATGCTGGTCGTCCTCCGCTGCGACCTCGGTGAGGTGGAGGAGATCGACGACCTGGTCGAGCAGATGATCAGTTCGGCGACCCGGGCCGGCCGGCCGGCCACCATCGGCTGGGCGCACTGGTCCGCCGCGGCCGGTTACGCGGTGATCGGCAACGCCGAGCAGGCCGTGTCGCACCTGGCCCGCGCAGAGGAGCTGGCGGAGGGGTTCCTCAACCGCGGCGAGTGGGTGTGGTTCTGCCGCTCGGCAGCCTCGGTCCTGCTGTCCGCCGGGGCGGACCTGGCGCGGGTGCGGTCGTACATGGCGCAGGCCGAGGAAGCACTGCGCCACCACAACCAGCCCAACCAACGGCTACGCCTGGCGGTCGTGACCGCCCGCTACGCGCTGGCCAGCGGGGACCCGGAGGAGGCCGAGCGGCGCTGCGTCACCCTGCTCGCCTCGACCACACCGGCGCTGACCCCGGTGGACCGGGCCCGGGTCCTGGAGCTGCACGCGCAGGCCCTCGCCGAACTGGGGCGCCCCGGCCCGGCGATCGAGCAGATGCGCTCGGCCGCCCAGACGTACGAGGGGATGGGCGCCTACCGGTGGGCCTCCCGGGCCTGGCAGGCGGTCGACCGCCTGCACCAGTCCCGGTAGGTCGGGTTCAGCCCACCAGCGAACGGGTCTGGGTCGGCCGGGTGAGCCGGCGACCCAGACCCGTGGCGAGGCGGCCCAGATCGTCGAGGAGCCCGGCGAAGTCGGTGATGCCGAGCGCCTGCTCCCGATCGCACAGGGCGGCGCTGGCGTTGTGGTGCACGTCGACGAGGAGACCGTCGGCACCGGCCGCCACCGCCGCCAGCGCCATCGGCCGTACCAGGTAGTCGCGGCCCGTCCCGTGGCTGGGGTCGACCACGATCGGCAGGTGGCTCAACCGCTTCACCACCGGTACCGCGGACAGGTCCAGGGTGAACCGGGTGCTCCGTTCGAAGCTGCGGATCCCGCGCTCGCAGAGGATCACCGCGCCGTTGCCGGCGGCGAGGATGTACTCGGCCGCGGCCAGCCACTCGTCGACCGTCGCCCCGAATCCCCGCTTGAGCAGCACCGGGCGCCCGGCCCGCCCGGCCTCCCGGAGCAGCGCGAAGTTCTGCGCGTTGCGGGCCCCGATCTGGATGACCTGCGCGTGCTCGGCGACCTCGGCCACCGATGCCGCGTCGACGGCCTCGGTGACCACCGGCAGCCCGCACTCGCGGCCGACCTCGGCGAGCAGCTTGAGGCCCGACACCCCCAGCCCCTGGAACGCGTACGGTGAGGTACGCGGCTTGTACGCACCGCCACGCAGCCCGACGGCACCCAGCCGGGCCACCTCGGTGGCGGTCTCGCGCAGCTGCGCCGCGCTCTCCACCGCGCACGGCCCGGCCAGCACCGCGATGGTGCCGTCCCCGAGCCGGGCGGTGCCGATGTCGACCACGGTCCGGGCCTCCGGGTCGAAGCGGCGGGCCAGCGGCGAGCCGTCCAGCGCGAGCATGGCCTGGGCGATGCAGGGCAGCCCTTCCAGCCGTTCGACCAGCGCCGAGCTGTCGTCGGAGTCGAAGATGAGCAACCGGCGCCCGCCGATCAGGCACGACACCCCGGTATGCCCAGCCTCGCGCAGGGTGGCCACGGTCCGCGCGACCACGTCGTCGGATATGCCCTCCCGGAATACCGCGATTGTGGCTGCCATCGTCTGCCTTCCGCTCGTGTCCGTGGCGGCGGCCGGATCCGGAACCCGGCCATAGACGTTCGTTGACATTACCATTGTCATGCCCAGGGTTGACTGCTGTCATCCACCACTGCTTCACTGACATTGACGGAGCCAGATATCGATCAGGTTCGGCTCCTGACTGCGCCGGAATCCACAAGGTGACGGAGGGGCGGATGACCCGTCTGATCGACATCACCCACGGCTACTACCCGGGCATGCCGTCGTACCCCGCAGACTGGTTCCCGAAGTTCGCGCTGCACCGGGCGATGACCCCGGAGACCGACCCGAACGGCACCAAACGCACGTTCTCCCGCTTCGACCTGTTCCCGCACAACGCCACGCACATCGAGTACACCCTCCACTTCGATCCCTCCGGTGAGGGCATCGACGCGGTGCCGCTCTCGGTGCTCGTGGGACGCGCCTGCGTCGCCAACCTGTCGCACAAGCGTGACCTGGAACCGGTGACCGGCGACGACCTGGAGGCAGCGGTCGGCGCCGTCTTCCAGACCGGGGACCGGCTGCTGATCCGCACCGACTACCTGCGGAACAACTGGGGTGCTCCGGACTACTGGGACCGCCCGCCGTACCTGACGCCATCGGCCGCCGACTGGGCCGTCGAGCGCGGCGCCGTCCTGGTCGGGTTCGACTGCCTCACCGAACGGCCCGGCGACGCCGCCTCCCCGGTACACCACCGGCTCCTCGGCGCCCGCATCCCGCTGCTGGAGTACATCACCAACCTGCACGAGGTGCGTGAGACCGTCGTGCAGCTGGTCGCCCTGCCGATCAAGGTCGCCGGCGCCGAGGCCGCCCCGGCCCGCGCCGTGGTCATCGAGGAAGGGCATCGGTGACCCGGGTCGCACTGGCGCGGGCCGGCACCGGCCGGGACGCCGCCCACGCCGCGGTCGCCCGGCTGATGGAGCTGCTCGACGATCCGCTGCGGCACCTCGGCGCCGGGGACACCGTGCTGGTCAAGCCCAACATGTTCCAGCTCGCCGACCAGTTCCAGACCAACCGCGACCTGGTCGCCGCGGTCGCCGCCCGCGCCGCGGCGACCGGGGCCCGCGTGATCGTCGCCGAACGCACCCGGCACATCTACCAGTTGCTCGGCGACCACGAGACCGCCCGGTACGCCCGCATCCTCAGCCTGGACGACTGCCCGCTGCGGGTGGTCGACATACCCGGCGCCACCTCGCTACGGGTGCCGATGGCGATCCCGGACGTCGTCCTGGACTGTGACTACTTCATCGGGATGCCCCAGCTGCGGACCCACGCCAGCGTCGTCTACTCCAACGCGATGAAGAACCTGGTCGGCCTGCTGCCCGGGTACACCACCCGGATCGTGCACATGGCCGGGGTGGACGAGTCCACCGTAGACCTCAACCTGCTGCGCCCGCAGCACCTCGTCGTCGCCGACGCGACCGTGGCCATCGAGGGCAACTACCCGATGAGGGGAACGCCCCGGACGGTTGGCCTGGTCGCCGCCGGCACCAACGCCGTCGCGGTGGATGCCGTCGTCGGCACCGCCGCCGGGTTCGACCCGGCCGAGGTCGCGTACCTCACCGACGCGCACCGACGCGGTCTCGGACCGATCGACCCCGCCGAGATCGAGATCGTCGGCGAGTCGCTCGCCGACGTCGCGTTCACCCTGCGCCGCGCACCGGTACGGATCGAGGTACCCCGGCCCGGCATCCACGTCTACGCCGACCGCGCCTGCCCGGCCTGCCAGCGCTACATCGCCGGAGCGATGCACGCGCTGGCCGACGAACTGCGCCGGTGGCCGGGTGAGATGACCGTGATCGCCGGGCCACACCCGACACCGCCACCCCGACGCGGCGTGGTGGTGCTCGTCGGCAACTGCATGTACGAGCAGCGCGACCTCGGCATCTACATCGAGGGGTGTCCGCCCCGGGCGATCCAGCTCGCCGCGTTCCGGTACGCCATGGGACGCGAGGTGACCCCGATGGAGCGCAGCCAGTTCCGGGTGCCGGCCCATGCCTGACGTCCACGTGGCCCGGCGCGCGCTGCCCGACGGCGCGACCGCGGAGGCGTACGCGGCGGCGCTCCCCGGCGACCGGGAGTTCATGCTCTCCGGTCCGGTACCGGTGGCCGGCCGGCCCACGACGCTGCTGGCGATCGGCGCGTTGCTGCGCGTGGTCGCGTACGGGGACAGCATCCTCGCCCTGGACGCGACGCGCCGCAGACTCGCGGTCGCACCCGGTCCCGATCCGCTGGCCCGGATCATGCGGCTGCTCGCGGAGCTGCGGTACGCCGACCCGGTCCCGGCGCCGCTGCGCTCCGCCTTCGGCTTCCTGTCCTACGAGGCCGCCCGGGGGTTCGAGAAGCTTCCCGGCCGGCACCCCCGGGTGGTGCCGGACTACCTGCTCATGGTGCCCCGGGCGGTGGCGGCGTTCGACGCGGCCGGCGGGGGCGAGGTCGTCGGCTTCGGCAACACCCCCGCGGAGGCGGCGGATGCCGCCGAGGCGGTGGCCCGCATCCGCCCGCCCGGGGCGGGTCGGAGGGCGACGGCCGGCGCGGCCGGACGGCGGCTCGGGGGCGCGGGCACGCCGGAGTGCTCCCCGATCCGGGCCTCGTTCGACCGGGAGAGCTTCGCCGCGGCGGTCCGCCGCGCCCACGACTACCTCCTCGACGGGGACATCTTCCAGGTCGTCCTCTCACTGCGGTGGGACATCGCCACGACATGGTCCTGCCTGGACCTCTACCACCGGCTGATCACGGTCAACCCGTCGCCGTTCCAGTTCTGCTACCGGGGACCCTCGCTGGCGGTGGTCGGCGCCTCGCCCGAGCCCTTCGTCACGCTGCGCGCGGGGCGGCCCCGGCTCCGCCCCCTGGCCGGCACCCGCCCGCGTGGCCGGACACCCGCCCACGACCAGGCCAACGAACAGGAGCTGCGCGGCTCGGAGAAGGACGCGGCCGAACACCGGATGCTCGTCGACCTCGCCCGCAACGACCTCGGCCGGGTCTGCCGGCCCGGCTCCGTCGTGGTGGACGAGGTGATGACGGTCGAACGGTACTCGCACGTGATGCACCTGGTCTCGAACGTCGTCGGCGAGCTCGCCCCGGAGGTCGGTGCCGAGGCGGTGCTCCGCTCGTGCTTCCCCGCCGGGACCATGACCGGGGCGCCGAAGGTACGTGCCATGGAGATCATCGACGAGTTGGAGCCCACCGCCCGGGGCTTCTACTCCGGCGCCGTCGGCCTGATCGCCCCCGACGAACTCGACACGTACCTGACGATCCGCAGCGCGGTCCTGCGGCCCGGCAGGGTGAGTCTTCAGGCCGGGGCCGGCATCGTCGCCGACTCCCGCGCCGACGACGAGTACGCCGAGTGCCTGGCGAAGCTCGCCGCCACCGCCCGCGCGCTGGGCATCCCGTCCGACCGGAGGCCCGCATGATCTTCGTCATCGACAACTACGACTCGTTCGTCTACAACCTGGTGCAGTACCTCGGCGCGCTGGGCCTGGAGACCGTGGTCCGCCGCAACGACGAGGTCGACCTCGACGACATCGCCGCCGCCCGGCCCGACCTGCTGCTGATCTCGCCCGGGCCCGCCGCCCCGGAACAGGCCGGGATCTCCCTGGAGGCGGTACGGCGGTTCACCGGGGTGCTCCCGATCCTCGGCGTCTGCCTGGGCCACCAGTGCATCGGGCAGGCCGCCGGCGCCCGGATCGTCCGGGCCCGCCGCCCGATGCACGGCAAACGCTCGGTCGTCTTCCACGACGCCACCGGCGCCTTCGCCGGCCTGCCTCCGGCCATCTCGGTGGTCCGCTACCACTCGCTGGTCATCGACGCCCGGTGCGTCCCGGACGACCTGCGGGTCACCGCGGTCTCCGACGACGGGGAGATCATGGCCGTGGCCCACCGGTACGCCCCGACGATCGGGCTCCAGTTCCATCCCGAGTCCATCTTCACCGACCACGGCCGGCAGATCGTCCGCAACTGCGTCGACGCGCTCGTCGGCTCGTCCCTTCCGGTCGCCGTATGAGCGCCCACAGCGGGCCGGCGGGATCGAGCGCCGCACGTGGCGGGTCACCGCCAACGGCACACCGCCGGACGGGTCCGCCCGGACCGGCACCGGATCCCGCGGAGAGAGGAGGAGCGAGATGACCACCCGTACCGATGCCGACGACCTCGGCCTCGCCGCGCCGTTCACCGTGGACGACCTGGTCCGGGCGGTGGTGCGCTGGCACTTCGACCCGCGCACCGGCAGCCCGTTCTGGCTCGACCTGGCCCGGCGCCTCGACTTCGACCCGCTGCGCGACGTGACGGGCCGGGCCGACCTCGCCCGGTTCCCGGACGTGAGCACCGCGCTGACCCGGGTGGCGGTCGAGGACCTGGTCCCCCGCGGCTGCGCCGGGTCTCCGCCGCGGGTCTTCGAGTCCGGCGGCACGCTCGGCACCCCGAAACGGATCATCGAGCTCGCCTCCCGGGAGCGGGCGCTCGACTGGGTCGACTCGGTGCTGCGCCAGCACGGCGGCGGCGAGGGACACTGGCTGCACGTCGGCCCCACCGGGCCGCACATCGTCGGCCGGTCGATCGGGCTGCTGGCCGCCCGGCGCGGTGCGGCCTGCTTCTACGTCGACTTCGACCCTCGCTGGGTGCGGCGGGTCCTCGCCGCGGGTGACCGGGCCACCGCCCGCACCTACGTCGAGCACGTCCTCGACCAGGCCGAGGAGGTCCTGCGTACCCAGAACGTGACGGTCATGTTCGCCACCCCGCCGGTGATCGAGGCCGCCTGCCAGCGACGTGACCTGGAGAAACTGCTGGCGAAGCGTCTCGATCTGCTGATCTGGAGCGGCACCAGCATCAGCGACGAGACCCTGCGGCTGCTCTCCGAGGAGATCTTCCCCGACATCCCGGTCGTCGGGATCTACGGCAACAGCCTGATGGGCATCGCGCCGCAACGGCCCCGGCAGGCCGGCGACGACCTGCCGTGCGTGTTCCAGCCCTACCACCCGTACGCGCTGGTGGACGTCGTGGACCCGGATCAGCCCGAACGCGTCGTCGGGTACGGCGAACGCGGCCGGGTGCGGGTCAACCTGCTCACCCGGGACATGTTCCTGCCGGCCGTCCTCGAACGGGACACCGCGATCCGGGTCGCCCCGGCCCAGGGGTACGGCGGGGACGGGCTGGCCGGCGTCCGGCCGTACGCCGCCGCGAAGGCCGAGGGTCCGCTCATCGAGGGTGTCTACTGATGCACGACGTACCGCTGATGGTGGCCGGCCGGCCGCGCGGCTCGGCGGACCGGGTCACCCTGTCCACGGTCACCGGCGCCCCGCTCGCCGAGGTCGCCCAGGCCCCGCCGCTGCTGGCCCGGCGGCTGCTGGACGGCCTGGCCGAGCTGCCGGCGCCGACGCACGACCCCGACGCGCTCGCCCGGGCGGGGGACCTGTTCGCCCGGGGCACCCTGGCCGGGGAGACCCCCGAGCAGTACCACGAACGGTTCGCCCTGGCCACCGGCATTCCGGCGGCCGTGGCGGCACGGGCCGCGGACGAACTCCGGGAGCTGTGCGCGGCGCTGCCCGCACTCACCGCCGCCGACCTCGCCGTCCGGGTCGAGGAGAGCGACGGGATACGGGCGTGCATCCGACGCGTGCCGCGCGGCGAGACCCTCGCCGTCATCGCACCCAACAACCATCCCGCGACGCACGGGGCGTGGCTGCGCGCCCTCGGGTACGGGCTGCGGGTGGCGGTCCGGCCGGGTGCCCGGGACCCGTTCACCCCGATCCGGCTGGCTCACGCCCTGACCGAGGCGTACGGCACACCGCCGCCGCTGCTGGTGCTGCCCGGTCCGCACGCCACCGCCGAATGCCTCGTCGAGGAGGCGGACCTCGCGGTGGTGTACGGCGGTGAGGCGGTGACCTCCGGGTACGCGCACCGCCGGGACGTGGCGGTACGGGGACCCGGACGCAGCAAGGCGCTGCTGGCCGGTCCGCTGACCGAGGACCGACTGGACGCCCTCACGCAGGCCGTGGCCGGGGACGCCGGCATCCGCTGCACGAACGTCTCGGCCATCCTCACCGACCAGCCGGTGGACGAGGTCGCCGCCGCGCTCGGCGAGCGACTGGCGAAGCTGCCGGCGCTTCCGCCGACCGACCCGGACGCGGTGCTTCCGGTCAGGCCGGTCGCCGAGGCCCGCGCGCTCGCCGCCACCGTCGACCGGCTCGCCGAGGCGGCCCGGCGCCACCCGGGACAGCCGACGGTCGCCGACCTCGGCGACGGCTCGGCGGCGCTGTCCGGCACCGTGCTCGCCGTCGACGACGCCCGGCACCCGGCGGTCGGGGTGGAGTTGCCGTTCCCGTTCGTCGTGGTGGCGCCGTGGCGGCCGGAGGACGGGGTGGAGCCGCTGCGCCGTTCGCTCGTGGTGCTGCTCCTCGGCGACGTCGGGTCGGTCGCCGAACGGGCGGTCGCCACCGGTTCGATCCACAAGGTGGTGGTCGGCGGGGTCCCGCCCTGGTGGACCCGGCCGTCCCTGCCGCACGAGGGACATCTCGGGGACTTCCTGCTCGAGGCACGGGCACTGGTCGGCGCGGCGGACGGAGGGTCCACGACGTGACGGACGTGAACGCGAGAGGAGAGGCGGTGGACACCGGGCGGGACGTGTCCGTCGCGAACACCGACGGGCGGCGACAGATCCGGTACGCGCTGGTGACCGGCGCCTCGGGGGACCTCGGGCGGGCCGTGGTCCGCCGGCTGGTCGCCGAGGGGGCGCGGGTGGTCGCGCACTGCCACCGCGGCGACCTGGGAGGCGACGTCGGTGTCGAGCGACTGGTCCGGGCCGACCTGGTGGCACCCGGTGGGGCCGACGAGCTGCTCGACGCCCTTCCCGCCGACTGGCCCGGCCTCGACCTGCTGGTCAACTGTGTCGGCGGGGCCCGCCCGCGTCCGTTCGCCGAGCTTCGCGACGACGAGTGGGACGCCTGCCTCGCGGTCAACGTGACCGCGCCCTTCCGGGTCATCCGCGCCGCCGTCGCGCCGCTGTCCCGGGTCGGCGGTGCGGTGGTGAACCTCAGCAGCGTCGCCGCACTGACCGGTGGGGCCTTCGGACCGCACTACGCGGCGGCGAAGGCCGCGCTGATCGGCCTGACCCGCTCCGCCGCCCGCGAACTCGGCCGGGCCGGCATCCGGGTGAACGTCGTCGCACCCGGCCCCGTCGAGTCCCGGATGACCGCCTCGCTCACCGACGCGCAGCTCACCGCGCTGTTGGACGCGACCGCCCTGGGGCGGGTGGTCCAGCCGGAGGAGGTCGCCGACACGGTGGTCTGGCTCGCCTCCGCCTCGGCGGTCACCGGCCAGACCGTCGTCGTCGACGGCGGGCGGTGCTTCGTCTGACGACACCACCAGGAGGGCGAGATGACGATCGTGGAGCCGGGCGCCACCGTGCCGACCGTCCCGGACCGTGCCGCACCGGAGCGGGTCGCCGCCGACGCCGCCGAGGTCGACGCCGCGCTCGACCGGCTTCGCGACCGGTTGCGCGCCGAGCGGCGACTGCTCGTCGCCTTCTCCGGCGGCGTCGACTCCGCGCTGCTGGCGGCCGTTGCCACCGAGGTGCTCGGAAGCCGGGCCGTCGCCGTGACGGCGGTGTCGCCGAGCCTCGCCGCGGCCGAGCGGGCCGCCGCCCGGGAGTTCTGCCGCCGGCACGGCATCGCCCACGTGGAGCTGGCCACCGACGAGCTGACCCGGCCGGAGTACGTGCGCAACGGCGCCGACCGCTGCTTCCACTGCAAGTCGGCACTCTTCGACGCCCTGGCCCCGCTCGCCGCGCTCACGTCGGCGACCGTCGCGGTCGGCACCAACCTCGACGACCTGGACGACCACCGGCCGGGGCAGGTCGCGGCGGCCCGCCGGGGTGCGGTCGCCCCCCTGGTCGACGCCGGCCTGACCAAGCGGCTGGTCCGGGACATCAGCCGACGGCTCGGGCTGGTCACCGCGGACAAGCCCGCGATGGCCTGCCTCGCGTCCCGGGTCGCCTACGGCGAGCCGGTCACCGCCGAACTCCTCGGCCGGGTCGAGGCCGCCGAGGCCGCACTCCACCGGCTCGGCTTCCCGGTCTGCCGGGTACGGTCGCACGCCGGGGGGACGGTGGCCCGGGTGGAACTCCCGGTGGACCGGCTGCCGGACGCCGTGGCGGTGGCGGCGGAGCTGGACGCCGCGGTACGCGCCGCCGGCTTCGACTTCTGCGCCCTCGACCTCGGTGGTTTCCGCAGCGGTCGGCTGAACGTACTGCTGCGGCCCCGGAGCTGACCCGGACCACGCCCACCGCCCGCCCGCGCCGTCTCGTTCAGCTCTGGGAGGTGGTCCGCCCCGCGGGACCGGCCGACGTCGCCCGGTCGGGCAGGTCGAGGCTGGTCCGCAGGGTCACCGGCCGCAGCAGCAGGGCGGCGATCACCCCGACCACCGCGATCGCCGCGGAGAGCAGGAAGATGTGCCCGGTGGCGTCGCCGTACGCGTTGCGCACGATGTGCTGCACCGCGTCGGGCAGTGCGCTGAGGTTGAGGTTGCCGCCGGCACCGCTCGAACCCGACGTGGGTATGCCGGCGGCGGCCAGGTCGCGGGTGATCTGGTCCGTGACCCGGCGGGCCAGTACCGCGCCGAGCACCGAGACCCCGATGGTGCCGCCGAGGGACCGGAAGAAGGCGACGCTGGAGCTGGCGGCGCCGACGTCGCGCAGCGCCACCGTGTTCTGCACGGCGAGGACCAGGTTCTGCATGGTCATGCCGACCCCGACGCCGACCAGGAGCATCCCCGCGCTGATGACGGTCAGCGGGGTCGCGTGGTCGATGATGCCGAGCATCAGGAAGCCGCCGACGAGGATCACCGAACCGACGACGACGTACGGCTTGATCCTGCCGCTTCTGGTGATCATCCGGCCGGCGACGACCGAGGAGCCCAGCACCCCGACCATCATCGGGATGGTCAGCAGGCCCGCCTCGGTCGGGCTGTAGCCGCGGCCGATCTGGAAGTACTGCCCGAGGAAGACGGCGCCGCCGAACATCGCCATCCCGACCGCCAGGCTGGCGATGATGGCGAGCGCGGTGGTCCGCTCCCGGACGATCCTCAGCGGGACGACCGGCTCGGCGGCCCGGGACTCGACCAGGACGGCGATGGCGAGCAGCACGAGCGAGGCGCCGACCATCGCCCCGGTCTGCCAGGAGACCCAGGCGAACGAGTCGTCCACGAAGGAGATCCAGATCAGCAGCACGCTCACCCCGCCCGTGATCAGGAGGGCGCCCGGGTAGTCGATCCTGACGTCCTCCCGCCGGACGGTCGGCACGCGCAGGGTGCGCTGGAGCACGACCAGCGCGACGAGCGCGACCGGCACGCCCACGAAGAAGCACCAACGCCAGCCGAGCCACGGGGTGTCGACGATGAGGCCGCCCAGGAGCGGACCGCCGACGGTGGCCACCGCCATCACCCCACCGAGGTAGCCGTTGTACCGGCCGCGCTCCCGCGGTGGGATCATCGCCGCGATCACCACCTGGACCAGGGCCTGGAGGCCGCCGACCCCGACGCCCTGGAAGGCCCGCGCGGCGATCAGCTGACCGGCGCTCTGGCTGAACCCGCTCACCAACGAGCCCGTCACGAAGATCACGATGGCGACCTGGACGAGCATCTTCTTGCTGAAGAGGTCGGCGAGCTTCCCCCAGAGCGGGGTGGACGCGGTCGCGGTGAGCAGGGTGGCGGTGACCACCCAGGTGTACTGGGTCTGCGAGCCGTTCAGTGCTCCGATGATCTGCGGCAGCGCGGTCGCGACGACCGTGCCGCTGAGCATCGCGACGAAGAGCACCAGGAGCAGCCCGCTGAGCGCCTCCAGGATCTGCCGGTGACTCATCGGCTCCGCGTCGGACGCGGCGCCTGTCAGGGTGGGTGCGCTCATCGCGAAGCCTCCCGCGTGTCGTGTGGGTCGTTGTGCACCGCAGCCGCCTCGTCGAGGCTGCGCAGGATGTCGGTGGTGAACCGCCCGAGGACCGAGGTGAACACCGCGACATCCGCCGGCTGCCAGTCGGCGAGGGCACGGACGACCAGGTCGGCGTACCAGTCCTGGGCGTCGGCGAGGGCGGCCCGCCCGGCGTCGGTCAGGACGAGGATGCTCGCCCGTCGGTCGGCGGGGTCGGTCCGCCGGTCCACCAGGCCCCGGGCCACCAGGGCGGTGACGACCCGGCTGACCGTCGAGGGGTCCAGCCCGACGGTCTCGGCGAGTTCCTTGGCGTGACAGCCGACGGCTTCCTCGCCGTGCCGACCGGCCCGGTCGGTCAACTGCTCGATCCCCCTCAGGATGCCGAGCATGCCGAACGGAATCTCGGGTCGCTCCGTCGCCCGACGCTGCCGGATTATCCGCAGCATCCGGGCCAGGTCATCCAGCCGGTGCAGGAGCTCGTCGAAGTGCCCGGCAGGACTCACGATCACCCCCGTGATATTTGGTTGGCACACACAATCATCTGGGGATCTCGGGAGGTGTGCAAGTTCCCCCGCCGCGAGATACGTCACCGGCAGCCGGGCCGACGCGACCGGCGACGGGACGTCCGGGCCGCGGAGGGCGGCAACCCGACAGAACCCACCCAGGGCGACACCACGGCTGCCGGCTCCACTCGGGTGACGGCCGGGCCGCCACGGCGCGGCGGGCCCACCTCGACACACCGCCCCCGGACACTCCCCGACCGGCACCAACAGGGAGAAGGTACCCCGGAACGTGGGTCGGCCCGTCCGTCGTGCGGACGGGCCGACCGCTCCGGATCGCCCGGCGCCGTCACCGGGTGGCCCAGCCGCCGCCCTCGCCCACCGGCAGCGACTTGGCGATCACCTTGGCGAGGGCGCGCAGCGCCTTGCCCCGGTGGCTGATCGCGTCCTTCTCCTCCGGCGACAGTTCCGCGTTGGTCCGGTTCTGCCCCTCGGCGACGAAGATCGGGTCGTACCCGAAGCCGCCCTCGCCGCGCGGCGCGCGCAGCAGCCGACCGGCCTGCCGCCCCTCGACCAGGTGCTCCTTGCCACCTGGCAGCACCAGGGCGGCCGCACAGACGAAAGACGCGCCCCGGTGCTCGTCCGGTACGTCCGCGATCTGCGCCAACACCAGCTCCAGGTTGGCCCGGTCGTCACCGTGCCGGCCCGACCAGCGGGCGCTGAACACCCCCGGCATCCCGTTCAGCGCGTCCACCGCCAGCCCGGAGTCGTCGGCGATCGTCGGCAGGCCGGTCCACCTCACACCCTCGCGTGCCTTCAGCAGCGCGTTCTCCCCGAACGTCAGCCCCGTCTCCGGGGCCTCCTGGTACTGCGCCACGTCGGCCAGCCCGACGAGCTGGACCCGCTGCGCGCCAAGGGCGGCGTCGAGGATCCGCTGCAACTCGGTCAGCTTCTTGGCGTTGCGGGTCGCCAGCAGCACCTTCATCCGACCAGTGCCCTCCACCGTCATCCCTCCAGCGCCTTCCGCTGGAGCTCGGTCAGCTCGGCGCAGCCTAGTACGCCGAGGTCGAGCAGCGCGTCGAGTTGCTCGCGGGCGAAGACACCGGCCTCGCCCGTCCCCTGCACCTCGACGAACTCCCCGGTACCGGTACAGACCACGTTCATGTCCACCTCGGCGGCCACGTCCTCGTCGTAGGTCAGATCGAGTCGCGGCTCCCCGGCGACGATCCCGACACTGATCGCCGCGACCGACCGGTGCATCACCGTCTCCGGCCTGCCGGCCAGTGCCCTGCGGTCGGCGAGCCAGGTGACCGCGTCGTGCAGCGCCACGTACGCCCCGGTGATCGCCGCGGTCCGGGTGCCGCCGTCGGCCTGGAGCACGTCGCAGTCGAGCACGATCGAATTCTCGCCGAGCGCCTTCAGATCGATGCACGCCCGAAGGCTCCGCCCAACCAGGCGGGAGATCTCGTGGGTGCGACCGCCGATCTTGCCTCGGACGCTCTCCCGCTCGGAGCGGGTGGTGGTCGAACGGGGCAGCATCGAGTACTCGGCGGTGACCCAGCCCAGCCCGGAACCCTTGCGCCAGCGGGGCACCCCCTCGACGACGCTGGCCGTGCAGAGCACCCGGGTGTCGCCGAACTCGACGAGGACCGAACCCTCCGGGTGTCTGCTCCAGCCCCGGGTCAGGGTCACCGGTCGAAGTTGGTCGGGCCTTCGCCCGTCAGGTCGCGTCATCCCCGCAGCCTATGTCGTACCGAGAACGCTCCCATCGAGGGTGTCCCGACACCCCGTGTCCCGACGGCCGGCACCGGGACGGCACCGGCGGCGGGCGCCCCGACGGACTCCGCGGCGGGCGCGACGGCGCCGGGGTGGAGGCCCCCCGGGGGGCGAACCCGACCGGCGGGCCCGCGTCACCCGTTCGACACGCCGACGCTCAGATGTCGTACCGGCAGCCGGGGCGGACCACCTCGATCGGACCGTCGAACGCCGACAGGGCCGCCTCGTGGGTGATCGCCTCGCTGCCCCAGGCGGCGACCAGGTGGGTCAGCAGGAGCCGACCCACCTCGGCCTTGGCGGCGATCTCGCCCGCCTCCCGGCCGGTGAGGTGCAGGTCGGGCGGGTTGTCCACGCCGTCGAGGTAGCTCGCCTCACAGAGGAAGACGTCGGCGCGGTGTGCCAGGCGGAGCAGGGACTCGCAGGGGGCGGTGTCCGACGAGTAGCAGAGTGTGCGCCCGTTGTGCTCGATCCGGACGCCGTAGGTCTCGACCGGGTGGTTGACCCGGTCGACGGTGACGGTCAACGGCCCGATCGGAAAGGTGCCGGGCCGCAGGCCGTGGAAGGTGTAGACGTCGTCGAGCATCCCCTCGTCCAGGCTGTACGCGCTGGCGAGCCGGTCCGGCGCGCCGCTGGGGGCGTAGACCGGCAGCGGCGGGTACGGGCCGTCGGGGGCGTACCGCCGGACCACGATGTAGGGCACCGCGTCGAGGATGTGATCGCCGTGGAGATGGGTCAGGAGGATCGCGTCGATCACGTTGAGCCCGGCGTAGCGCTGCAGCGCGGAGAGCGACCCGGAGCCGAAGTCGAGGAGGAGCCGGAACCCCTCGGCTTCGACGAGATAGGCGGAACAGGCCGCTTCAGGACCGGGGAAACTGCCAGCGCACCCGAGTATGGTCAGTCGCATCCAGTCGCCCCACCATCACCGATGGTCACCGATGGACGCGAACAGACTTTCGGCCGAGGCGCGGGCAATCGTCGCCCAAACGTCTGTCACGGTGCGCAGCCTACGCTGGGACATCAGGCCACAAGAATGATCTGGTCACCTTTGTCGCCAACGTGACACCGGCTGGAGTTGCCTCGACCCGGTAGCGACCGGGTCGAGGCAATCGGCCCTGACCGCTACGTTCCGTCACCTTCGTAGCGATGCAACCAGACCATCGCCCGCCAACCGGAGACGACGGTCGGGTCGGACCACCCACGCGCCCGGCGGGCGCCCCGGACGCCCGATCCGGGCGGGTGGCGACCCGGACGCCGGCCCCCGAGGCGGTCAGGCCCAGAGCTGGCCCTCCAACGCCTCCTCGGCGTCGGCCAGCGTGCCGGCGTAGGCGCCGGTCGAGAGGTACTTCCACCCCCCGTCGGCGACGATGAACGCGACGTCCGCCCGGCGCCCGGCGCGGGCCGCCTCGTGCGCCACGGCCAGCGCGGCGTGCAGGACCGCGCCGGTGGAGAACCCGGCGAAGATCCCCTCCACCTCGATGAGCTGCCGGGTACGCAGCACCGCGTCCCGGGTTCCCACCGAGAAGCGCCGGGTCAGCACGCCGGCGTCGTACAGCTCGGGGACGTAGCCCTCGTCGATGTTGCGCAGGCCGTAGACGAGTTCGCCGTACCGGGGCTCGGCGGCGACGATCTGGATGTCCTCGACCTTCTCCCGCAGGTAGCGACCGGTCCCCATCAGGGTGCCCGTGGTGCCCAGCCCGGCCACGAAGTGGGTGATGGTGGGCAGGTCGCGCAGCAGCTCGGGGCCGGTCGTCTCGTAGTGCGCCTGGGCGTTGGCCTGGTTGCCGTACTGGTAGAGCATCACCCAGTCGGGGTGCTCGGCGGCGATCTGCTTCGCGGTCGCCACCGCCTGGTTCGAACCGCCGGCCGCCGGCGAGAAGATGATCTCCGCACCGTACATCCGGAGCAACTGCACCCGCTCGGCCGAGACGTTCTCCGGCATCACGCAGACCAGCCGGTAGCCGCGCAGCTTCGCCACCATGGCCAGGGCGATGCCGGTGTTGCCGCTGGTCGGCTCCAGGATGGTGTCGCCCTGACGCAGCCGCCCGGCCCGCTCCGCCGCGCGGACCATGTACAGCGCCGCCCGGTCCTTGACGCTGCCGGTCGGATTCCGGTCCTCCAGCTTCGCCCAGAGCCGCACCGGCGGTGCCCCCTCGGGCACCGCCGGTGACAGGCGGGGCAGCCCCACCAGTGGCGTGCCGCCGCAGGCGTCGAGCAGGCTCTCGTACCGCGCCATGGTCCGCTCAGCGCGCCCGCGTGGCGGCGCGGTGGCCGAGGATCGCGGCGGCCGCGGCGAAGCCGAACGCGCCGCCCGCGACGGCCGGCAGGATGGTGACGGTGTCCCCGTCGTTGAGCTTGGCGTCCAGCGAGCCGAGGAACCGGACGTCCTCGTCGTTGACGTAGACGTTGACGAACCGGTGGAGCGCGCCCTGGTCGGTGACCAGCCGGGCGCGCAGCCCGGAGTACCGGGAGTCCAGGTCGGACAGGAGTTCGTTGAGCGAGTCGCCGGATCCCTCGACGACCTTCGCGCCGCCGGTGTAGCTGCGCAGGATGGTGGGGATGCGAACCTCGATGGCCATGATGGTGTGCTCCTCGTGACGAACGGAGTCTGGTGACGACGGGGGTCGAAGGGACGGACTACGGGCGCGGCAGGATCGCGTGGATCAGCGGCCGGAACACTCGTAGTCGACCGTCGTCGGGCTCTGCCCGAACATGTACGACTGGACCGCGTTCGGGTCCACCGTGGCATCGACGACCCGGACCGGCTCCTCGGTCACCACCCCGTCCACGATCCGGAACGACCGGATCTCCTCGACCTCGGGATCGCGGGTCGAGATGAGCAGGTAGTGCGCCCCCGGCTCACCGGCGAAGGAGATGTCGGTGCGAGACGGGTACGCCTCGGTCGCGGTGTGGGAGTGGTAGATGACCACCGGCTCCTCGTCGCGTTCCTCCATCTCCCGCCACACCCGCAGCTGCTCCATCGAGTCGAACTCGTAGAACGTCATCGACCGAGCGGCGTTGGTCATCGGGATGTGCCGGGTCGGGGTGTCGGAGCCCACCGGACCGGCGACCACGCCGCACGCCTCGTCCGGGTGGTCCCGGCGGGCGTGCGCGACGATCGCGTCGATGATCGACCGGTCGATGCTCAGCACGTGTCCCAGACTACCGCCTGTCCGAGCGGCCGTGACCGGCCCGTCTCGGCTCCCGGGAGTGGTCGACCTCACCCGACCGCTCGACGCCCCCGGCCGGAGGCGGACAGAACGGGAGAGTCGGCGTCTGGGCTCGGGCCACCGCCCGGCCGCCACCCCGGTCGGCCACCCCGGTCGGCCACCCCGGTCCGCCGGCCCGGTCCGCCGGCCCGGTCGGGCCGGGACCCGTGGCCGGACGGCCGGCCGGAGGTCGCGACCGGGCACGGGCCCACCGCGCGGCGTGGTTCCGCCGCGGTGCGCGCCGGGCGAGGGAGTCTGAGGCGGAAGACCCGAGGCGAGGGAGGCCTGTCCGATGAAACGACGCCGCATCGGTACCACGGAGGTGAGCGCGATCGGGCTCGGCGCGATGCCGATGTCGATCGAGGGACGTCCGGACGAGGAGCGGTCGATCCGTACCATCCACGCGGCGCTCGACGCCGGGATCACCCTGATCGACACCGCGGACGCCTACCACTGGCACGCCGACGAGGTGGGACACAACGAGTCCCTGATCGCGCGGGCGCTGGCCAGCCACGGCGGGGACACCTCCGGGGTGTTGGTCGCCACCAAGGGTGGGCACGTGCGTCCCGGCGACGGCAGCTGGACGATCGACGGATCGCCGGCGCACATCAAGGCGGCCTGCGAGGCGTCGCTGAAGCGGCTCGGGGTGGAGGCGATCGGGCTGTACCAGCACCACCGGCCCGACCCGCGGGTGCCGTACGCCGAATCCATCGGCGCCCTGAAGGAGCTGGTCGACGCCGGAAAGGTGCGGATGGCCGGCATCTCCAACGCCAACCCCGACCAGATCCGTGAGGCTCACCGGATTCTCGGCGACCGGCTGGTGTCGGTGCAGAACCAGTACTCTCCCGCGTTCCGCTCCTCCGAGCCGGAGTTGTGGCTCTGCACCGAGCTGGGACTGGCCTTCCTGCCCTGGTCGCCGCTGGGCGGCATCGGCCGGGCCCGCGAGCTGGGCGACCGGTTCGCTCCGTTCGCCGAGGTCGCCGCCGCGCGGGGGGTCAGCCCGCAACAGGTCTGCCTGGCCTGGATGCTGGCCAGGTCCCCGGTGGTGATCCCGATTCCCGGTGCGAGCCGGCCGGAGACCATCCGCGACTCGGCCGCCGCGGCCGACCTGGTGCTCGACGCCGACGAGCTGGCCCGGCTGGACGGCACCGACGACTGAGGGGGCCGGGCACCCCGTCCCGCCAGGGCCCTTCCCGCCCAGGCGCGGCGGGACGGGCCCTCAGCGGTTCTCCTCCGGACGCGGGTCCTCGGTCATCGCCCGGAGCAGGGACTCCTGGAGGTAGCCGAGGTAGGCGTAGACGGAGAGCTGGAAGACCCGGGGCGAGGTCGGGTCGCGGAGCACCGCGTCGTCCAGCTCCGCGCCGAGGTCGGTGTCGGCGGTGATGTTCAGCCGTACGCCCATCGCCAGGCGGGCGTCGTTGAGCGCCCTCAGCCACGCCTCGGCCGCCTCGCTGTCGAGCCGCACCTCGCCGCCGCTGGACTCGGGCAGCGTCGCCAGCACGGCGCCCGCCTGGTCGATCTTGCCGGTCTTCAGGTCGCCCTCGGTGTAGCGCCGGAACTCGGCGGAGTCCTGCGGGCTGTCCGGGTACGCCTCGGGGAAGAGCCGCCCGACCACGGGATCGGAGCGGTCGAAGCCGTCGGTGAGGAGACCCACGACCTCCGACGCGACCCTGCGGAGCACCCGCACCTCGTCCGGGGCGAAGGTGGCGACGCAGTGCTCGCCCTGGCGTCGAAACGTACTCACGCCCGGTCCACCGTCGCCCACAGGCCGTACGCGTGCAGCCGGGACGCGTCGTACTCCATCTGTTCCCGGGCACCGCTGGACACCACCGCCTTGCCCTTGTGGTGCACGTCGAGCATCAGCTTCTCGGCCTTCTCGTGGCTGTATCCGAAGAGTTTCTGGAACACCCAGGTCACGTACGACATCAGGTTGACGGGATCATCCCAGACGATCGTCACCCATGCCCGGTCGGCGCCCGACACCTCGTCGGTGTCCGGTGTCTCGACCGGTACAACCTGTGGAGCCGCCATGCCCCCCATCGTGCCACCGTCTCGGCGCGACCGGAGAGTCGGCGGCCGGGCGGGTCGCCGGCGGGCGGGACGGCGACCCGCGGGCGGCGGGCCGCCCACCTGGTCACGCCCGGAGCCGGCCGTGCCGGACCGCGTCGTCCAGCACACCGGCCAGCGACCGCCCGACCGCCGTCAGGCGGCGTGACACCTCGCGGCAGAGTTCCAGCTCGATCTCCCGCAGCGCCTGCTGGAGCCAGGAGCGGGCCGCCCCGGAGTCGCCGCGCTTCGTGGGCTGCCAGTGGCCGAAGCACTCGGCGGCCAGCGCCATCCCGATCGGCGGCAGGATGGCGGTGGTCCAGGGATAGCTCGCGAAGGCGGCGACGGCCGCCGGCCCGTCGACCGGGACGACCTCGCCGGTCTGCCGGACCAGCAGGGCCCGGTGCAGCGGGTCGCCGCCCTCGTCCGCCCCGCCGACGGCGGCGGCGACCGCGGCGGCCACCCGCAGCCGTACGCCGTCGTCCGGCGCCTCACCGAGAACCAGGGTCAGCAACTCGTCGATGATCCGGTCGAGTTCGGCGTCGCAGGCGGCCGTCACGTCCAGCGACAGTGCCTCGACCTCGCGGTCCAGGATTCTGGGCAGCCCGGGACGACCCGCGCCGAAGACGATCTCCTGTACGGTACGCAGGTGGATGTTCGCCGTCTCCAGGGCGATCTCCCGACGAAGCTGCTGGGCGCAGTCGCGGATGCGACGCTCCAGCACGTCGGCCCAACCGCTGGTGGCGGCCGTCGGCGCCACCCGCACGGTACGGCCGAGTCCCGCACCGACCGGCGGTGTGCGGCTGGCCCGGCGGAGACCCTCGGTGCTGGCCCAGTCGATCAGGGCACGTCGTAGGTAGGCGGTGTCGCCGGCGGCCGGGTCGAGGTCGAGCCAGGACAGCCCGTCGAGCGCGGGCACCCGGCGGACGATCGCGGCCCGCTGTGCCTCGATGTCGGGCGCCGCCGGCCAGGTGCCGTTCTCGCTCGGGGTGCCGACCAGGAAGATGGCGGCCTCACCCGCCGTCTCGGTGAGGAGCGCGACCTCGGACGCGGTGACCGGCCGGTCGGCGGGGAGCACGAAGAGCAGGGCGCCACCCCGGCGCACCGCGTCGCGGACCACACGGGTTCCGGCGACGCCGAGGGTGTCGGTGTCCGGCGTGTCGACCAGGAGAAAGTGCCGCAGCAACGGTTCGGGTCCGCTCAGCTCGACCCGGCGGGGCGGCCGGAACGGGCGCGGGGACCCGGTGCGACGCGCGGACGGGTGCACGGTCCGGGTCGGGGCCGGAAACCGGGTCACGGCTCCGCCGGTGTCCCCGGGCACGTGGACGGTGAAGCCCGCGGTGGCGGCGGGCCGGAGCACCAGGAAACTCTCCGGCGGCACCCGCAGGTTCGCCGGGGCGACCCCGAGCAGACCGGCGAGCAGCGCCCGGCGGTCGGCGCCGGACGGACCGGCGGTGATCACCGCGAGCGGCTCGTCGGACGCCGGGGAGATGGTCGGATACGCCCGCAGCCCCGCCCCGCCCGTGGGTTCCGCGCCCGCCGGCTCCGACGCGGCGGAGGGCCAGTGCCACATGTCGACGGCGGACAGCGGCTCCATCGGCGCGCTCACCTCCCGAACGGCCCGTATCGACTGGGCTGGTACGGGCCGGCACGCGTTCATCCGGTCCATGGAACGTTATGCGTCGATGTTCCCGGCGGGGAGTAGCCGCGTTACTCATGGGTGAGCGGGACGCTACTCAAATACCGTCGGTCACGACACGAGCGCGGATGGCCGCCGCTCTATATGCTGCCCCGATGGGGCGGTGGAAGTTCGTTGGTAGGACGGATGAGCTCAACCGGCTGGTGAGGGCCGCCACCAGTCCGGACAGCCGGGGTCTCTTCCTCAGCGGCACCGCCGGGGTCGGCAAGAGCCGGCTGCTCGCCCAGAGTCTGGAACAGCTTTCCGCGCTCGGCTGCGCGGTCTGGTCCGCCTCGGCCAACATCGCCACCGCCGGCATCCCCTTCGGCGGGCTGGCGCAGGTGCTCCCGGCCGACCAGCCGGCCGGGCTGACCCCTGCCGGGATCCTGCGCTGGGCCGTCGAGGCGCTGCACCAGCAGGCGGCAGGGCGCCGCATCGTCATCGGCATCGACGACGCCCACCTGCTCGACGCCTCGTCGGCCGCGCTGGTCTATCTGATCGCCCGCTCCGACAACGCCACCGTGCTCGGCACGCTGCGCAGCGGCGAGCCGGTGCCGCTGCCGATCCGGGCGCTCTGGAGCGACGACCTGGTGGACCACGCCGAACTCGGCCCGATGACTCCGGCGGAGACCGCCGAGCTGCTGACCGCGATGCTCGACGGTCCCATCGACCCCTCGTCGGCCGACCGACTGCACCGGCTCTCGGCCGGCAACGCGCTGCTGCTGCGGGAGCTGGTCATCGCGGCGCACGCCAGCAACGAGCTGAACCAGGCGTACGGGGTGTGGCGGTGGACCGGCCGGAGTCACCTGTCGCCGAGCCTGGACGACCTGGTGGACGCCCGGATCGGCCAGCTCGACCCGAGTGTGCGGGCGGTGGTCGAACTGGTGGCGATGGGTGAGCCGATCGGGTTGGCCCTGCTCAACCGGGCCACCGACCCGGCCGCGGTGGAGATGGCGGAGGAACGCGGGCTGATCCGGGTCGTCACCCACGACCGCCGCTCCGACGTACGCCTGGCGCACCCGCTCTACGGCGAGGTGGTCCGGCGGCGCTGCCCGGTGACCCGGGTTCGCCGGCTCAGCGCGCAGCTCGCGGACCTGGTCGAGGAGGTGGGCACACGACGCCGCGACGACCTGCTCCGGGTCGCGGTGTGGCGGCTCGACTCGGGCACCGCGCAGGACCCGGAACTGCTGCTGCGGGCGGGTACGCAGGCGTTCAGCCAGTTCGACGTGCCGCTGGCGGTCCGGCTGGCACGGGCGGCGCTCACGGCCGGGGGCGGCTACCGCGCCGCCGAGCTGCTCGCCACCATCCTCCTCTTCGGCGACCAGCCCGAGGAGGCGATCCAGGTGCTGGACTCGGTCGCCGACCAGATCACCTCGGACGCGCGGCGGGCCCGCTGGCTGACGGCGCGTGGGATGGTCTCCTACTGGGGTCTCAACCGTGAGTCCACGGTGGCCGAGATCGCCGCCGGCCTGACGGAGCTGACCGATCCCGCCGACCGGGCCCGGGTGATGGCGTTCGAGGCGATCATGCGGCTGCACCGGCTCGAGTGGGCCGAGGCACTGCGGCTGAGCCGCGCGGTGCTGGATCGGCCGGCCGCGACGGCCTCGGCCCGCGGGCTGGCCCGGTGCACCATCGCCCACCTCCAGGCCGCCCGGGGCGAGCTGACGCTCAGCCGCCGGACGGTCGAGGGGGTCGCCGCCGAGGCGGCGCAGTGGCGCAGCGACATGCCGTACCTGCAGCTCGCCATGGAGCTGGCCCGGGGCACCGGGCTCGCGCTCGCCGGGGATCTGGTCGGTATCGACGCCATCGTCGCCGCCGAGTTCGCCGACCTGGCCGACGCGGGCGACTTTCGGCTCGGCAGCGGCTATCTGTCCATCCTGCGGGCTCAGGCAGCCCGGCTGCGCGGCCAGACCGGCGAGGCGCTGCGGACCAGCCTCAGCGCCTGCGCCATCCTCGCCACCAGCCCGGTCTTCGCCGGTCTGGCCCATGCCGAGCGGGCCCAGGCGGCGGCGATGCGCGGCGACGTGGAGTCGGCCGTCGAGGCGATGGCGGAGTCGGAGCGGGCGCACAGCTCCGGAATGGCGATCCTCTACCCGTGGCTGGAGCAGGCCCGGGCCGCCGTCCGGGCGGCCTCCGGGGATGTCACCGGCGCGGTCGCCCTGCTCCGCGATCTGGTGAACCGGTTGCAGGCCGAGGGGTTCGCCGGGCACGAGGTGCTCGCCCTGTACGAGCTGGTCCGGCTCGGCCGGGCGGACCTTGAGGTGGGTGAACCCACCATGACCGGAACACGGCAGAACGTGACCCAACGGCTGGGCGAGCTGAGCGAACGGGTCGACGGCGCACTGCCGGCGCTGATGGCCCGCCACGCCCGGGCCGAGTACACCCACTCCGGCGACGACCTGCTCGCCGTCGCGAACGACTTCGCCGAACTGGAGCTCAACGTCTTCGCCGTCGAGGCGACGAGCCGGGCCGTCTCCCGGCTGCGCGCGGCCCGCTCGTCCCGGTCGCACGAGGCGAACCTCCGGCTCGCCGAACTGCTGCGCCGCTGCGACGTCCTGCGCACCCCCACGCTGACCGTCCGCCAACCGGCGCTGACCGAACGGGAGCGACAGATCGCCCGGCTGGCAGCCCAGGGCCTGGCCAGCCGCAACATCGCCGAACAGCTCTACATCTCGGTCCGCACCGTCGAGAACCATCTGCAGCGGGTCTACAACAAGCTCGGGGTCACCGGCCGCGGCGAGCTGCGACCGGCGCTGCGGGCCCTGTCCGACCTGGAGGCCGACCCGGGGCGGTGAGCGCCGACGGGGGCGCCGCCCGGCCGGCGGGCCGGTGTGCGCGCCCCGCCGACGCCAGGGGGTGAGCACCGTCCGACACGCCCGAGCCGGCACGCTTAGGCTGGCGTCGTGCACGAGATCCGCCCCGCACTGCTGACCGACCACTACGAGTTGACCATGGTCAGCGCCGCGCTCCGCGACGGCACCGCAAACCGGCACTGCGTCTTCGAGGTCTTCGCCCGCAGGCTGCCGGCCGGCCGCCGCTACGGTGTCGTCGCCGGCACCACCCGGCTGGTCGAGATGCTGCGCGACTTCCGGTTCGACGAGGCGGAGGTGGCGTACCTGCGCGAGACCGGCGTGGTCGACGAGCCGACCGCCAGGTGGCTGCGCGACTACCGCTTCACCGGTGACATCGACGGGTACGCCGAGGGTGAGCTGTACTTCCCCAACTCGCCGATCCTGACCGTCTCCGGCACCTTCGCCGAGTGCGTGCTCCTGGAGACCCTGACCCTCTCCGTGCTCAACTTCGACTCGGCGGTCGCCGCGGCGGCCGCGCGGATGGTGACCGCCGCCCGTGGCCGTGCGCTGATCGAGATGGGCTCCCGGCGGGCACACGAGTCGGCGGCGATGGCCGCCGCCCGTGCCGCCTACCTCGCCGGCTTCGCCTACACCTCCAACCTGGCCGCCGGCCGCCGCTACGGCATCCCCACCGCGGGCACCGCCGCACACGCCTTCACGCTGGTGCACGACGACGAGCCGGCCGCGTTCGCCTCCCAGGTCGCCGCGCTGGGCCCGGACACCACACTGCTGGTCGACACGTACGACATCGCCCAGGGGATCCGCAACGCGATCGCGGTCGCCGGCCCCTCGCTGCGGGCGATCCGGATCGACTCCGGTGACCTGTCGGTGCTGGCCCAGCACTCCCGGGAACTGCTCGACTCGCTCGGCGCCACCGAGACGAAGATCATTGTCTCGGGCGACCTGGACGAGTACGCCATCGCCGCGCTCGCCGCCGAGCCGGTCGACATGTACGGGGCCGGCACGGCGGTGGTGACCGGCTCCGGCGCCCCCACCGCGGGGCTGGTCTACAAGCTGGTCGAGGTCGACGGGCGCCCGGTGGTCAAGCGGTCCGAGCGCAAGGCCACGGTCGGCGGGCGCAAGACCGCGGTACGCCGGCACAAGCCGAGTGGTACGGCCACCGAGGAGGTCGTCGTCCCCCAGGGCACCCCCGAACCCCGGCCGCACGACCGTCCGCTCCAGCGGCCCTACGTCCGCGGTGGCGAGCCGGTCGACCTGCCGACCCTGGCCGAGTCCCGGGAGCACCTGCGGCAGTGCCTGATCTCCATCCCCTGGGAGGGGCTCAAGCTCTCCGCGGGAGAGCCCACCATCCCGGTCACGGTGATCCCCGCGGGCTAGCCCGCGGGGGAAGGACCTCGCCTCCGCCTCCGACAGCGGATAGGCTCTCGCCTCCGGCCACGGAACGGACCCAACCGCACTCGGGAAAGGAGAGGTGCGACCGATGAGCCGAGCGCTGATCATTGTGGACGTACAGAACGACTTCTGCGAGGGTGGCTCGCTCGCCGTCGCCGGTGGCGCCGCCGTGGCGGCCAAGATCTCCCAGCTGCTCGCCGCGGAACCGGACCGCTGGGACCACGTGGTGGCGACCAAGGACCACCACGTCGACCCGGGCACGCACTTCAGCGACCAGCCGGACTTCGTCGACTCCTGGCCGCGGCACTGCGTGGTCGGCACCGACGGTGCGCAGTTCCACCCCAACCTGGCCACCGACCGGATCGAGGCGGTCTTCCACAAGGGCGAGTGGCAGGCCGCGTACTCGGGTTTCGAGGGAACGGCGGAGGGCGCCGAGAAGCTCGCCGACTGGCTGCGCCGACACGAGGTGGACAGCGTCGACATCGTCGGCATCGCCACCGACCACTGCGTGCGGGCCACCGCCCTGGACGCGGCCAGGGAGGGCTTCGCCACCACCGTGCTGCTCGACCTGACCGCGGGGGTCGCCCACGACACCACCCAGGTCGCCCTCGACAAGATGCGCGAGGCCGGGGTCACCCTGCGTGGCACTCCGGTGCTCGGCACCCCGGGGACGTAACCCGGTTGCGGGCACCACCCGGTTGGCAGGCAGGATGGCCAGCCGGAGGTACGGAGCCCAATGAACTTAGCCCCTTACCGAGCGACCCTGGCGCTGCCCGGCGTCCGGTCCCTGGTGCTGGTCGCCCTGGTGGCTCGGATCCCGGTCACGATGACCACCATCACCCTGACCCTGTACGTCGTCCTGCACCTCGAGCAGGGGTACGGCGCGGCGGGGCTGGTCGGGGCCGCGATGACCGTCGGGAACGCACTCGGCGCCCCGCTGCTCGGCCGGCTCGTCGACCGGCGCGGGCTGCGGACGATGCTCGTCCTGTCGACCGCGGGTACCGGCCTGTTCTGGGCGAGCGCCCCGTTCATGTCGTACCCCGTGCTGCTCGGCGCCGCCCTGCCGGGCGGGCTGCTCGGTCTCCCGGTGTTCGGGGTGGTCCGGCAGTCGCTCGCCGCGCTCGTGCCCCAGCAGCACCGCCGGCCGGCGTACGCGCTGGACTCGATGGGGGTCGAGCTGTCGTACATGGCGGGGCCGGCGCTGGCGGTGCTGCTCGCCACCAGCGGGTCACCCCGGCTCGCGGTGGCCGCCGTCGGCGCCGGTCTGATCCTCTCGGGAGTCGCCCTCTTCCTGCTCGACCCACCGGTGCGGGCCGAGGACGAGCCGGCACCGACGCGGCGCCCGGTGTCGCGCCGGGAGTGGCTGACCCCGCGGCTGCTCGGGCTGCTGGCGGTCACCGCCGCCAGCACGCTCGTGCTCGGTGGCTCGGACGTCGCGGTGGTGGCGGTGCTCCGGGAGGCGGACCAGGTCGCCTGGACCGGCCTGGTGCTGGCCCTGTGGGGGGCCTACTCCCTGGTCGGGGGGTTCGCCTACGGTGCGGTGCGCCGGCCGCCGGCTCCGGTCCTGCTGGTGTTGCTGCTCGGCCTCTGCACCGTTCCGGTCGGGCTCGGCGGGGGCCACTGGTGGTCGCTCGCCCTCGCCCTGGTGCCGGCCGGGTTCCTCTGCGCACCCTCCCTGGCGGCCTCGGTCGACGCGGTCAGCCGGCGCGTCCCGGCCGCGGTCCGAGGCGAGGCGATGGGTCTGCACAACTCCGCGCTGACCACCGGCATCGCCCTCGGGTCCCCGCTGGCCGGCGGGGTCATCGACGCCGCCGGGCCCGCCTGGGGCTTCGTCGCGACCGGCCTGGTCGGCGCCCTGGTCGCGCTGGCGCTGTTCCCGGTCCTGCGGGGTGACCGGCAGACCGCGCCCGAGGCGGCGGCACCCGACCCGGTCGGGGCCGAACCGGCCGACGGCCCGAACCCCGCCCAGCCCGCGGGGGTGGGCGACACCGGGACACGCCGACCCTGACCCTGCCCGGGGCGCCGGCACGGCTCGACCGGCGCCCCGGGCACGGCGTTCAAGAACAGTGCCTCCGGCACGGTGTTGTTGCGGCGCCTCCGGCACGGTGTTGTTGCGGCGCCTCCGGCACGGCCTTCCAACGGTGCCTCCGGCACGGTGTTCCAACGGTGCCTCCGGCACGGTGTCCCGCGGGTTCGCCGGCCACCGCCCCACGTCCCGGACGCCGCGCGGGTCCC